>DATMZV010000022.1:0-4285 GCA_035573355.1 Gaiellaceae bacterium | reverse complement strand
GACGTACGGGTCGACCGTGCAGCTGACCGGTGTGAAGCTCGTTCGCCACGAGCCGATCTTCGATCTCTATCGCCCCGCCGGAACGCCGCGCCTGCAGATGATCGCCGCCGGACGCTTCCTCGACGGCTGGCTGGCGCCGCGCGGAGCATTCACGGTGTGGAGCAAGAGCGGCGGGACGCTGCACCTCGTGCTGCGACTCCCGCCGGGCACTCGCGTGACCCCGCTCCATCTGACCGGCAAGGGCATCGACCGCACCGTGCGCGTGCATCCCGGCGAGCGGATCCCGCTCAACTTCCACGTGCCCGCCGGCGAGTGGAATCTCCGCTTCGACGTCGCGCAGCCCGGATTTCTCGGCGACCGCGCCATCAGCGTCCACGCGCCTGTCGTGACGTTCCGTTAGAGCGTCAAACGCAGTCTTTGAGGCCCTGCGCCTCCGGCAGGGACTCGAGCTTCTTGAGCGTGTTGTTCTCGATCTGACGGATCCGCTCGCGCGTGACGCCGAAAGCGCGCCCGACCTCCTCGAGGGTGCACGGCTGCGCTCCGGAGAGGCCGAAGCGAAGCTCGATCACCTGCCGCTCGCGTTCGGGCAGCGCAGACAGCGCAAACTCGACGTCCTCGCGGCGTAGCGACAGGGTCGCGGTGTCGAACGGCGACTCGGCCGACTCGTCCTCGACGAAGTCACCGAGCTCCGACTCCTCTTCCTCGCCGATTGGCTTCTCGAGCGACACCGGAAGCTGCGACATGCGCAGGATCTCGCGGACTTCTTCCGTCGTCATCTCGAGCTCTTCGGCGATCTCGTCCGGCTGGGGCTCACGCCCGAGGCGCTGCACCAGCTGCCGCTCGATGTGCACGACCTTGTTGAGCTTCTCGACCATGTGCACGGGAATGCGGATCGTCCGTGCCTTGTCGGCGATTGCCCTCGTCACGGCCTGGCGGATCCACCAGGTCGCATAGGTCGAGAACTTGTAGCCCTTGCGGTAGTCGAACTTCTCGACCGCTCTGATCAGCCCGAGCGAGCCCTCCTGGATCAGGTCGAGGAAGCTCAGTCCGCGACCGAGATACGACTTCGCGATCGACACGACTAACCGGAGGTTCGCCTCGATCATCTGCGTCTTCGCCGACATGTCCCCGCGCTCGATGCGCTTGGCGAGATACACCTCCTGGTCGGCGGTCAGCAGCGAGACCTTTCCGATCTCGCGCAGGTAGAGCCGCAACGAGTCGAGTGACGGCTCGACGCTCAGGTCGAGCTTCGGCCCTTTCTCTTCCTCAGGTGTGGGGAGTTGCTCGTGCGGCGGATGCTTGTGCGTCTCGCCTTCCAGCAGCTCGACCCCGTGATCGACGAGGTACGTGTAGAAGTCCTCGATCTGTTCCTTCGTGAGCTCGACGTCTTCGAGCCCGTTTGCGATCTCGTCGTAGTTGAGAACGCCCTTCTCGAGACCTTCCTGGACGAGTTTTTGAAGCTCCTCGACCTCAGGAAGGGAGATTTCGACGGTGAGCAACGGCGGCCTACCTCCCGGCTACATTCGCGTTAAGTGGACGGGGCTTTGGGTCTACCTGAAACGCAAAAGAGCCGGATACCCGCTTCCCCCCGGCTCACCTCTCGCGTTCCGCATATTACAGGCTTCCGACGAAAGCAAATAGCGACTTTTTTTATGAAAGGGCTCGAGAGGCGATGAGCCTGGCTAGAGGGAGATCTCGCCTACTCGCTCTCCCCTGCTGTTGTCCAGAGGCTGGACAGCGAGGTCGCCGAGATCCAGGTCCAGTTGCCGAAAGAACGAGGCGGCAGCAGGGCCGACCGCACGGCCGTTTCCGTCTTCGACCTTGAGCGCGACTCCGATTCCGTCGCCCGCCGCGCAGAACAGGCCTTCGGCGCCGCCCTTTGCGATCCAGCCCGGCAGCGTCTTCATCAGCCGTGAGTCGGCGGCACGGGGACCGCGGATCAGGTCGGGATACGCGCGCATGCCCTCGGCGATGCGGTCGCCCCCGTCGAGCTGCGTGAAGCGGGCGAACGCATGTGCCATTCGTTCCAGCGGCAGCGCGAAGGTGAGCACGCCGCAGCCGTCTACCGCGGTCCGGATCTCGTCCTCCGCCACCTCCGCCGCCTCGGCGTGCGCCGCCAGCATCTCCCGCTGGACCCGGTGGCCCTCGAGTCGGTAGCCCTCGCTTCGCCAGCCCTTCGCACGGCAGAGGGCGAGCATCCCAGCGTGCTTGCCCGAGCAGTTGTGCTTGAGCCGGGACGGAGGCTCTCCCTCGGGCCCGCACTCGAGCTCGTCCTCGTTCGCCGGCGCCTTGGAGAGAAGCGCCCGCACGGCAGCGAGCTGCGCCGGATCGGCGAGATGTGACGCAGAGGCGATCGCCAGGTCGCGTGCGTCGAGATCGTCGCGGGCACGCGCGAGCGGGAGGGCCTGCAGGGGTTTGGACGACGAGCGCATGAAGGCGACGAGGCCGGAGTCCCCCGCTTCTGCGATCACCGCACCGTGCTGCACCGCGACGCCGTGCACACGGTGGATCGCCTCGACCACACCTCCCCGGCGCACGGCTACGCTGATCGGGTCCATGCGGCGGAGCCTAAAGGCGAATCGCTCCGCCTTTCGCGAAAGGGAACAAACGGCGGGATGCCTGAGCTACCGGAGATGGAGGCCTGGCGGCGGGCGCTCGACGATCCGGTCTCCGCGTTCCCGATCGTCAAGGCGGGGCCGGCGCACATCGCAACGCTGAAGACGTTTGATCCGCCGCTTTCGAGCCTCGAGGGCAGACAGCTCGCAGGCGCGGAGCGTCGCGCGAAGCGGCTGTTCTTCCCCACGGCCGACGGGGAGCTCGTGCTGCTCGTGCACCTGATGACCGCCGGTCGCTTGAAGTACCTCAAGGCCGGCGAGAAAGGCCCGAAGACGCCGGCGTTCCAGCTCGTCTTCGAGGGAGGCGCTCGGCTCGTGCTCACCGAGGCCGGCGCGAAGAAGCGTGCCGGTGTCTGGCTGCTCAACCCCGAGGAGCTCGAAGAAGAGCTGGCACATCTCGGACCGGAGGCACTCGGCATCGGTGCTGAACGACTCGCGGAGATCTGCGCAACCGAATCGAGACGGCTGCACTCGATGCTGCGCGACCAGCGGGTGATCGCCGGCATCGGGCGGGCCTGGGCCAACGAGATCCTCCACCACGCAAAGCTCTCGCCGTACGAGCTGACACGAGACGTGACTCCCGAGCAGGTCGAGGCTCTGGCCGGCGCGATCGACGCCGAGCTCACGCGCGGGCTCGAGCTCCGCGAACAGGGGGCGAACGACAAGCGCACGTACCGCGTGCACAAGAAGCTCGGCGAGCCCTGCTACGTCTGCGGGACCGCCATCGCGCAGGTCGACTTCGAGGAACACACGATCTACTACTGCCCCGAATGCCAGACCGGTGGGCGAGTCCTCAAGGACCGTCGCCTGTCACGATTGCTGCGCTGATGTCGGGCCTGCTGCAAGCGCTCTACCGGGGCGACGGGGCGACAGTCCACGAGCTGCTCGCCGCCAATCCGAGCCTCGACGTCTTCGAGGCCGCGGCTGTCGGCCACACGGACAGGCTGCGCGATCTGCTTGACGAGGACCCTGCGCTGGCGAACGCATTTGGCGACGACGGCTTTCACCCGCTCGGCCTCGCCTGCTTCTTCGGAAATGTCGACGCGGCGCGTCTCCTGCTCGAACGCGGCGCGGACGTGAATGCCCTCTCGAGAAACGAACACGTCCAGACCGCGGCGATTCACGCCGCAGCCGCTGCGGAGGGGAAGGACGAGTCGGTGCGGTACGAGCTCGTGCAGCTCGCGCTGGAGCACGGTGCCGATCCGAACCTCACGCAAGGCGGCGGCTTCACTGCGATCGACGCGGCACGCCAGAACGGCGACGAACGCGTCGAGCAGCTGCTGCTCGATCACGGCGCCGAGCCCTAGCGGCCCTCTTCCCAGGCGTCCAGCAGATCTTCGACGTGCCGGCGCTGAGCGTCGCTGAACGGCATGTCGGCCAGCAGCCGCCGCACCTCGGACGGATCGTCGTTCTCCACCGCCGCTTCGAGATGCTCGCGAGTCGGCGTCGGCTGCTGAAGCTGGCGGCGAAGCCAGCGCAGCAGACTGACCTGTGCGCCCCGGCTCACGCCGGGAGCGTGACGGCCAGCAGCTCGCCGTCGAGTGCCACCGAGCCGCCGTTCGCCCGGATGACCAGCACCCCGACCGCTGCACCGAGATCCCGGAGCTCCGCTCCCAGCAGGACGGGGCCCGACGAAGCGGTCACGGGGCCGATCGTCAGCGTCGCCCCAT
>DATMZV010000021.1:0-25234 GCA_035573355.1 Gaiellaceae bacterium | reverse complement strand
TGCGTTTCAGCCCCTGGACGAGGATGCGCAGCGTCCCGTCGGGGACCTTGATCATCTTGTGGATGACCGCGGCGGTGCCGACCTCGTAGAGGTCGTCCCACCCGGGCTGGTCGGCCTCGGGGTCCTTCACGGTGACGAGCGCGAGCATGCGGTCGCCCGAGACGACATCCTCGACGAGCTTGATCGAGCGCTCCTGTCCGATCGCGAGCGGCGTCACGGCTTCCGGGAAGACGACCGTGTCCTTCAGCGGCAAGACCGGCAGCGTCGCGGGAAAGACGATCTCTTCCTGGCGCTCCTCGGTCAGCGTGTCCGTCAGCACGTCGCTCATCGGGACGTCACCACGATCGCGATCCGCTCAGCCGGGGCGGGCTTCGGAGCAATGGGCAGCTTGATCGTCAGGAAGCCGCGCTCATACGTCGCCGTCGCCTGCTCCGTGTCGACGTCTTCTGCAAGCGTCACCTGGCGCTGGAACGGGCCGTACTCGATCTCCAGCTGTTGGTACTGCCCGCAATCCTTGGGGCGCCGGCGCTCACCGGCGATCAGGAGCGCCTGGGACGATGCGATCACCTTGACCTCGTTCGGGTCGACCCCGGGCAGCTCGACGACCACGGTGAGGGCGGGCGGGTCTTCCGTGCGGTAGACGTCGGCCTCGGGCCTGTAGCCGCGCCGCATCCCCCGTGAGAACGGGAAGACCTGCCACAGGTCGGCGAAGAGCTGCTCGATCTCCTCGGCGGCGCTTTCCAGTTCGCGTCGGCGCTTTTCCACCGTGCTCAGGGTACCCCGGAAGGAGGGGGTTGAGACGTGGGCGGCCCGGCTCGTGGCCGGCGGTGGCTTCCCGCCCGCCCGGCCCCGCAGGGCACTAGCATCGCCTCCGCCATGAAGGGCGTCGTCCTCGCCGGTGGAACCGGCTCGCGTCTCGATCCGCTCACCCGGATCACGAACAAGCACCTCCTGCCGGTGGACGACCGCCCGATGGTCATGCACGCGATCGACGCACTCCGAGAGGCCGGTGTCACGGAGCTGATGGTCGTGACGGGCGGCGACCACGTGAAGGATTTCCACGGCCTGCTCGGCGACGGGCTCGCGTACGGCAAGCAGGAGCGCGCCGGCGGCATCGCCGAGGCGCTGGGGCTCGCCCGGGACTTCAGCGCCGGCGACCGGGTCGTCGTCATGCTCGCGGACAACATCTTCGGCGGCCCGATCACCCAGACCATCCGGAACTTCGGGGAACAACGAGAGGGAGCCCGCGTCCTCCTGGCGCACGTGCGAGAGACGGAGCACCTCCGCCACCTCGGTGTGCCGCGCATCGAGGAGGGACGGATCGCCGAAATCGTCGAGAAGCCGACGGATCCTCCGGGGCTCTTCGCCGTCACCGGGCTCTACTGCTACGGGGCGGATGTGTTCGACGTGATCGCCGAGCTCGAGCCCTCGGGGCGCGGCGAGCTGGAGATCACCGACGTGAACAACCATTACGTCCGCGCGGGGACGCTCGAGTTCGACGTCTTCGAGGGCTACTGGGGCGACGCCGGTGAGTCGATCGACGCGTACTACGAGGTGATCGAGCGCGTGCGGAGGCCCCATTTCACGTCCGATCGCCTGCGGCCGACTCCACTCCGTCGCTTCGAGGACGAGCGTGGCTGGCTGACGGAGATCGCCCGCACGAGCCTCCTGCCGAAGCCGATCCGGCAGACGAACGTCTCCTTCTCGTGCAAAGGGACGATTCGCGGGCTGCACTACCACGAGCGCGGGCAGGACGACCTCTTCGTCTGCCTGCAGGGCAAGGCGCGCGTCGTGGCGCTCGACCGTGAAACGGGTGAGACGTTCACCGAGGACATCGGGGATGACAACTTTGCGGCGGTCTACGTGCCCGGCAATCTCGCGCACGGCTTCGAGGCGTTGACCGACGTGCTGATGCTCTACCACGTCACCGAGGAGTACGACGCGGCCGATCCCGACGAGCACCAGCTGCCGTGGGACGACCCACGTGTGGCCCATCTCTGGAGCACGACATCGCCGATCCTGTCCGAACGAGACCAGACCAGCGAATCCTGATCACCGGGGCCGGCGGCCAGCTCGGCCGGGCGCTGGCGACCGAGTTTCCCGGTGCGGTTGCACTGAGTCGTGCGGACTGGGACGTGACATTTCCGCCGCCCCCGCTCGAGCCACCGGAGGTCGTGCTGCATGCGGCGGCCTGGACGGACGTCGACGGTGCGGAAGACGACCCGCAGGAGGCTGCCGCGGTCAACGTCGGCGGCACGCGGCACGTGGCGGAGCTGGGCGTTCCCCTGGTGTACTTCTCGACCGACTACGTCTTCGACGGTCGCAAGAGTGAGCCGTACGTCGAGTCCGACGCACCGAATCCGCTCTCGGCCTACGGTCGCACGAAGGTGTACGGCGAGGGCGCCGCCGGCGACAGCGCGTGGATCGTTCGCAGCTCGGGGCTCTACGGCCCGACCGGGAAGAATTTCGTGCGGGCGATGCTCGACCTGGCGCGTGAACGCGACGAGATCGCGGTTGTGGACGACCAGCGCACGTCTCCGACCTACGTGGGGCACCTCGCCGAAGCGACACGTGAGCTCCTCGACCGGCCGTTCGGGATCTGGCACCTTGCGGCGGAGGGCGAGGCGACGTGGGCGGAATTCGCCGAGGCGATCTTCGAAGAAGCGGGCCTCGACACGCGTGTGCGCCCGATCTCGAGCGCAGAGCTCGGCCGTCCGGCCGCGCGGCCTGCGTACTCGGTGTTGCGAAGCGAGAAGGCGGCGCCGGCCCTACCGCACTGGCGGGAGGGCCTGCGCGCCTGTCTCAACCTGATCGCCTGAGGTTGTCGGCACTACCTAGCCGGACCGCTTCAACTTTCCGTGCTTCTTCGCGTGTAGCTCGCCGCGTCGGAACACCCAGATGCCGAGCGGCACCGAGATGACGCCGATGATCACCATCGGCCAGATGTCGCCCCAGACGGCACTGACGCTCGCTCCGTCGAGGATCGCCGACCGCTCGCCGCGGAGCGCATAGGTCGCCGGCGAGAATTTCGACAGCCACTGCATGAACGCGGGAAGTACCGAGACCGGGTAGTAGACGCCGGACACGACGAGCATCAGCCCTTGCGCCACGTAGCCGAACTGCGTCCCCTTCTCGGGTGAGATGAGAGGAAGGACGGCGGTCATCATTCCGATCCCGACGAACGAGACCGATGCGACGGCGATCAGCACGAACGCGGTGACGAAGTTTGCATTCGGCATGTGCAGCCCGAAGAACGCGGCGATCGCGACGAAGACGACCGACGCGCGAACTATGCCGTAGCCGATGGCGAAGATGCCGGTGCCGAGCAGGTGCGTCGCACGAGTGAGCGGCGCCATGAACGTGTACTCGATCGTCCCCTCCCAACGCTCCCAGGCGACCGTCTCGATCAGCAGCTCGAAGATGATCCCGAGGTAGGACCACATCACCGCGCCGATCAGGAGGATCGTGGTCAGCCGGTCGATGTCGACCGAGCCGCCTTCCGCGACGACGCCCTTTGCGATGAACACGATTGTGAGCGTGTTCGCAGCCGTCCAGAAGAAGAAAGCAATCTCCCACCAGGCGTACCGCTTGATGAGGTACCAGTTGCGCTCGACCATCCCGTAGAGGCCGATGAACTCGTGCCTGAGTGTTGCGGCGGACTCTCTCATGCGAACACCCCCCGCTCTGCGTCCTCGTCCTTCTCGTCCTCGAACGTCCGGCCGGTGGCGGCGAAGAACGCGTCCTCGAGCGTCTCCGCTCCGTATTGTTCCTTCAGCACCTCCGTCGGATCGAGTGCGATCAGCCTGCCGCGGTCGAGGATGCCGACACGGTCCGCGAGCACCTCGGCCTCGCGGAGGTCGTGGGTGCAGAGCAGGATCGTCGCGTCGTGCGTCGTCCAGACGTCACGGATGAACTCCTGTACCTCGAGCTTCGAGCGTGGATCGAGCCCGGTCGTGGGCTCGTCGAGGAGCAGCAGGACGGGTGAGGTCAGCAGCGCCCGCGCGAGGGCGACCTTCTGCTGCATTCCGCGCGACAGGTTCTCCATCGCCTCGTGCCGGCGCCCGATCGGGAAACCGACCCGCCCCAGGATCTGGGGGATCGACTTCTTCGTCGCGCTCGGCGGGATGCCGTAGAACCGCGCCGCGTAGGCGAGGTTCTCCTCCGACGACATCTTCTTGAAGAACGACGCCTCGACCGAGACGCGGTTTACGAGCCGTTGCACGGCGCGCGAGTCCTTGACGACGTCGTGGCCGAAGATCGTCGCGCTGCCCGCGTCGGGGAGGAGCAGCGTCGAGAGCAGCCGGACCAGCGTTGACTTGCCCGAGCCGTTCTGGCCCAGGATGGCGACGCACTCGCCGCGCTCCATCGTGAAGGTCACGTCCTCGAGCGCCGCGACGCGCTTCCGCCTCTTGCGCAGGTGGGTCCGCGTCGCATCGCGGCGGAAGAACTCCTTGCGCAAGTTGTCGACTTCTACTGCGAACATGTGAGGCTCCTACGAATTCGGCGGAACACGGGTACGCGCAAGACACCTGCTAGCGCAGGCGGCGCACGGGACGTGCGGAATCAGCCGAAGTGGAGCAGCATCGACAAAGACCGTAGCAGCCGTGTCAAGCGTTGCCCTGGTCGAGGTCGTGGACCACGAAGAGCGGCTCGCCGCTCTGTGAGCTCGTTCGTGCCTGTGCGGTGATCTTGCCGAGGTCCGGATATTCGGCGACCTCGGGTGAGACACGAATGCCGGCGATGACGTAGCGGACGACGTCCTCGCTGTCGTTTCGCAGGCCGTGTGCGCCGTCGGGACCGAGCGGGAAGTGCACGACTTCGCCCTCGGCGACCTGACGCTCGCCCTCCGGTGTGCGAAGAGTGGGGCGTCCGCTCAGCACGATCAGCAGCTCCTCTGAGCCGTGATGGAAGTGGTAGACGACGGAGTTGCCCGGTCCGAGCTCGTAGAGGCTCGCGCCGAGCTGCGGCCCGCGTTCGACGAGACGCTTCGACTTCGCTCCGCCGCCCGACCAGTCGTCCGTCGCATCCCACTCGCTCCGGAAGACGTTCGTCAAGCGGCGGCCGGTGGTGAGTCTGGATCGGGGTCGTCGTAACGCTCGTCGGGCGCCCAGACGTGCGCGACGAGGCGGAGGCGTTCGAGGCGGCGCTCCTCCCGCTCGAGCTCCGGCGATTTGGACTCCTCGGTTGTCGTCGGCTCTTCGCTCATGTCGGCGAGTCTACGACATATACATGCCAGGTTCTGTCATGTATGTTCCCGCTCGATGCGGGCAACGCGCCTGGTGTCGCTGCTCCTCCTCCTGCAGCTGCGGGGGCAGCTCACAGCGGCCGAGCTCGCCGCGCACTTCGAGGTCTCGATCCGGACGATTCACCGCGACGTCGAGTCGCTCGGAGCCGCCGGTGTTCCGGTCGAGGCGCTGCGGGGGCCCGCAGGCGGCTATCGGCTATCCGGTGGTTACCGGACGAAGCTCACAGGGCTCACGGCGGCCGAGGCGGAGGCGTTGTTCGTCGCGCCCGCGCCGGCGGCCGAGCTCGGCCTCGGCGGTGTGCTCACGAACGCTCGTCTGAAAGTCCTGTCCGCGCTGCCGCCGGACCTGCAGGAGCGGGCGAGCCGCGCCGAGCGGTACTTCCATCTGGACACCCGCGGCTGGTTCCGCGCCGAGGACACCGTCCCGCACCTGCCGACCATCGCAGCCGCGACCTGGCAGGGCCGGCGGTTGAGCGCGCGCTACCGCGAGGGAAGCCGGGTCGTGCAGCGCACGCTCGATCCACTCGGCCTCGTGCTCAAGGGCGGTGCCTGGTACCTCGTCGCGCATCGCAGTGCCGGCATGCGCGTCTACCGCGTCTCGCGCTTCGCCTCGGTGCGGGTGCGAGAGGAGGGCTTCGAGCGGCCGGAGGGCTTCGAGCTCGCGCCGTACTGGGACGAATGGTCGCGGAGCTTCGAGGCGTCACGCCCGCAGGTCGAGGTGAAGGTCCGCGCGAGCGAGCTCGTTCGCCGCTTCCTCCCCGGTGAGCTTCACGGCGAGGACGGCGTCTACGTCGTCGGCTTCGAGAACCTCGACGAAGCCTTTCGCGAACTGCTCAAGTTCGGTCCCGACGCGGAGGTGCTCGAGCCGGCCGAGCTGAGGGAGCGGGTCGCAACGGCCGCGGGCGAGGTCGCCGCCCTCTACGGGGCTTGACCTCCATCCGCCGCGACCACTAGGGTGAAGTCAGGTCGTCCGCCGCCGAAGGCGGGCGCCGAGGCAATGGAGCCTCAGGACTCAGAGAGTCCTGGGCTCTTTTTTTGTGGTCCCGATTCGGAAGGAGCGGCATGTCAGCGGAAGAGACGAAGCACTACCTGGCGAACGGGCAGGCGACCGCCCCGGACGCGCGCGAAGCGCTCGAGTGGGCACGCGAGACGACCGCCCAGATGGTCGACCTGAAGTTCTGCGACCTGCTCGGGACCTGGCAGCACATGACGCTGCCGATCCGGGCGTTCGACGAGTCCGCGTTCGACGACGGCCTCGGCTTCGACGGTTCTTCGATTCGCGGCTGGCAGGGGATCTCGGAGTCGGACATGCTGCTGATGCCGGACGCCGCTTCGGCGATCCTCGATCCGTTCACCGAGGCGCCGACGCTGTCGCTCATCTGCGAGATCGCCGATCCGATCACCAGGCAGCCGTACGCGAAGGATCCACGCCGCATCGCGCGGAAGGCAGAGGAGTACCTCCGGTCGACGGGCATCGCGGACACGGCATTCATGGGGCCCGAGTGCGAGTTCTTCATCTTCGACGAGGTCTCGTACGAGCTCGGCCCGAACCGCTCCCACTACGCGGTCGATTCGGCTGAAGGGCATTGGAACTCCGGCAAGCCCGGGCTCGGGTACACGGTGCGGGAGAAGGAGGGCTACTTCCCGCCCGCGCCGCACGACACGCTGCACGACCTGCGCACTCGGATGGTGCTGACGCTCGAACGGCTCGGGATCCCGTGCGAGTTCCATCACCACGAGGTCGCGTCGGGCGGCCAGTGCGAGATCGACCTCCGCTACCAGCCGCTGACGCGTATGGCCGATCAGGTCATGACCTACAAATACGTCGTCAAGAATGTCGCCCGCGCCGCGGGCAAGTCGGTGACGTTCATGCCGAAGCCGATCTTCGGCGACAACGGCTCCGGTATGCACACGCATCAGTCGCTGTGGAAGGAAGGGACGCCGCTGATGTCGGACAAGTCCGGCTACGCGGGCCTGTCGCAGCTGTCCCGCGCGTACATCGGCGGACTGCTGGCGCACGCTCCCGCGCTGCTGGCGTTCTGTGCTCCGACGACGAACTCGTACCGACGGCTCGTGCCCGGCTACGAGGCGCCGGTGAACCTCGTCTATTCGATGCGAAACCGCAGCGCGTGCATCCGGATCCCGATGTATTCGGACTCGCCGAAGGCGAAGCGGATCGAGTTCCGCTGCCCCGACGCCGCCGCGAATCCGTATCTCGCGTTCTCGGCGATGCTGATGGCCGGGCTCGACGGGATCCAGAAGGGCCTCGATGCCGGCGAACCGGCGGACTGGGATCTCTTCGAGGAGGACCGGGGCGTCGCGCAGGTGCCGGGCTCGCTTGCGGAAGCGCTCGAGGCGCTCGAGCACGATCACGAGTTCCTGACGGCCGGCGGCGTCTTCAGCGCGGACCTCATCCGCACCTGGATCGACTACAAGCGCGAGAACGAGGCGGACGTGGTGCGGCTCCGCCCGCATCCCGCGGAATTCTCCCTCTACTACGACTGCTAGCCGTGCTGGAGCTGGCAGCCCGACCGACGGACACGCTCGCCGAACCCCCGGCGGTCGAGCTCCGGACGCTCCAGCCCGACGACTGGGAAGCCGTCGCGGAGATCTACTGGGACGGGATGCGAGCCGGGCTCGCGACCTTCCAGACGGAGGTGCCGTCATGGGAAGCGTGGGATGCGGTGCACCTGCGCGGGCACCGGCTCGTCGCCGATCTCCTCGGCGAAGTGGTCGGGTGGGCCGCCCTGTCGCCGGCGTCGACGCGGCGCTGCTACGCCGGCGTCGTCGAGAACAGCATCTACGTCGCGCAAGGTGCGCGTGGCCTTGGGATCGGCCGTGTGTTGCTGGAGGCGCTGATCGCCGGCGCGGAACGGGCTGGGATCTGGACGATCCAGACGTCGATCTTCCCGGAGAACCGAGCATCGCTGGCATTACACGAGCGTTGCGGGTTCCGCGTCGTCGGAACTCGTGAGCGCGTGGCCAAACGAGACGGCATCTGGAGAGACACCGTGTTTCTCGAGCGGCGAAGTCAGGTGATCCCATGACGAAGGTCGAAGCCGTCGTGATCCGCGAGCGTGTGGAGACCGTTATCGACGCAGTCGAGCACGCGACAGGACACATAGGCGTAACGGTGATCGAGGCGATCGGTCATGGACGTCAGCGGGGGGTCACGCATGAATATCGCGGGCGCATCTTCGAGTCGCGGTTCCTGCCCAAGGCGCACCTCACGTTCATCGTCGAGGACGAGCTCGCTGATGCAGTCGTCGAGGCGATCGCGGACTCTGCACGCAGCGGCAACGAATCCGGCGACGGCCTGGTGTGGACGTCGACGGTCGACAACGTGACGCACAACCGGACGGGCGCCAAGCTCGAGAAGGAGGTGGAAGCCTAAATGTCCAGCAAGGAGCTACTGATAGCGGCGAACACGATCTGGGTCGTCCTCGCGGCGATCCTCGTGATGTTCATGCAGGCCGGCTTCGCCTTTCTCGAGGCCGGGCTGACGCGAATGAAGAACGCGGCGCACATCGCCGGCAAGAACGTCCTGATTTTCGCCATCTGCTCGCTCGTCTATTACGCAGTCGGCTTTGGGATCGCCTTCGGAGACGGCAACAGCTTCATCGGGACGAGCGGCTTCTTCCCGTCCAGCAACGAGCTGCTCGCGATCGGCCAGGCGCCCTATTCGTTCTTCACCGGCATCCCCGCCGCCAGCGGCTATCTCTTCGAGGTCGTCTTCGCGGGCGTCTCGCTCGCGATCGTTTGGGGTGCAATGGCCGAGAGGGCGAAGCTGTGGGTCTACCCGGCCTTCGGCGTCGTCTTCACACTCATCTATTCGGTCACCTCGCACTGGATCTGGCAGTCCAGTGGTTGGCTTTTCGGCAAGGGGATGCAGGATTTTGCCGGCTCCACGGTCGTGCATTACCAGGGAGCACTCGCCGCACTCGCCGGCGCGCTCCTGCTCGGGCCACGGATCGGGAAGTTCGGCCGTGACGGACGTGCCAATCCGATTCCGGGGCACAACGTGCCGTACGCCGTCCTCGGGACGATCATCCTCTGGTTCGGTTGGTTCGGATTCAACCCGGGCTCTACGTTGGGCGTCGTCACCGGCGATCGCATTGGCTACTTCGGCTACGTCGCACTGACGACGAACATCGCCGCTGCAGCAGGCGCAGTCGGCGGCCTCGCGAGCGCCTGGTGGATCCTGCGTAAGCCCGACATCTCGATGATGCTGAACGGCGTCCTCGCCGCCCTCGTCGCGATCACGGCCGCATCGGGTTTCGTGGCGCCGTGGGCCGCGATCGTGATCGGCGCAGTCTCGGGGTGGATCGCCGTCGCGGGTGTCCTGTTCGTCGAGCGGATCGGCATCGACGATCCCATCGGCGCAGTCGCCGTGCACGGAATGTCAGGTGTTTGGGGAACCCTCGCGACCGGCATTTTTGCGGTGCCGGCTCTGGCGTCCAATCTTGCGACCGGCCAGGGTGGGCTCGTCTACACCGGCTCGTTCCATCAGCTCGGCGTCCAGGCGCTCGGCCTCGTCACCGTAGGCGCGTTCACGTTCTCCACGTGCTTCGGATCGCTATGGGTGATGAAGCGAGTGTGGGGGATCCGGGTCGAGCCGGAAACGGAGACGGCCGGTCTGGACGTCTCGGAGCACGGCATGTGGGGCTACCCCGAGTTCTACATTCCGGTTCCCGGCGGCTACGGGACCGAGGCGCACGGTCATCTCGGCCTCTCGCACGGGCACGCGCGCACGGCGCCCGCTCCCGTCGTGCCCGGCGCTGCGCCCGAGCCGGCCCCCGGCTAAGCGGATGCGACTTCGAGGGCGTCGCGCTCAGCGGCGCCCTCGAGTGCTCGCGGAAGGACGCGCCAGAAGAGCTGCTCGGCGTCGTGCCAGCGCTCGAGGATGGCTACGGCGCGAACAGACCCTGTGTGGCGAACGTGGGCTTCGAGCAGGGTCCGTAGTTCCTCCCCGGCGTAGCGCTCCGCGACGACGAGCTGTGTGTTGAGGCGAAGCGGCAGCCGACCGGCTGCGTCGAGGACGTAGAGCTCACCGCCGCTCATTCCCGCGCCGGCATTCAATCCGACCTCTCCGAGGACGACCACCTTCCCGCCTGTCATGTACTCGCACGCGTGGTCGCCGACACCCTCGACGACCGCCGTCGCGCCGGAGTTGCGCACCGCGAACCGCTCGCCTGCACGTCCGCTCGAGAACAGCTCTCCGCCGGTCGCCCCGTAGAGCACTGCGTTGCCGAGCAGGACCGGGTCGCCGACGTCGTCGCAAGGAGGCAAGACCACGATCCGGCCGCCGCTCATCCCCTTGCCGACGTAATCGTTTGCCTCGCCGACTACCTCGAGCTCCACGCCGGCGGCCAGGAAAGCGCCGAAGCTCTGCCCGGCAGAGCCTTCGAACCGCGCCCGCACGCGGCCGGGCGGACGGCCGGCTCCAAAACGCCGGCCGATCTCGACACCGAGTCGCGCACCGACCGTTCGGTCCTGGTTCCCGATCGAATAGCTCAGCTCGACGACACGATCTTCCTCGAGCGCTGCGGCGGCGTCGCCGGCCAGTCGCTGCCCAAGCTCTCCGCCGTCGGCGCAGGGCTGTGCTTCGCCGGTGAATCCTCCCGGGCGAGCGGCTGTCAGCCTGCGGAGGTCGAGAGAACTGCTCCGCCGCTCGTTCGTCTCGCGTCGACGCAGCAGGTCGGCGCGGCCGACGGCCTCGGCGAACGTGCGCAGGCCGAGGGCTGCCAGGTACCGGCGGACTTCCTCCGCGACGAAGAGCAGATACCCCTGAACTGCCTCCGGCGTGGCCGTGAACTTCGAGCGCAGCTCGGGCCGCTGCGTCGCGATCCCGACTGGGCAGGTGTCGAGATGGCACGAACGGACCATCAGGCAGCCCTCCGCAATCAGCAGGGCGGTGCCGAACGCCACCTCGTCGGCGCCCAGCAGTGCGGCGACGATCACGTCGCGCCCGGTCTTGAGCCCGCCGTCGGCACGGAGGCGCACACGTCCGCGGAGGCCGCTCTCGACGAGAGTGCGCTGCGTTTCCGTCAGGCCGAGCTCCCACGGCACTCCCGCGTGTTTGATCGAGGCGAGTGGGCTCGCGCCGGTCCCACCGTCGGCGCCCGCGATGTGGATGACGTCGGCCAGCGCTTTCGCCACTCCCGCTGCGACGAGGCCGACCCCTGACGACGCGACGAGCTTGACCGAAACCGTGGCAACCGGGTTCGCCTGCTTGAGGTCGAAGACGAGCTGCGCGAGATCTTCGATCGAGTAGATGTCATGGTGCGGCGGCGGCGAGATCAGCTCGACACCGGCCTGCGTGTGTCTGAGCCGCGCGATCTCGTCGGTCACCTTGTGTCCGGGCAGTTGCCCGCCCTCGCCGGGCTTCGAGCCCTGAGCGATCTTGATCTGTAGCTCGTCGGCGTATGCCAGGTACTCGGGCGTGACGCCGAACCTCGCCGATGCAACCTGCTTGATCCGCGAATTGCGCTCGGTGCGGAAGCGAGCTGGATCCTCGCCGCCTTCACCGGAGTTCGAGCGAGCTCCGAGCCGATTGAAGGCGATCGCCACGGTTTCGTGCGCCTCGGCCGAGAGCGACCCGTGGGACATCGCGCCGCTGGAGAAGCGCCGGACGATCGTCTCGACCGGTTCGACCTCTTCCACGTCCAGCGGCCGGCCGGCCGGTGCGAGCTCGAGGAGGTCCCGGAGTTCCAACGGCGGGCGTGTGTTGACGAGATCCGCGAATCTGTCGTAGTCACCGCGCCGGAGAGCGTGCGCCGCCCGCTGCAACGCGTCGACCACCGGCGGGGTCGTCGCATGCGGCTCGCCGCCCTTGCGGTACTTGACATAGCCGGGGTTCTCGAGCTGCGACGAATTCACACGGCGGAGGAGGGCTTCACGTTCGAGCTCGGCAAACCCGATACCACCGATCTCCGATGGGGTGCCGGTCAGGCAGAGGTCGACGACGTCGCGCGCCAGGCCGAGTGCTTCGAAGAGCTGCGCCCCTCGATACGACGCGATGTCCGCGATGCCCATCTTCGAGAGGATCTTCAGGACGCCGTCCTCCACCGATTCGCGGAAGCGCAGCTGCGCCTCCGTTGGCGACGGGTGGTCGCCGCCGAGCTTGTCGTCGGACGCGAGTGCCGCCACGGTCTCGAGCGCGAGCCGTGGACATACGGCGTCCGCGCCGTAGCCGATCAGGCAGGCGAAGTCGTGCGCCTCGCGCGGCTCGTCGCTGATGACGACGATCGATGTCGTCGTTCGCACGCCGGCGGCCACGAGCCGCTGGTGGACGGCGCCCACGCCCAGCACCGGCGGAACGGACATCCCAACCCCGCAGTCGTCGAGGACGATCAGGCCTTGACGGCTTCTCAGTGCTTCTTCGGCCAGTCGCAGGCATGCGCGCTGGAGCCCTTCGCGCTCGTCGAAGGTGGCCTCGAGCACGAGCGCCCGCCGGGCGAGCGCGGACGCCGCGGAGGGAAAGAGGAAGAAACTCTCGAGCTCGAGCAGCCGTGCCGAACGGGGATGCTCGCCGACCAGCGGTGCTCGGGCACCGAGCAGCGTCCGAAGCGACATGACCGAGCGCTCACGAAGGTGGTCGATCGGGGGGTTCGTGACCTGCGCGAAGCGTTGACGGAGATACGACGTCACGGGGCGCGCCCGTCCTGCGAGCGGCGGCAACGCGGTGTCGTCTCCCATCGACGAGGTCGGCTCGTGACCGGTGGCCGCCGACGGGCGGAGCAGGAGGGACAGGTCCTCTCGGGTGTAGCCGACAGCGGCCTGGCGCGCGGTCAAGCTCTCCGTCGGCGGGCTCACCGGCACACCCACCTCGAACGGCTGCACGGTGGCGCGAACCCACCGGGTATACGGCCGCTTGCGGGCTAGCCTCTGCTTCACGGCCGGGCTCTCCTCGATTCCGACGGCCGGATCGACGACGAGCATCTGACCCGGGCCTAGCCGGCCGCGTCTGATCTGGGCACCTGCGGGAAGAGAGAGGGCTCCCGCCTCCGAAGCGCAGGCGACGAGACGGTCATCGGCCACGGCGTAGCGGAGTGGGCGCAGGCCGTTGCGGTCGAGGGTCGCGCCGACCACGCGCCCGTCTGTGAAGACGACACCGGCAGGACCGTCCCACGGTTCCAGCAGAGTCGAGTGGTAGCGGTAGAAGCTTCGGACCCGTTGGTCGAGCTCGGGATCCGCGTCGGCCGCCTCCGGGATCAGCATCGCCGCCGAGTGGCGAATGTCCCTGCCGCCCCGGACCAGCAGCTCGAGTGCGTTGTCCAAGAGCGTCGAGTCCGAGCCGTCCTCCTCGAGGACGTGCCCGCGTGCCCGCATCCAGGCGACGTTTCCATCGATCGAGTTGATCTCTCCGTTGTGGCAGAGCAGGCGGAGCGGTTGCGCGCGCTCCCAGGACGGTGCCGTGTTGGTCGAAAAGCGCTGATGGAAGATGCCGAACGGCACCGCGAGCGCCGGATCGCGCAGGTCCGGGTAGAAGGCTTCGAGCTGGTCAGCAGCGCAGAGCGCCTTGTAGGTGACCGTGCGGAACGAGAGCGAAGCGACGTACGCGCCCGGCTCTTGCTGCACGCGCCTGCGAGCGCGATAAGCACATCCTTCTGCCTCGTCGAGCGAGACTCCGAGTGGTTGGAGCAGGACCAGCTGCTCGATCCGCGGCATCGAGGCCCGCGCCTGCTCGCCCAGCACGGCGGGCGCCGTCGGGACCGACCGCCAGCCGCCGAGCCCGATTCCCTCGGCCACGCAGGCCTCCTCGATCGCGGCCCGAGCGGCTTCGTCTCGAAGGAAGACCATTGCGAGACCGCACCAGGGCCCGGGAATCAGAGCCCGAGGGAGTGGCAGGAGGAGGCCGGCGCCGTCACCGGTCAGGCGATCCGCGCCGACCGCGCCGCGGTGCCGCATCCGCGCCAGCCCTTCGAGCAGCCCCTCGACGATCGTGCGCGAAGCACGGCCGCTCGCATCGGCGAGGAAGCCGATGCCGCAGGCGTCACGTTCGCGACGGATGTGATCGGTTGACGGTTGCACGGCGTGCACCCCTGGTTCGAGTGTGGACTTCCCGCCTGCTGTTGCGACCTAGCCGGCGTCGGCGGAGGAATGAAACGCCGGCTAGCGCGTAAGGACGCGCAAGCCGAGCGTAAAGAGGGTGATGTTGCTCGTCGGCGCGCGTACCATTGAGCGCCCGAGAGTAGTAGAGCCGCCGGATGACGGCAAGGGTTATCTTCTCGCGCGTCTAGATGAAGTATCAGTTCGTCGATTGTCGCTGGGAGCTCGGGAAGCCCGAGCGCGGCCGGGATCTGTATCTCGAAGGTCACATCCCGGGTGCAAGCTTTCTGGACGTCGACACCGACCTGTCCGCGCCGGCCGGCCCGCGGGGACGACATCCGTTGCCGGGGCAGGACGAGTTCGTCCGCGCAGCCGGACAAGCAGGCATCGGTGACGGCGTCTTCGTCGTCGCCTACGGGAACATGGGCGGCGCCGAGCGTCTGTGGTGGCTGCTGCGCCACTACGGCCACGACGCCTGTGCCGTCATCGAGCTCGACGGCTGGCACGGCCCGCTGACGACGCAGGACGAGGAGATCGAGCCTGCCCACTTGACGCTCCGCCCCCGTGACGACGACACGATCGAGGCCGGCGAGCTCGAGCGCCGCCGCGGAGAGCTCGTCGTGGTGGATGCGCGGCTCGCGCCGCGCTGGCGCGGCGAGCCGAATCCGATCGACAAGGTCCCGGGGCGAATTCCGGGCGCCCTCAACGCACCGTGGAACGAAACGCCCCCGGAGCTACCGGAGGGCGAGCTCGTCGCCTATTGCGGCTCGGGCGTCACGGCGTCCGTTCTCCTTCACCGCCTGCACCTTGCCGGTCGCGAGGGCAAGCTCTACCCCGGCTCATGGAGTGAGTGGGAGCAGCTCGGCCTGCCGGTCGAGCGAAGCTAGGCGGTCGACGTCGCCGCGCTGCCGAAGTGCGCGAGGTACGGCTGCCAGCCGTTCGGGATCTTCGGTGCGGCCAGGCGGATGAAGAGGACAGGGGCAGGCGCCTTCGGCGGATGCACGAGCTCCATCCGCGCCTCCTCGAGCGTCCGGTTTCCCTTCTGATGGTTGCACGGCGCGCATGCCGTGACGACGTTCTCCCAGACCGACTCGCCGCCTCTCGATCTCGGGATCACGTGGTCGAGCGTCAGGCGCCCCGCGGTCGTGCCGCAGTAGACGCAACGCCACCCGTCGCGGGCGAAGAGCGCTCGCCGTGAGATCTTCCGCTGCACGGCACGTGGCACGCGGACGTAGGCGACAAGCCTGATCACGTGCGGCCAGGGATACGTATCGGTTGCAGAGTGCAGCGGCTGGTCGAGCTTTTCGATCACCTCGGCCTTCCCCTTGAACACGAGCACGTGGGCACGCCGCACGGATGTCACATTCAGCGGCTCGAAACTTGCGTTCAAAACCAGAACCTGCTGCATCTGGCCCGAAATGTAGCTGAGGGACAGGTCCCAGAGGGCTGATGCGAAATTCGGCCGACGTCGGGGGCGCTCCAGACCAACCCGGGCAGTGCGGTCGTTCGCGGTGCGTAGCGGCGCTACGTGCCGCGGGCGAACGTGCTGATCCGGCGCCGTGTCTGGTGCGTCATCCGGCCCGGTGGAATTTCACATCAGGCCTCTAGCCCGACATTGCCCGCTCGACCGCCTCCTGCTCCTCCGGGGAGAGAGCCACCGAAGGTCGGCCGTGATCGAGCTCCTTCACATAGATCCGAGCGTAGTCCCGGCCCTGGATCGCGCTGAGCACGACACCGCTTCGCCCGGCGTCGAGGAGCGCGATCGAGGCCGACTGCTGGCCTCCGGCTCCTTCATAGGCGTCGTAGCGGACGAGTGAGGTCTTCGAGACCGCGGTGTCGACCCGGCGGTCGACCCGTGAGAGGCCTGCGGCGATCTCGTCCACTGCCCGGTGCAGGTCGTCGATCCGGCCCTGCAGCGAGACCGCGAAGTCGACCAAATCCTCCTTGCCGCCTCCGAGCAGGACACGCTGCGCCGCGCGCACCTTCTGCAGCTTCCACCAGGCAAGCACAGCCACGATCAGCGCGAGCGACGCGACTGCGCAGGCTGCGATCGCGATCCATTCCGCGGTCGTCAGGGAAATCGGCTAACCCCCGAGGGAGAAGATGACCTTGTATTCGGCCGTGTTGTTCGACACCGTCGTCTCGCCCGGCACCGGCTGGACATCGACCTTCAGGGTCGTCGGAAGTCCGAACAGGCCGTTGATGTCGATGTTCGTGAACGTCACCGTCTTTGTCTGACCCGTGTTGATGACGTCGATCTTCAGTCGTTTGACGATCGACTTCGGCGACTTCTGGATCGTCAACGTGACGCCGACGTTCGTCTCCTGGAAGTTGCCCGAGTTCATGACGGCGACCTGGAAGGCAAGGTCGGTCGACGCAGTGATCTCGTTGTCACTCGCCGGGGCCCCCGGCTTGAGCCTCTTCCCGTCCGGCAGTGCCGTGACGGACACGAGCGCGCTGCCGTGCTTCCCACCTGGTGTGCCGCCGGTCGCGGCTCCGTGCACACGGCGCCAGACGTCGGCCATCGCCTGGGTGCTCGCGAGATCGGGATTCGAGAAGATGTTCGAGTCGGGAACGACGCCGATGTCGGTGATGTTCTGGTGAGCGAGCTCGAGGCGGGTCGGCTCCCTGAAGTAGAAGTCCCAGTTCACGTCGCTTGCGGCGAGGAGCCGCGCCTGATCGGCGAGGAGCCGGCCGGAGGTGTTCGCATCCTTCGCCGTCGCGGTCTGGCGGAAGGCGTCGGCCAGCCGGCTGAGCCCGCTCGCGCGCAGCTTCAGCACTTCGATCAGGTGCGCCTGCTCGACGCGGAGCGGTCCCGGTGGGTTGAGCTGCGTGGCCTGTGCGACCACTTGCTGCTGCTGAACGGCAAGCCCGCTGATCTTCGACTCGAGGTCGGTCTCCTTGATGCCGGTCGCCGAGAGCGACTGGTTCAGGAGCGTGCCGATCTGATCGGATCGCTGTGCGACCGAGCGGACATCTTGGATGTAGGCCGAGTATTTGTCGTGCTTGCTGCTCGAGGCGCAGCTGCGAATGCCGACGACGAGCAGGACGGCTGCGAGGATCAGGAAGGCGATCAGCCCGGCCAGACGGAGCATGGGGATCAGCCCCTGAGGCGTGCGGACCGGACGGCGTGGACCGCCGGGTGGTGGCCGCCGCGGCGTGCGGACGCGCTCCGTCGCCTCCTCGGTCTCCGGCTCGTCGAAGAAGTCGAACTCGATGTCTGAGTCGCGCTCGGTCATAAGGGGCCCGCCAGCTAGATCATCACAGCCGAGGCGGCGTTCACTCTAACCCGTACCTCCCCCGTTCCCCCCGGTGAAGGACTTGCCCGCGCCCCCGCCAACCCTGGAGAGTCGGTGTCGAACGCAGCCTCAGCCCTTGTCCAGAGCGACCTCGTTCTCGGCCGCTACCGGCCGCTGAGGCCCCTGGGGAGCGGCGGTTCCGGCTCGGTCTGGCTCGCCCGCGACGAGCAGAACGGGCTCGACGTGGCCCTGAAGATCGTGCCGCGGGAAGGGAAGGCGGCGTCCCGAGCCGAGCGGGAAGCCGAGGCGGCCGCGCGGCTCCGTCATCCGTCCTGTCAGCGCGCCTACGGCTTCGGCCGCGACTCGCAGCACGTCTACATCGCCTACGAGTACGTCCCCGGCCGCACGTTTCGCGAAGCTCTGCGAAGCGGCGAGCTCGACGACGCGTCGGCGATCGAGGCTTCGGCCCAGGTCCTCGAAGCCCTGGCGCACGCTCACGGACGCGGGATCGTCCACCGTGACGTCAAGCCGTCGAACGTCCTGTTGGCAGAGGGCCGCGGCGTCCACGCGAAGGTGCTCGACTTCGGCCTTGCCCAGATGCAGGAGGCCGAGACCCTGACCGCCCAGGGCGACGTACCCGGGACGCTCGCCTACATCGCCCCGGAGCGCCTTGCCGGCGCGCTCACCACCGAGGCCGCTGACATCTGGGCGGTCGGCGTGATGCTCTGGGAGGCACTCGCCGGGCGCCATCCCTTCTGGCGGAGCTCGCTCCTCGAGACCGCCCGCGCGATCGAGGACGGCGCACCCGGCCTCGAGACGCTGCGTCCCGACCTGCCGAAGCCGATCATCGCAGCGGTCAACCGCGCCCTCGACCTCGACCCGGCCCGGAGGCCGAGCGCAGCGGCTCTTGCGGGCGCGCTCCGGCTCGGCGGGCGGAAGCGACGCGGCCCCAAGGGCGGAGGTCGGACCCTGGCTGTTCCGGCCGTGGTGCCGCGGCTCGTGCCTGCCGTCCTCGCCGCCCTCGTAGCGGGCTGGACGGCGTGGGTGCTCCCGTTCTTCCCCGCCGGCTGGTCGCTCGGGCTCGGCGGGCTCGCCGCGGCTGCGACGCTCCTCGACGCTCGGCTCGGGCTCGCCTTCGCGCTCGCCGTCCCCGTCCTGCCGCTCGGGAACATCGCGCTCGGCCTCGCCGTCGTCTACGGGTGCCTGGCCGCAGGGCTCCTCGCGGTGATGTGGCGCGAGCCCGAACGCGGGCTGCTCTTCTCCCTCGGCGGACTGCTGGCGCCGATCTCGGCACTCGCCCTCTTCCCGCTGGCGGCTCTGTCCGTCCGGTCCCCGGGACGGCGCGCGCTTCAGGCGGCGGCGGCCGTCCTCGTCGCAGGGGTCGTTGCCGGAATCCGCGGTGTCCCGCTCCCGTTCGACGGCGCCGCTCCGCCGGATCTCGGAATTGCCGCGAGCGGCGACCCGTTCGCGGTCGTCTCCGCTCTCTGGGCTGCCCTCGTCGCCCATCCGGCCCTCGCCGTCGAGACCCTGGTGCTTGCAGGTGTCGCTGTCCTGCTCCCGCTCGCCCGCTCCCGCGGGCTCTGGTGGATCGCCGCTCTCGGGGCCGCATTCCTCGTCGGGGCCGTGCTTCTCGCCCCCGGAGTGGCCGTCGCGCCGCTTGTCGTGGCCGTTTGGGCGACCTGTCTGGCGGTAGCGGTGCGTTAGCATCGCTTGCCGGGGTAGTTCCCGGCCCATGGTCCTTCGCGCTATCGAACAGAAGATCGAGTCCCTCTTCGAGGGCATCTTCGGCCGTGCTTTCAGGACGAACGTCCAGCCGGTCGAGCTGGCGCGCAAGCTCGCCAAGGAGATGGACGAGCACAAGACGATCTCGGTCTCGCGCGTGTACGTCCCGAACGAGTACACGGTCTACCTCTCCCCTGACGACCGGGAGCAGTTCTCCGGCTATGAGGACAACCTGAAGGGCGAGCTCCAGGACTACCTTTCCGAGCACTCTCGTCGTGAGAACTACGCCTTGCTCTCGCCCGTGCGTGTCCTGATGGAGACCGACGCGGATCTCGACGTCGGCGAGTTCGGCATCGCGACGCGGATGGTGCAACCGGACCGCAGCGCCGCGGCCGGCGAGCCGGCCGGAACCGTCGAGCCGGGGTCGACCATGATCTACAAGCCGAAGGCCCCTCAGCCGCCGACGCAGGCGGTCAGCGCCGAGGAGCTCGGGGTCGAGGCGGAGCTCGTGACGCTGAGCTTCGACGGCACCCGTTACGAGGTGAAGCAGCGCCGCGTCGTCATCGGCCGTTCGCGCGACTGCGACATCCAGCTCTCCGACACGAACGTGTCCAGGCGCCATGCCGAGCTACGCCAGGAGGGTGCGACGTACTGGATCGTCGACCTCGGGTCGACGAACGGCGTGGAGGTCAACGGCCGGCGCGTCAAGCGCGCAAAGCTCAGCGACGGCGACACGATCACCGTCGGGTCGACCGAGGTGACGTTCGGCCGGGAATCGGGATGATGATCTTCGACTCGGTCGCGGTCGACGAGCTGTTGCTCGTCCTCAAGATCGCGTTCCTCGTCCTGCTCTACCTGTTCATCTGGCGAATCGTGCGGACGGCGAGCCGTGATCTGCGTCTGCCCCAGGAGAGCTTCATCCTCGCTCCCTCCGCGGCTGCCGGCGTGCACGCGTCCAGACCGGGCCCGGTCACCGGCCGCCTCGTCGTTGTCAAGAGCGCCGACCTTCAGGACGGCGAAGGCTTCGAGCTCAATTCCGCGCAGCTGACGATCGGCCGCGGGAACCAGAACGACATCCCGATCGCGACGGACGAGTATGCGTCCGCGCGCCACGCGCGGTTCGAGCCGCGGCAGGACGGCGTCTGGGTCCAGGATCTCGGCTCGACGAACGGCACGTTCCTGAACGGCACGAGGCTCGACCGGCCACGAAGACTCGCGCAGGGCGATGTCGTCCGGGTCGGCGAGACCGACCTGAGGTACGAATGACCGTCGCTCGCCTTCGGCTCGCTCCCGTGAGGGAAACCATGTTTCCCTCACGAGCTCCCTTCTTGAGGGATCGCCTCAACCCCCGCGCCGCTCAGATCGCCGCGTGGGCTGAGGAGAACGAGAGGGGAAACCTCTCGGTTTCCCCCTGTGCCCCTTCCCATGCTCATTGGACGGAGACCGCCCAATGAGCTCGTTGGGCCACGTCGGTGCCGTCACCGATCCCGGTCGCAAGCGCCGTCGCAACGAGGACGCCTACGTCGTCGAGCCCCCGCTCTTCGCGGTCGCCGACGGGATGGGGGGCGCGCAGGCCGGCGAGGTTGCCTCGCGGCTCGCGGCCGCGGCGTTGAAGGAGAGCGGTGCGGACGAGGGGGGAGAGCAGCGGATCGTCGCCTTGATCCAGGAGGCCAATCGGCGCGTGTACGACCGCTCGAACCGCGATCCGAGCGCCTCCGGCATGGGGACGACGATGACCGTCGCGCTCGTCGAGAACGGGCAGGTCGCCTTCGGGCATGTAGGTGACTCGCGCGCGTACCTGATCCGCGCGGGCGCGATGGAGCAGCTGACGGAGGATCACTCACTCGTCGCCGAGCTGATGCGGAGCGGCAAGCTCTCGCCCGAGGAAGCGGAGAGTCATCCGCAGCGCTCCGTGATCACACGCGCCCTTGGCACCGATCCCGACGTGGACGTCGACACGTTCACGATCGCGGCGGAGATCGGCGATGTCTTCCTGCTCTGCTCCGACGGCTTGACGACGATGGTGTCGAACGGGGCCATCCTCGAACTCGTCGAGAGTCACCGCGGCGACATGAACAAGGCCCTCCGCGCACTCGTGCAGGCGGCGAACAGGGGCGGCGGGGAGGACAACATCACCGTGGTCGCCTTCGAGATCGCAGCAGAGCCGCTTGCCCACGACGGCGAGACCCGCGAGCACGTGTTCGCCGGCGAGAGCCCCGACGACGAGGACACGCTCACGGAAGCGGATGCCGTTCCCGCGGTCGACACGGCCGTCATCTCCGCGGAGGAGATCCAGGCCGAGCTCAAAGCGACCGAACGGCGAGAACGCGCGGTGCGCCGACGCCATCTTCGCCGCCGGGCTCTCGCCTGGCTCGCATTGATTCTGATCGCCGCGGGCATCGCGTTGGCTCTCTATCTGAGGTTCTTACGCTGAGACTGAGCATGCGCAACAGGGAGCTCGCCTTCCTGATCGTCGTGGGCGTCCTGACGGCGATCGGTTTCGCCAGCGTCTATATCGCCAGGCAGGACATCGTTTCCACGGCGTCACTGACGTATGCCGGTTTCTTCTTCGCGTTGTACATCGCCGCGCACCTCGTCACCCGCTACACCGTCCCGTTCGCGGATCCGTATCTGCTCCCGATCGCCGCCCTGCTGACGGCGATGGGACTGACGGAGATCTACCGGCTCAGGCCCGGCGATGCGTTCAGGCAGGCCATCTGGATCGTTGTCGCGGTCGCGCTCTTCGCCGCGACGCTCTTACTGCTGCGACGGGACTATCGGCGCCTCGAGACGTACAAGTACCTCTTCGGCTTCACAGCGATCGGGCTGCTGCTGCTGCCGATCCTGCCGGTGATCGGGCTGACCGTGAACGGCGCGCGCCTCTGGGTTCACTTCGGCGCGTTGCGGTTCCAGCCCGGCGAGCTCGCGAAGATCATGCTGATCGTCTTCCTGGCTGGCTATATGCGCGAGAAGCGCGAGGTGCTTGCGCAGGGACGGCTCAAGGACTGGGGGCCGCTGCTCGTGATCTGGCTGCTCGCAATTCTCGTCCTGCTCGAGACCCGCGACCTCGGCGGCGGCCTTCTCTACTTCGGGATCTTCCTGGCGATGCTCTACGTCGCGACCGCGCGCATCGGCTACGTGGCCGTCGGCCTCGGCCTCTTCCTGATCGGCGCGGTCGGGGTGTGGAGGGTCACGCCGCACGTCCAGGACCGCGTGACGATCTGGCTTCACCCCTGGACGGTGCACAAGGTCTACTGCCCGCTTTCAGGCGGCCCGGCGCTACGCCAGAACTGCCAGAGCTTCCAGCTAGTGAAGTCGCTCTACTCCATCGGCAACGGGCAGTTCGGCGGTACGGGCCTCGGCAAAGGCACGTTCGCGACGACGAGCGGTGCCCCGATCATCCCGGACCTGAACACGGACTTCATCTACTCGGCGCTCGCACAGGAGCTCGGACTGATCGGGGTCGCGGCCTTGCTGCTCGTCTACATGATCTTCGTGCTGCGCGGTATGCGGATCGCGCTGCTCGCGCAGGACGGCTTCTCGAAGCTCGCCGCCGCGGGCCTGACCTTCGGGTTCGCGCTGCAGACGTTCATCATCGTCGGCGGAATCCTGCGCTTGATTCCGCTCACCGGGATCACGCTGCCGTTCGTCTCCTACGGCGGCTCGAGCGTCGTCGCCAACTTCCTGCTCTTAGCCGGGCTGCTCCTGATCTCGAACCGTGCGAACCGTGAGGCGTTGCGGTGAACAAGCAGGTCTCGCACATCGGCATCGCCGCGCTCGTCCTGATCGCCGCGCTGATCGTCGCAACCACCTACTGGCAGACGTGGGCGAACGCGGGACTCGCGAACCGGCAGGACAACGAGATCCAGCTCGTCGCGCAGTTCACGATCAAGCGCGGCAAGATCTATGCGTCAGACGGCCGCACGCTCCTTGCGACGAACGTGACCAAGAAGGTCGGCGGTCAGACGCTGTACTTCCGCCGCTACCCGACGGGGCCGCTCTTCTCCGACGTCGTCGGTTACTCGACGCAGTCGCGCAACCGAACGGGCCTGGAGCAGTCCTACAACGACTTTCTCACCGGCTCGAACGCCAACCTCGACACGGTCTTTCGCTCCGCGTTGGACAAGCTGAAAGGCACGACGGTCACCGGGAACAACCTCGTGTTGACGATCCGGCCCGACGCGCAGGCGCTCGCATTGCGACTCCTCCGCGGCAAGTGCGGAGCCGTTGTCGCCCTGGATCCGACAACGGGCCGCGTGCTCGTGATGGCCACGAGCCCGACCTACAACCCGAACCTGATCGAGAAGCGCTTCGGCCTCGCGACGCGGACGAACCTTCCTTGTGGCGCTCCGCTTCTGAACCGCGCGACCGCGGGCAAGTATCCCCCGGGCTCGACCTTCAAGATGGTCACGGCGGCAGCCGCGCTCGACACCGGCCGGTTCACGCCAGACTCGCCCTTCTACGATCCGGGTTACTGCGAGGAGTACGGCAAGCGAGTTCGGAACGCCGGTAACCCCGAGGCACCCGAGACGTTCGGCAACGTCAACCTGTCGACCGGCTTCGAGCACTCGATCAACTCGGTGTTCTGCAACGTCGGCAAGACACTCGGCGCGGGCGTCGTGCTCGACTACGCGAAACGCTTCGGCTTCTACTCGCTGCCGCCGCTCGAGACGCCGGAGGGCGAACGTGCAGAGAGCGGGCTGTACGACCACGGACGATTGTTCGATCCGAAGCACCCGGACACGCAGGTCGACCCCGGCCGCCTCGCGTTCGGACAGGAACGCCTCGCCGTGACGCCGTTGCAGATGGCGATGGTCGCGGCGGCGATCGGCAATCACGGCCGGACGATGCGACCGCAGCTGATCGAGCGCGTCATCTCACCGAGCGGCAAGACGATCACGCACCTGAAGCCGGACCAGCTCGGCCAACCGATCAAGCGGCAGACGGCCGACGAGCTCACGCGCATGATGGAGCTCGTCGTCACCGGCGGTACCGGTACGGCAGCGCAGATCCCGGGGATCAGCGTCGCAGGAAAGACCGGTACCGCAGAGGTGGGGCGGGGCAACATCCACACGACGTGGTTCGCAGCCTTCGCGCCTGCGAACGCCCCGCGGGTCGCGATCGCCGTCGTGGTCGAGAACCAGCTGAACGGCTTCGGCGGGACGATTTCCGCGCCGATCGCCAAACAAGTGATGGAGGCGCTGCTGCGGTAGGGGCGAATCCCTACCCTGAATAGGCCCCGATGGCGGTTTCCGACACCCTGATCAACACGCTCTTCGACGGTCGCTACCGCATCGTGCGCAAGCTCGGCATGGGCGGGATGGCGAACGTCTACCTCGCCGAGGACGAGGTCCTCGGCCGCCGGGTCGCGATCAAGATCCTCAACGACCGCCATGCGGGCGACGACCAGTTCGTCGAGCGCTTCCGGCGCGAGGCGAAGAACGCCGCCAGTCTCTCCCATCCGAACATCGTCTCGATCTACGACCGCGGCGAGGCGGAGGGCACCTACTACATCGCGATGGAGTATCTCGACGGACGCTCGCTCAAGGAGCTGATCGTTGCGCGCGGACCGGCGCCGATCCATCTCGCAGTCGACTACGCGCGGCAGATTCTCGCCGCGCTGCGCTTCGCACACCGTCACGGCATCGTGCACCGCGACATCAAGCCGCACAACGTGCTCGTCGACGGTGAGGGACGCCTGAAGGTGACGGACTTCGGCATCGCACGCGCAGGCGCGAGTCAGATGACCGAGGCCGGCTCGATCATCGGGACGGCGCAATACCTGTCGCCGGAGCAGGCGAAGGGCGCGTCGGTCGACCAGACCTCCGATCTCTATTCCGTCGGCGTGGTGCTCTACGAGCTGCTCACCGGCGTCGTGCCGTTCAGCGGCGATACGCCGGTCGAGATCGCGATGAAGCACCTCTCGACCGTGCCCGAGCCTCCTTCGGCCAAGCGCGCGGACGTTCCGAGGGATCTG
>DATMZV010000020.1:0-70554 GCA_035573355.1 Gaiellaceae bacterium | reverse complement strand
CCCGGGCCGCGTGAGCTGAATCGGTAGAAGCCGTAACAGAAGACTCCCGTCGGGCGGTGCGCGAGGAACGCGTTCTCCCGCCGCCAGCCCTTCCCGTAGCGCGAGTTGAACGTGTCGACGTAGATGTTGCGGCCGTAACCGTCGAGCGGTGAGCCGACACGCGACGCCGAGAAGCCGTACACGGGCTTGCCGGCATAGGTGAGCCTCCCGAACAGGTGGTGGTAGCGGCCGCCGTAGACCCAGTCGGTCCACGCTTCGAGCGTTGCGAGCGGGCCCGACCAGTGGGAAAGATGGAGCTCCCAGGCTCCCCGCCCGGGCTGCGGGCGGCCGTCGAGGTTCGGGAGCGTTCTGCGCCACGACTGCAGTGCCCAGTACGAACCGTCGGGCGCGGCGCAGGCTGCGACCTGGAACGCGAGCTTCGGACCGTCGTACGCACGGCACTGGTTCCTGAACGACGTCCACTGCCGCCCCGAGTAGTCCTTGCGGAAGCGCACCTGCGGCTTCCCGCTCGTCGGCTGTCGTGCGTCGACCGCACCCCACGCGAGCACGTGCATTGTGCGTCCACGAACCCGGTAGCTCGTGAGCGCGCGACCGCTCGCGTCGACGGCGAGCCTGACGCTCTGCGCGTTGCGATCGATGATCTCGGAGGCGTTCGCTGCCTCAGCGGCGGACAGGGCGAGGAGCATCGCTGCGGTGAAGAAGACGGCGGTCTTCATCGAACTCAACGTACCCGCATCGAGAGATACCAGACTCCCTCAACAGAGGGATCCCAGCGGTCAGAACCGCGTGGTTGCGCCGAAGTGGCGCTCGTAGGCGCCAGTTTCGAGGATCTCGGCGACCTGGGCGATCGCGAACCGGAGCTCGTCGTCCGTGTTGAAGTAGTGCGGTCCGATGCGAATTCCGGCATCCGGGCGGAAGTCGCAGATGATCTGGCGCTCGCCGAGCTCCTTGTGCACGGCCTCGAACTCCGGCGTGCGGACCGTGACCGTGCCACCGCGGCGCGCGGCGTCGCGAGGGCTGCCGACCTCGAAGCCGGCCTCGTCACAGAGATCGATCAGCAGCTGCGTCTGCCGGACCGAGTTCTCGCGGATCCGTTCGACGCCGATCTCCTCGATCAGGTCGTAGCCCGGAGTCGCTGCGTAGAGCGCAGGCACGTTCGGAGTGCCGGTGAGGAAACGTGCCGCGCCGTCGGCGTACTCGAGCTCGGGCTCGAAGCCGAACGGCCGCGCATGCGCCTGCCAGCCGACGAACGTCGGCTCGAGCACGTCTGCCAGATCGGGACGGACGTAGAGCCAGCCGTTTCCCGGCCCGCCGCAGAGCCACTTGACGCTGCCGCCGACCGCGAAGTCCACGTTGAGCGCCGCGACGTCGAGCGGAACGATGCCGGCTGACTGATACGCGTCGAGCACGACATGCGCGCCGACCTCGTGCGCCCGGCGGATGATCGCCTCCACGTCCTGGATCTCACCGGTCTTGAACAGGACATGCGTGATCGGCACCAGCAACGTGCGCTCGTCGATCGCGTCGACGATCGCCTGGTCGTCCTGGACGACGACGACGTCGAGCTCCGGCTGGGCCTGGTAGAGGTAGCGCACGCTCGGGAAGTTGCCTTCCTCGTAGACCACGCGATTTCGGTGCGGGTCGACCGGGCGGAAGCAGGACAGCACGATCGCCTCGGCAACGGCGACGTTCTGGTGCATGACCGTCGAGCCCGGCGGTGCGCCGATGATGCGTCCGATCTGGTCGCCGACCGTCATCGACATCTCCCACCAGCCCTCGCCCCAGGCCCGAATCCCGCGCTCGCGCCACATGCGCGTGAACTCGAGCACGCGGTCCTCCACGGCGGCAGGCATGGCGCCGAGCGAGTGATTGATCAGGTACGTCGTGTCGCTGAGGATCGTAAACCGCTCGCGGTACTCCGTCAGCTTCATGGGCGGCGACTAGGTCTTCAGCTCGACGGTGCGCTCGCCCGGGCCGACGTAACGGGCTGAAGGCCGGAAGAGGCGGCCGGTCTTCTTCTGCTCGATGATGTGCGCCGACCAGCCGGCGACGCGCGAGCAGGCGAACATCGCGGGCGCAAGTCGCGGCGGAATCTCCGCGACGTCGAGGACAATCGCCGAGTAGTACTCGACATTGGTCGCGAGCACCCGGTCGGGTGAACGCTTTTGCAACGCGGCCAACGCGACGCCCTCGAGCTCCTCGGCGACCTCGATCTGCGGCGCTTCGAGCTCCTTCGCCGTTCGCTTCAGGATTCGCGACCGGGGGTCCTCGGCGCGATAGACGCGGTGGCCAAAGCCCATGATCCGTTTTCCTTGATCGAGCGTCTCCTTGACCCAACGCTCCGGATCGCCCATGCGCGCCACCTCCTCCAGCATCGGCTTCACGTACGCGGGAGCGCCACCGTGCAGCGGGCCGGAAAGTGCGCCCACTGCCGCCGAGAGCGCTGCACCGGCGTCGGCCCCGGTGGAGGCGACGACGCGCGCGGTGAACGTCGATGCGTTCAAACCATGCTCGGCCGTGCAGATCCAGTACGTATCGATCGCCTTCACGGAACGCGGGTCGGCCTCGCCTCGCCAGCGAAGCAGGAACTTCTCCGCAGCGGTCTTCCCACGTGCGACGACCTCGTCCGGAACGACATCCGTCTTCCCGTCGGCGATCCGGGCGGACCGGGCGACGATGGACATCATCTGCGACGAGAGCCGGCCGAGATCCTCGCGCGCCTGCTCGTCGGAGATCTCGTTGAGCTTTCCGAGCTTCCATTCGCCGGAAAGGCGCGCCGTCTCCGCCTGCAGGTCGGCGGGTGCATTACCGGTCAGCCCGACCGGTTCGTGCGGCTCGGGATCCGGCATCCTCGAGTTGATGTCGTTGTCGACGAGGAGGCCCCACACGTTCTCGTAGGGGACCTTCCCGATGAGCGGCTCGACGTCGACACCGCGATAGCGCAGCATTCCGCCCTCGCGATCAGGCTCCATGATCTCGGTCTCGACGGCGACGACGCCTTCAAGGCCTGGTCTGAAGTCGTTGTTGCTGCTCATGCCGTTTCCTCCAACTCGATGACCCGCCCGAGCGACCGTGCCCGCGCAGCTTCGAGCACCAAAGCTGCTGCGGCTACGTCCTGGACGGCGACGCCGACTGACTTATACAGGGTGATCTCATCCCGGGAGGTGCGTCCCGGCTTCGTGCCCGCCACGAGCTCCCCCAGCTCGGCGTGAACGTCCCGCGGGTCGACACCGACGAGCTCGGGCGCACCGGCAGGAGGCGGCGTGAGTGCGGACTCGCGCGACTCGACGACGAGGAGCGCATCTCTGACGGTCTCTGCGTCGACCTCGCGACCGTTCGGGTTGAGCCCGACGGAGTTCACGTGCACACCCGGCGACAGCCACTCGCGCCGAACGACGGGCTCGGTGGTATGTGTCGTCGCCGCGACGACGTCGGCACCCCGGATCGCTTCCTCGTACGAGCTCACGGCCCGCCCCTTCGGGCCTAGCTCATCGGCGAACGCTTCGGCTTTTGCCGAGTCACGCCCTGCGACGCGGATCTCGTCGAACTCCCGGACGCGTTGCAGCGCGCGTGCGTGCGACCGAGCCTGGACTCCCGTGCCGACGAGGGCGAGCACCTGCGAGTCCTCGCGCGCGAGCAGCCGTGTCGCCAGCGCAGAGCCCGCGGCGGTTCGGGTCGCGGTGATGTACCTCCCGTCCATCAACGCCAGCGGAGAGCCGTTCTCCGGGTCGAAGACGGCGATCACGGCTTGATGTGTGTGCCTGTCGGTGTTCTGCGGAAAAAGCGTCACGAGCTTGCAGGCGAGCCCTGCGGAGGGAAGGTACGCCGGCATCACCCCGAGCAGACCTTGGCGCTCCTGCACCAGCGCCGCAATGCGCGGCGGCATCGACACGTCGCCGGCGCTCAGGTCTCTGTGTGCGTCCGCGAGCGCGTCGACAAGCGCATCGAGATCGAGCAGCTCGCGCACCTCGGCTTCGTCGAGGAAGATCACGACAGGCGCTTCAGCAGACCGAGCGCCTGTTGATTCCACGGCACGCGGTGCGTCACGCCGGCCGCACCGACTCGCTCGCGGTTTGCGAGATACCAGTCGTACGTTTCGATCAAGGCGTCGCGGTTCGAGAGCCGGGGCTCCCAACCCAGCAGCTCCTGCGCCTTCGTGACGTCGACGAAGGAGTCTTTGTGCGCGGTCTTGTAGTGCCATTCCGCGAGCGGCGAGACGCGCATGAGCTCGAGGCCGCGGAGGGCGAGCTCGGCGGGCCTCACCGGGATGGGCTGCAACCGGGACGGCGAGCCCGCGTGGTCGATCAACGCCTGCAGGTCGGAACGAACGGTCCCGAACTCGGTCGCGCCGACGTTGAACGTCTCGCGCGCGGCCTTCGGCTCGTGTCCCGCGCGCACGATCGCATCGACGAGATCCTCCACGCCGAGCAGCTGATAGTGGTTGTGCCCCTTGCCGAGCGTGTAGATGCGACGTCCCTCACGGATCCAGTCGAACAGGATCTCGAACACGCCGAGTCGTTCCGGGCCGATGAACGTCTTCGGGCGGATGATCGTCGTCTCGACAGCGGCGACGCGGCACAGCCCTTCCGCATCGATCTTCGACTCGCCGTACGCGCCGACGCCGACGAGCGGATCGCTCTCTTCGATCGGATGCTTCTCCGGCACGCCGTAGACCGCGGTCGACGAGATGAAGACGACACGCCTGACGCCCGCGTCGTCCGCGGCGCGCAGGACGTTCTCCGTCCCGCCGACGTTGACGGAGCGGATCGATTCGCGCGAAGCCTGAATTGGAAGCGCAGCCGCCGCATGCACGACCACGTCCGCTCCGGCGACGAGCGCACGCACTCGTTCGGGGTCGCGAATGTCACCGCGCAGCTCCTCGACGGACTGCTCGAGCTCAGCGTCGTCCAGAGGGACGACGTCGAGGGTGCGCACCTGGTGGCCCTCGGCCAGCAGCCGCCGCGCCAGGTGCAGGCCGAGAAAGCCCGCGCCGCCCGAGATCGAATAGAGCACTACCTGGGAACGCTACTCGCCGCCGGTGGCGTGGGCGCCGGGGGAACCGGCGGCTTCGCGTCCACGAGCACGGCGGCGGCGAGCAGCACGGCCATGCCGACCATGCTCTCGCCGAGCAAGCTCCCGCGCAGGCGCGGCAGCATTCTTCCCTCCTCGCCACCCGCCAGTGCGGGCACGGCCACAAGCTTGTGCAGTCCACCCCACGCGAGCGCGAGCGACACGAGTCCGATCTTGACGAGGAGCACCTCGCCGTAGTTGGTCGTCCAGAGATCTTTCAGCTGTGGCAGGCGCAGGATCGCCAGGTAGATCCCCGCGGCCAGGAGGACGCCGACGCAGACGGTTGCAAGCCGCGAAAAGGCGAGGAAGGCCTCGCGCCGCGCATCGGGCATCAGCGGCCAGACGACGGCGACGAGCTGGATCAGACCGCCGATCCAGAGACAGGCGGCGGAGAGATGCGCCCAGTCCGCGAGCTGCGACTTCCACGATGAGCCTGCATCGGCGGCAGAGTGACCAGATAGCGAGAGCCCCGAGGCGAACAGAAGCGCGAGCACGAACGCCGGCCACAACAGGAACGCCCGGTCGGTAAGCCACGAGAGGAAGAGCAAGGCGGCGACGAAAGCAAAGCCGAGAGTCATGGCGATGAACGCGTGGCCGAACCGCGAGCGCGCAAGCGGCGAGAGATCGCCGTAAAGAAGCCGGCCGAACGGCAGCTGCAGGGCATCCTCGGCGCGCATGAGGAAAGCGACGATGCCGGCATCGAGCGTGGCGATGACGCCGATGCCGGTGAGGATAAAGAACCTCCGCTCCGCCCTGGGCGTCAAGGCGCGGCCGCGCAGCACGAGGAGGCGAAACCCGAGCCCGCCGACGATCAGCGCGAGCGCGACGAAGTACAGCCAGCGGACGACGTCCTCGCTGCGAGTCGGACCGGATGAGCCGAACGCCTCCGTCGGCGGCGGAGCGTTCGCCCGCACGCCGAAGGTGAAGACTCCAGAGACGACATGACCGTCGCCGGAGAGTGCATGCCAACGGATCGTGTAAGGCCCTCTGGGCAGCCGAGGTAGTGCCGCCTTGACGGAAAGACCGTCGGCCCAGATTCGCTTCACATGCAAGGGGTGCGTCGCCGAGAACAGCTGAACCGATTGCGGCAGCACCTTGACGTACTGGTCGAAGCGGAGAACGACCGTCGGTGGCGATGCCGGCAACCGCTGTCGGAACTGAGGCGTGGTCCTCAGCAGCGTCGCATGCGCAAACGCCTCGGACGGAAAGACGAGCAACGCCAGGACGCCGATGAACAGCAGCCGTCTCATCGATGCGGTGCTCCTGCAAGGGGCGAGATGTGCCCGAAGATCTGCGCGACGTCTCGATCGCAATAGAGCGTGACGGCCACGACGACGAAAGTGAGCGCAAAGCCCGTCGCCGCAATCTGCGAGCGCGGCCTGAAGACCCGGACGAGCGGGAAGATCGAGGCCACGACGAGCGTCCAGCCGAGCAGGTGGTGCGTGAACGCCGAGCGCTGGAAGAGCCAGGAGTTCTGCTCGTGCACCAGGAAGGCGGCGCCCGAGACGAGGAAGCCGGCGGGCATCCCCAAACGCCACCAGCCGCTACGGAGCTTCCCGCTGACGAGCCCGAGCTCCATCGCCGCGCCGCCCATCAAGACCTGAGCCCACGCACCGTGCGCGATCATGTGGATCGCCGAGTTGGTGTAGAAGGTCATCACCGGCCACATCAGGACGCCGAGCGCGAACGCCAGGCCGGGCCAGAGGTACGCACGCCACGCGCGCCGTCGCCAGACGTCGGTTCCCACTACCGCTTCTGCGAGCAGGCAGAGAGCGAGCAGGAGGAACCCCGTCGCGAACAGCCAGTGGACGTGCTCACTCGGCGGTTGCATGGTCCTCTGCGAGGTCCCGCAGCAGCCCCGGCGTGATGACGAAGTAGAAGAACAACCCGACCGCGATCGCGAGCAGGGGCGGTTCGACGAACAGCCACCAGAACCCCTGTCCCGTGGGGTGCAGCAAGGTGACGCGGTACGGCTGGACGATCGCCCAGATGACTCCGCCGAGCGCTGCGGTCGGCCCGAGCGCGGACACGATCCGCGCGCGGGTACTGGTGGTCGTTTGTTGTAAGGGTGCTTCGAGTTCGGTGACTAGCTCTGCGTTCACGACGTCCTCCTCCCGTGGTCGAGGTCAAGACCAAGGCCGGCGGACGTGAGTCCGCAGGCCTACGCCGGCGCGGGAGGCGGCCTGACTTCGAACGCGAGCCCGAAGAGGCTGCGTGGTGCGACGAGCTCGCCGAGACTCGTGTGCGGAGGGGAAAGAGCTTCGGCGGAGAGCCGGCTGGCGCGGGCGACGGTTTCGCGCGCGTAGCTCTCGTAGTCGGAGAGCCAGCTCTCGACGGCGCGGTACACGACCGCCACGACGACCGACAGCACTGCGAAGACCGGCAGCGCGGCGGTGTGCAGCCAGGGGGCGAGCAGCGGCCAGCGTCCGACCGAGATTCCCTCCGCGTCGATCTGCACGAGGTAGATCAGCGAGGTCACCAGGAAGGAGCCGAGCCAGAGGCGCGGGGACAGCTGCAGCCGTACGCGCGGCGAATGGCGCGCGACCGGCGAGCCCTGTGCGATCAACAGCCGGCGAGCACCGCGGGCAACCGCGCGCGCCTTCGCGAAACGCCACGCGAGGCGAGCAAGCATCAACGCCACCGCGACCTTCACGACCGCAACCAGTTCCGGGTAGTACTCGGCCCCCGCGTAGGGCGTCTCGACGTGACGGCCGAAGTCGAGCCGGTGAGCGAGACTGCGGCCCGCCAGCTCGGCGACGAGCGCGAGCAGGCCTAGCGCGAACCGCGCCAGCAGTCGCTGGTGGCGACGGGCCCTCTCCATCTCACAGACAGTGTGCGCCTCGCGGCGCAGTCAGCGCAACTCGGAGGGGAACCGCGACGTTGCCCCTAGGAAACCAGGGTGAGAATCCACTCGTTGCTGCAGCGGTCTTCGAACGCCACGAGGAAGATCCGCTGGTAGTGCCCGAGGCAGAGCGAGCCGTCGCTGAACGGGATCTGCTCCGTCCTCGGCCCGAGCAGCATCGAGACGAGCCGCGTCCGCTCGTCTACCTCGAGCGGCACGAGGCGCTCGAGCATTGACTCGAGATCGGAGAAGAAGCCGGTTTCTCGCTCCTGCACGCGGATTACCGACGGGTCACCGTTCGGGGACACGAACGCGATGCCGCTCCCGCCGGTCGTTGCGACTTCGCGGCGGACGTCGTTCGTGATGTCGAGCACCGTCAGATTCGGCAGCGCTGCGGCGATCGAGACGGGGATCTCGACGGAGGTCACGCGGAGGCCACCTCCCGCGGAAGCCTGAAGTGCACGTCCTCGCGGGCCACCGTGATCTCGATCACCTCGTCATAGCCGCGCGCGCCGAGCTGTGCGATGGTCGCGTCGACGAGCTCCCCGGGGGTCGAGGCGCCGGCCGTCAGGCCGATCACCTCGTGCCGGGAGACCAGCTCGTCGCCGAGCTCGCTCTCGCCGTCGATCAGCACGGCCTCCGCGCCCGCGAGCCTTGCCACCTCGACGAGCCGTTGTGCGTTCGAGCTCGTCTCTGACCCGATCACGAAGATGAGCGTCGCCTCCTCGGCAAGTCGCTTGACGGCGTCCTGGCGGTTCTGGGTGGCGTAACAGATGTCATCGGCGCCCGGCCGTGTGAGCGTACCGAACCGCTTCTCGAGCGCATCGACGGTCGACCGCACGTCGTCCAGGGAGAGGGTCGTCTGGCTGATCACCGCGACCGGCCTGCCGTCGGAGTCCAGTTGTGCCGCTTCCTCCGGCGACTCCACCACGACGGTCGACTCGGGCCGTTCACCCTGCGTTCCGATCACCTCGACATGGTCGGCGTGGCCGACGAGCGCTACGAGATGACCGCTGTCGGCGTAGCGCCGAGCCTCGGCATGCACCTTGGAGACGAGCGGGCAGACCGCATCGACGACGCGCAGGCCGCGGCGCTCGCAGCTCTCACGAACCGCAGGCGCGACACCGTGCGCGGACAGGACGCAGATCTCTCCGGCCGGAATCTCACTCTCGTCATCGACGAAGACGGCCCCGAGCAGCTCGAGCCGACGGACGACATGGTCGTTGTGAACGATCTGATGCCGGACGTAGATCGGCGGGCCATGCTCGGCGAGCAGTCGCTCGACGATCTCGATCGCACGGTCGACTCCCGCGCAAAAGGAACGCGGAGCGGCCAGGAGGACGCGCTTGCTCATGCCACCCGCTCCAGGCTCCGCAGCGCCCGGCGCGCACCTCGCGCCGCCCGCACCGTCACCGCAGGCTCGCGGACGAAGCCGCGCAGGAACCCGACCACGTCGACTCCGCCGTCTTGCGTCGCGCCCTGGGCGACACCGCCGAGCCGATGGGTCGGCGTGTCGCTGATCGCCCGCAGGCAGCCGACGAGCCGCCCGCTCCGTGCGAGCGCACCCGATTCCATGTCGACCGCGTCTGCTCCTGTCGCCGCATGCAGCCGGGCCCGCTCCGCGGGGTCGTCGACGATCCGGCTCGCGCCGAGGATCGTCCCGGTCCTGGCGGGCGACGCTCCGAGCGGTTCGCCTTCCCACAGCACCGCGCCCGACTCGTCGACGACGCGCGTCGCATCAATCACCGTTCCAACCGCCAGCTCACCGGAAAGCGCGCCCGCGATTCCGAACGACACGAGTCGTCCCTCAGGCACGCCCTTCGAGGCGCCGAGCCCGACGACCGCGGTCCGCCCCAACCGGCGAGCGATGCGCTCTTCGACGGTCATGGCACAAGCGAACGTCAGCCCGTCAGCGTCCAAGCCATGCTCCTCGCGCCCTCCCGCAAAGAACCTGCAGCCTCGTATGCCGCCGACGGCTCGAAGCCGGAATGGATCGCGCAGTGCTCGCAGCGCGGATCGTTGCCGGGCCCGTAGTCCTCCCACTCCATTCCGTCGAGCAACGCGTCGTACGTCGGGAAGATCCCGTCGGTCAGCAGGTAACACGGCCCCTTCCACCCGTAAGGATTGCGGGTGATTGAGCCCCACGGCGCGCACTTCAACTTGCGCTCGCCCGTGAGGAACTCCTGGTAGATCGGCGTGGCGAGCCACCGGTAGTTCCGCTGCCGCGCAACCTTGCGGATGATCCGGAACTTCTCCTCGTGCTCCGAGCGGGTCATCGTCAGCGCGGGATCGATCTGGGAGTACTGATAGCCGGGCGCGATCAGCATTCCGTCGATGCCGACCTCGTTCGTCAGATAGCCCATCATCTCGAGCACGTCGTCGACGGACGTCTCCTTGAAGATCGTCGTGTTCGTCGTGACGCGGAAGCCGGCTTCGCGCGCCTTCCGGATCGCGTCCACGGCAACGTCCCACAGACCGGGGTAGTCGCAGATGTAGTCGTGGATCTCGCGCATGCCGTCGAGGTGAACCACGAAGGTCATGCGATGGCTCGGCTTGAAGACGTCGAGGTACTGCTCCAGGCGAAGCGCGTTCGTGCAGAGGTCGATGTTCTTCCCGAGCTCGAGCATGCCGGCGACGACGTCTTCGATGCCCTTGTAGACGAGCGGTTCGCCACCGCAGATCGACACGACCGGTGCCGGGCACTGCGCGCCTGCGTCGATGCACTCCTCGACGGTGAGCCTGGCCTTGTTCGACTCGTACTCCCGGATCTTCCCGCAGCCGATGCAGGCGATGTTGCACGCGAGCGTCGGCTCGAGCATCAGGACGAGCGGGTACCGCTCCCCCTTGCGCTGCTGGCTCGCGACGTACTTGCCGATCTGGACGGTCGAGCGAAGCGGGAACTTCATCCGTTGAGCCTTTCTCTCAGGCGCCCGAGGGCGAGGAGCGGGAACGTCAATCGGTACAGGTGGTAGCGAATCATGAAATCGAGGGGAAAACCGGTACCCGTGTAGTGCTGCTCGTCCCAATCACCGTTAGGACGCTGAGTCTGGCAAACATACTCGGCGGCACGTCTCGTGGACAAGCCTTTCTCGGCCCCGCCCGCCACGTATGCCAGGAGGGCCCAGGCGGTCTGTGAGGGGGTCGCGGCGCCCCGGCCTCGCAGGGCCGGATCGCTGTAGGAGAGGATGTCCTCACCGAAGGCACCATCCGATTGCTGGACCGAGTCGAGCCAGGCGAGGGCGCGCCTGATGGCCGGATGCTCCGGAGGAACTCCGCAGGCCTCGAGAGCCGGCACCACAGCGCCAGTCCCGTAGACGTGGTTCACGCCCCAGCGGCCGAACCAGGAGCCGTCCGGCTCCTGCTCGGCGAGAAGCCAGTCGAGGCCGGACGCGATGGCAGAGTCGTAGCCGGATTCGTGACCGAGCGCCTCGAGGGCATGGGCGGTCACGTCGGCACTCGGCTCGTCAGTGACCTTGCCGAAGTCGCAGATCGGGAGCCTGTAGAGCCACAAGGCCTCGTTGTCGACGTCGAACGCGCCCCAGCCGCCGCTCCGTGACTGCATCCCGACAGTCCAGTCGAGCCCGCGCCGGACGGCCTCGTCGCCGAGATCCAGTTCGCGCAGCGCCAGCGCGACCACGACCGTGTCGTCGACGTCCGGATAGAGGTCATTGTCGAATTCGAACGACCAGCCTCCCGGCGCCAGTCCCGGCCGGCGGATCGCCCAGTCGCCGCGGACCCTGACTTCTTCGCCGAGGAGCCACGAGCCCGCAGCCTGGAGCCGCGGATCGTCGGCCGGGATCCCCGCCGCGCGGAGGGCGAGCACAGACAGCGCCGTGTCCCAGATCGGCGACTGACAGGCCTCGGGGCGGAGGCGATCGCCGTCTCGCACCATGAACCGCTCCCAACCGGCGAGCCCGCGGGCGAACGTGTCGTCCTCGAAGCCGTGGCCGAGGGCCGCCAGCATGATCAGCGACCAGACCCACGGCGGCTGAATGCCGCCCCACGAGCCGTCGGCCTCCTGTCGCTCGCGCACCCAGCGCTCGGCAACCCTGATCGCGTGGCGACGGAGCGCGGAGTGGTGCGGCCGGCCGCCCGGCGCGGTCTTCCGACCACCGATCTCGCTCAGGTCGATGGCGCTCGGGCGCACCGGACGCAACGCTTCCACGACCGACAACGACACCATCGTCTGACGCGCCCAACAGGAGAAGTCGTAGACCGACAGCGGCCCCTGCGCCGGCAGGAGAATCAGCTCGACCGGAACGTGCGCGAGCCGGCTCCAGGGCCACTGCCCGATCAGCGCAAGAAACGCGCGCGTGAAGATCCTTGCGCGGGGCACGCCACCTGCGCGCCGGATGTAGTCACGCGTCGCCTCCCCGGCGTCGACTCCCGCCAGCCTCAGCGCCGCGTAGGCCTCGACGGTGACGGACAGATCAGGCGGCCCTTCGAACCAGATCGACCACGTGCCGTCGTCGCGGCGCCCCGCGAGCAGCTCGTTCGCGAGGAGCCTGTCGGTCTCCGGGTCGCGCAGGCCGAGGAAGTGGAGCAGGAAAAGATGCTGGGCGGTCATCGTCGCGTTCGACTCGAGCTCGCCCTTCCACCAGCCGGCGGGGTGCTGCAGCGAGAGCAGCCGTTTCGCGCCGAGTTCGACGGCAGTGTCGAGCGACGTCAGCTCCTGGACGACAGTCATGCAGCAACCTTAGTTGTCACATCGGACAACAACCTCGCGGCCGTACGACCGGAGCGAACCGCGCTCTCCATCGTCGCCGGCCAGCCCGTCGCGGTCCACGCGCCGGCGCGCGTCACATGAGGACGTTCGGTCAACGGGCCGGGACGCAACGCGGCGGTCCCGGGGCGAAGCGCGACTGTCGCGTTCGGCTCGCGGCTGACCCGCGACCAGAGCAGCTCGGCGTGGCCCAGCCGTTCGGTCACCTGCCCCGCGATCCGCTCGACGAGCTCACGGCCGCGCACCTCCATCAGCTCTGGCACGCCGCTCGAGACGACCGTCAAGTACTGCGCATCGGCCGGCCAGGGGGGAACCTCCCGGTTCCCCCGAACCCCCTCCCCTGGTCCGCTATCGCGGACAGGAGCTTTCTTTGACGGGCTGACGCCCGTCAAAGCGCTCCGATCGAAAACCCAGTGCGCATCCGAGTCGAGGAGCGCTGCAAGCGGCGTCCGCAGGAGCGGCCTGTCGAAGAGAAGGTGCACGCTGACGATCGGCGACGGCTCCAGCTTCGGCTCGGGCTCGCCGAGCAGGCGCGCAGATTCCGCGGGCGGCGTCGCAACGACGATCGCATCGGCCGCAACGTCGTCGACGTCGTCGACCCTGACGCCGGTCTCGACCTGCGCGCCCCGGCGTTCGAGCGTCCGGAGCGCCGCGTCGCCGTGCATCCAGCCGAGCGGCTTCGTCGGCAGGACGAGCTCGCCCGCACGCAGACCCGAAAGGAGTGCGGTCTGCACGGTGAAGATGCCCATCGCGGCGCTCGCCTCTGCGCAGGGAAGGTTGAGCGCAGGACGGATGAAGACGTCCCAGAACCGCTCGATCGCCTGGGGCGACTGACCCTTGGCGAGGAGGAAGTCCGCGAAAGTCTCGTCGTCGTGCTCGTGTGCGCGGGCGCCCCGCAGTGCGAGCAACTGCCACGCGAGTGGGCGGTCGCGCAACGGCAGGTGGCCGTAGCGCGGGAGGACGATCGTGGCGGGCGAAATCTGCGCCCACCGGCGCTCCTCGTCGACGACCGGCAGGCTCAGCCGCATCCGCCGCACCGAGTTGCTCTCGCCGATGCGCTCGAGGAACGCGAGGTACTCCGTGAAGCAGCCGAGCGCAATGTGCTGCCCGTTGTCCGGAGGAGGCGCCGGGTCGCCCTCTCGCTCCGGCAGCGTCTGCACGGCCCCGCCAAGTGTTGGCCTGGCCTCGAAGAGCGTGACGTCGTGACCGGCGTCCACCAGTTCGAGCGCAGCGGCGCAGCCTGCGAGGCCCCCACCGATCACGGCGGCCTTCATCGCCGCAGGCCCCCGCCCACGATCCGCAGTTTCGTCAGCGTCGAGAGCTGTGGCGGGCCGTCGAAGACGTCGAAGCCGCGCGCCTCGATGCGATCGAGCGTCGCGCGATAGAGGCCGGCGAACGTGGAGATACACAAGGCGCTTCTACCGTCGAGCGTACGTGTGAGGCCGAGCCCGTCGCGCAGGTAGGCGCGGGCGCGTTCGGACTGGAACGTCATCAGCGCCCGCCACGCGTCTGTCGTTTCGCCGGCCGCGATCTCGTCCTCGGTGACGCCGAACGACGCAAGCTCGTCCTGCGGGAGATAGACGCGGCCGAGCCCCCAGTCCTCACGCACGTCCCGGATGATGTTGATCAGCTGCAGCGCGATCCCGAGCGTCTCGGCACGCTCGACATCCTCCGAGCCGTACACCGCCACACACGCGACGCCGACCGCGCCGGCCACCTTCGTGCAATACGAGCGCAGCTCCTCGAAGTGCGCGTAGCGCGTCTGGTCGAGATCCTGCAGGCCGCCTTCGACGAGTGCATGCAGCGCACTGTCGGGAATCGGAAAGCGCGCACGCGCGTCGGCGAGCGCCACCGACATCGCATCGGGGCCGGGCGAATCGAGCGCGACGCGCAGCTTTTCGAGCTGCTCCCGCTTCTCGTCGCGCGGCAGCTCACCGTCGGCGACGTCGTCGACCTGCCGCGCGAATGCATAGATGGCTGCGATCGCGCGACGCTTCTCACGTGGGAGCACCATGATCCCGTACGCAAAGTTGCGCGCGCGTCGCCGAGTCAGGCGCTCGACCTCCGCATAGGCCTGCTCGGTGGTCATCGCGCGAGCGCCGCCAGTGCGAGCCTGGTGCGGGAAGGACGTGGGCGCTGCGTGAACACATCCCAGTGCGCGGACTCGAGCGCGTCGAGTGCCGCCGCTCCGCCGCGCGCGAAGAGCCCGACGGCGCGGCCGGTACGGCCGCCGATCCGTTCCTGCAGCAGCTGGCCGGCGGCCAGGAGCTCTCGCGCGCGGGCGGCCTCGAAACGCAGCAGGTCGACGAGCTCCGGACTGGGATGGTCGAGCTCCGTTACGTCGAACCGGCGGCGGTCCTCGAGCGGCAGGTAGATGCGTCCGAGTTCGAGGTCGCGCGGAACGTCCTGCAGGAAATTGACGAGCTGCAGTCCCGTGCAGACGTCGTCGCTCGCCGCGACGAGCTCGACGTCTCCGTCCAGGCGGAGCAGACCGAGCACGAGCCGCCCCACCGGATCCGCGGAATGCCGGCAGTACTCCCGAAGGTCCGCCCAGGTCGCGTACTCGGAGATGCGCTGATCCATTCGGTTCGCCTCGATCAGACGCAAAAACGGTTCACGCGGCAAGGAGAACTCGTGGATGGTGGGAGCCAGCGCGCGCATCACAGGCCAGGTCGGCTCGCTCCGGTAACAGGCTTCGAGCTCACGCTCGAGCTCGTCGAGCGCGGCGAGCCGATCGCCCTCCACCTCGTCGCCGAGAATGTCCACCAGCCGGGCGAACCCGTAGATGGCGCGCAGATGCGGCCGAAGACGGCGAGGAAAGAGGACGGAGGCAACCGGGAAGTTCTCGGTGCGCGCTCGGCGGGCGACGGCAGCCACATCCATGCCATACAAGATCCCCTGCGGGAGGCAGCCGGTCAACACATGACGGTTGCGCTTCGGGTTGGGCAAGTGTCTAATTCGTCTGCGTCGAGCCCGCCCAGACCCCCCTGCGGCGCTCGTGGAGCCAAGGAGGGCATTGTCGTGCCGAACAACTCGACCGGAGACGGACTGCGCAGGGATCCCGTTTTGCGGATCGAGAAAGTCGGGACCGCGTGCGTGGTCAGCCTGGGCGGCGAGCTCGATCTCTATAACGCCGAAAGTGTCCGGGCCGCCCTGGCGGACGCCTGCGCCGAAGCGCCTGAGCGGGTCGTGGTCGACCTCGGCGAGGTCGAGTTCATGGACTCGACGGCGCTGGGCGTCCTGATCGAAGCGCGGACGAAGCTCGACAACGGCCGCGCGTTCATCCTTGCCGCTCCTGGAGTCGAGACGAAGCGTGCGCTTCAGATCTCGGGCCTCGACCGGCACTTCTCCGTGCACGACACCGTGCCGGAAGCGCTCGTCGCGAAGGTCTAAAAGACCTAGAGGCCCGGCGCCGCTGCAGGCGCCTCGCTCATCTCCTGGCTGCGGATCAGCGTCAGCGATGCGATGAGCGCGAGCACTCCGAATACGGCGAGCCCCCAGAAGGCCCAGCTGTAGCCCCCGGTCAGCGCGGCCGGCAGCGACTCTCCCTCGCGCAGGAGCGTCTTGAAATGGCTCGTGAAGATCGACGAGGCGACGGCCGTGCCGACCGCGCCGCCGATTTGCTGCGACGTGTTGATCAGCCCGGACGCCAGGCCGGCCTCCCGCTCGGCGACCCCGGCGAGCGCCGCGATCGAAACGGGGACGAAGGCGAAGGCGATCCCGACCCCGACCATCAAATAGCCGGGCAAGAGATCGGACACGAAGCTCGCGTGCACCGGGATCTGCGAGTACCAGATCATCGCTGCGGTGAGAAGCGCGAGGCCGATCGCGATGATCGGCTTCGGGCCGAACCTCGTGGTCAGCGCCTGCGCAACGCCGGCAGCGATGACCGCGGTTCCCGCCGTCGCGACGAACGTCACGCCCGCCTTCAGCGCGGAGTAGCCCAGGACCCCCTGCACGTAGAGCGTCAACACGAAGAAGTTCGCGAAGATGACGGCACCGAGCAAGGCGCCGACGACGTTCGCCCCCGTGACTGTTCGCACGCGGAAGATGTGGAACGGCATCAGCGGATCGGGAATCCGGCGCTCGTTGAAGAAGAACCCGGCGAGGAGGCCGGCCGAAGCGATCAACAGCAGGATCGTTCGTGCCGTCACCCACCCGACGTCGGGTGCCCTCGAGATCGTGTAGACGAGGAGTGCGAGGCCGCCGCTGACGAGCACGGCGCCGAGCACGTCGTACTTCCGGCCCGTCTCGTCGCGCCGGCTCTCCGGCACGATGCGCGGCGTCAGCAGGAGCACGGCCGCGCCGACGGGAACGTTGACGAAGAAGATCCATTCCCAGCCGAGGTACTTCGTCAGCACGCCGCCTGCGAGCACGCCAACGGCGGCACCGCTGCCTCCGAGCGCGCCCCAGATCCCGAGCGCCTTGTTGCGCTCAGGCCCTTCCTCGAAGCTCGTCATCACGATCGACAGAGCGGCAGGCGAGATGATCGCGCCGCCGAGCCCCTGCACCGCGCGCGATGCAATCAGCATTCCCTCGGATTGCGCAAGCCCGCACGCGAGCGAGGCGAGCGTGAACAGCGCCACTCCGACCATGAACACGCGGCGCCGCCCGAGCAGATCCGCTGCCCGCCCGCCGAGCAGCAGGAAGCCGCCGAACGCGATCGAGTAGGCCGTGATCACCCACTGCAGGTTCTCGCGCGAGAAGTCGAGTGCCCGCCCGATGGACGGGAGTGCGACGTTGACGATCGAGACGTCGAGGATCGTCATGAAGAACGCCGTCGCAACTACCGCGAGGATGCGCCAGCGATGGGGATTCGACGCCATCGCCCCTAGGTTATTCGGAAGGACGGCCGCTAGGCAATCGAGCCGCCGAGGACGCCCAGGAACCGCTCGTCGTCCTGCTCGTTGCGGATCGTGATGCGGATGCCGCCTCGGACCGGTCGCACGGCGAGCCCTCGCTGAAGCAACGAGCCGGCGAGCTCATGCGGTTCGTCGACCGGCACGTAGAGAAAGTTGGCGTGCGACGGCAGCGGCTCGTAGCCGAGCTCGCGCAAGCGCGACGCAACGCGCTCGCGCTCTTCGAGGAGCGGACCGACCTGGGGAGGGGATTGCAGCGCCGCGATCGCTAGCGCAGCCGAGAGCGTCGACAACGGCGCAGGATGCTGGCGCTTGTTCAGCTCTGCGGCGACGTCGCGGCCTGCGAGGGCGTACCCCACCCGTGCACCCGCGAGGCCGAACACTTTCGAGAACGTGCGCAACACGATCACGCCTTCCTCGATCAGGCCGGCGGCCGTCTCACCCGAGTACTCGAAGTAGGCCTCGTCGACGACGAGCGGCCGGGCGGCGGGAAGTTCGCCGAGCTCGCCCGTCGGATTGTTCGGCCGGCAGCAGATCGTCAGCACCGGATCGTCGTCGTCGATCTCGGCGCCTGCGACCCACACGGCGATGTGGAACATCGGATAGGTCGGGTCGTTCGCGATCGCGACCCGGTCACCCGGCCCTGCGAATGCACGAGTGACGAGCATGATCAGATCGTCCGCGCCCGCGCCGAGGACGATGTTCTCCGGCGAGACACCGGCGTAGTCGGCGATCGCCCGCTCGAGCCGGGGGTAGCCGCCGTGCGGGTACGTGTGGATGCGCGCCAGCTCCTCGGCAAGCGCTTCGGCCCGTGTCGAAGGCAAGAGGTGCGGCGACGTGTTGCCGTCGAAACGGATGATCCCGGCGACGTCCAGGCCGGTCCGTCGCGCGATCTCCTCCGTCGACGGGGCGTCGTAGGACTCGATCTTTCCGCCCAGAGGTCTCACGCGTGGATCAGCTGCGGTAGATCAGAACCGGCCCGGCAGCCCGCTGGACGCACTCCTGGCTGACCGAGCCGATCAGAAACTCGGCGCGCCCCGCGCCGTGTGAACCGAGCACGAGCAGATCCGCGTCGGCGGCGGCCTCGAGCAGCACCTCGACCGGATGTCCTTCGATCGCTTCGGCCCGCACCGAGCGTTGGGCGCCCACGACCTCGTCGACGATCAACGTGACGAATCGAACTGCGCCCTCGTGCGTCTCGGTGACGATCTCCGCGAAGTTGACCGGGTGGCCCGGCGCCGCGTCCGGAATCGGTAGCGGGACGTCGTAGACGTGGAGCGCAACGACTTCAGCATCTCCGGCGTTGTCGACGGCCCAGCGCAGAGCCTGCTTCGATGTGTCCGAGCCGTCGACACCGACAAGGATCCTCTTCATCACGGCTGATACTGCTGATCGAGGGTGAGCACCGTGTCGATGTGCACTCGCAACCAGACCCCTGTCGACAGCGGTTCGAAGAGCTTCCGATGCTTCCCGCCGTTGACGATCCGCGCCAGCTCGTCGACCGGGATCTTCGTTTCGCCGAGCGAGCCCTGCCCGTGCTGCGTGATGACGGAGACGCGCGCATTCACGGGCAGCAGGTACGTCAGCAGCCTGTGGCCTTCGTTCAGGCGGTAGTTGTCGTTCGGAACGGGTTCGCCCGGTGCGACTGCGCCGTCCTCGGCAGCGGCGATGTTCGCCGTGATTCCACTCAGCAACAAGGCGGGATCGAAGCGAAGCACGTAGCCGGCGCCTTTTCGCGTCAGGGACTTGATGTAGCCGAACTGCGTCTGCACGGCGGGCGGGCCGAGGTCCGACGTCGACTTGGCGGGTACGGTCACCGTCCGCGTCACCGTCTTGGTGCTGCCGCAGCCGGCCGCAGTCAAAGCGACAAGTCCGCCGAAGACGACAAGACTCATGCAGCGACTATTCAGCACTGATGACAGGGTGCCACATGGAACCGGCTTTCTCGGTGGGGTTAATGGCGGCGGCGCCAAAAGCGCCTCGTGGCCCGTCGGGAGAAGCGGATGCCCAGATTCGAACTGGCGACCAATTTAGAAATATCTGTATTTGCAGGGATTTCTCGTGTTTACTAAACCACTCAAGGGCTAGAAGAGGGGTACCTAGCAGGTCATGCACACGATCGAAGGCGAGGGCCTTCGCGAAGGGGTTGAGGCACATGACGATCGCTGAAATCTGGACGTACAGCAGCACGGCTCCGTCCGTCGACTTGACCGGCTTCAAGGTCGAGGCGCTCGACGGAAGCATCGGCAAGGTCGACGAGTCCACCAACGAGGCCGGCGGCAGCTTCATCGTCGTCGACACGGGCCCGTGGATTTTCGGCAAGAAGGTGATGCTCCCGGCCGGAGTCATTCGTGACTTCGATCTCGATACCGAAACGGTGTTCGTCAACCGCACGAAGGATCAGATCAAGGACGCGCCGGAGTTCGACGACAAGCGGTACCGCGACCAGGACTACCGCGACGAGCTCGGCGGCTACTACGGCCCGGGCGGTATGGGCTACAGCGACCGCTAGCCCGTCGCAGGTCCGAGAACACGAAGCCCCGCGGCGACGCGGGGCTTCGTCATTTCAGGGATCAAAAGGGAGAGCCGGCGCCCAGGCTCGAACTGGGGACCCTTCATTACTGTTCTCCGACGTGAAACGTCCAAACGGGCGGCGTGAGGGCGCCGCGTACCCGTGCTGAGCGCGGCCGCTCACCTGATCCCTTACGCGGTGCTTGCGACCATGAGCCCGCTCGGCTTCGCGGCGACGATCACGGTGATGCGCTCCGGCCGGCTCAAGGCCATCGGGTTCGCGCTCGGCGTCGTCCTGGGTCAGTTGCTCGCCTGCGCGGTACTCGTCGCGGTCGGCGCCATCGCGACACCCGATCGCTCGCAATCGCATCAGACGGTCGAGGGGCTGCTCGAGATCGGCCTCGCCATCGTGCTCCTCTCGTACGCCTTCGTGGTTCATCGCCGTCCAGAGACGCCGCGCCGCCCGTCGAACGGCCGCTCGAAGGCCGCGCTCGAACGGCTGCAGCGCGTCCACGTCGTCACGGCCTCGGTCGTCGGGCTGCTGTTCGGCATCGGCGGCCCGAAGCGCCTCGTGCTCACAGCCTTGGCCTCAGCCGCGATCGCCGCCTCGGGCATCACGGGGTCGAACGAGGCTGCGCTGATCGTCTGGTACGGGCTGCTCGCGACGCTGCTGGTGTGGTTGCCCGTCCTGGGCTATCTGCTCCTCGGCGATCGGGCCGTCGCAACGCTCGACGCCGCAGTGGAATGGCTTGCCCGCCACCGCCGCCCGGCGACGGTCTCCGTCCTCGTCGTCGTGGGCGTCGCGCTCCTCGTGAACGGCGTCCTTCTGCTCTAGCCGGGAAGAGTCGGAACATCGTGGTGGCCCGCGGTGGGGCCACCACGATGGACGCGCTAGGAGGCGACTTTCGACCCGACTCTGCGGAGCCCGAGGCCGGCCGCGAGCATCGCGGAACCGATCAGGGCAAGAACCCAAGCGGGGAAGCCGGTGAAAGGCAGCTCGCCGGGCTTGCTGGTCGCCGCTGCGACACCGCTCGCCCCTGCAGCCTTCACGTGGTGCGCCGGCTTGTTCTGGACCGCCGGTGTGGAGACCGTGGGCTCCGCCGCCGAGGAAACTCCTGGCCCTCCGGATGATCCGCCCTTGCCCGGAGTCGATGAGCTCGTGGTCGTCGGCGGGGTGGTGCCCATCTCGGTTTTCGTAGTCGTTGTCGTGGTCTGGTTCGTCGTCGTGGTTTCGTTCGTCGTCGCGGTCTCGTTCGTAGTCGTGGGAACCGTCGTCGTCGTTTGGGCCTGATCGCAGTGATCCTCGTTGCCCTTCGCGTTCCCGTGGTCCTCACAGTCCTTACCGTTCTGGTTCGGATCGGGACGGCAATCTTTGCCAGAGTTGCCATGCGAGCAGTCGTCGCCCGGGGATCCTGGGACCGTCGTGGGAGAACCGTTCCCATTCCCGTTTCCGTTGCCGGAATCGGCGAGGGCAGCTGACACACCAACTCCGGCGATCAGCAGACCCACCATTGTCACGACTTTCGCGGCCTTCAGCGTCCATCCGGTCATGCAAGTTCCTCTCGTTTCCGTGGATGGGGCTAGCCACCGCACGCGCGTGTCGCACACGAGCGCGGAAGAGCTCTTCCCCCTGTGCCTCACTTTGGGAAAAGCCAGATGACAGGCGCCCGACGAAGGTACTGATGTCCCTGGACCCAGAGGTTGGGGTCAACCGTCGCGCCGATTTACACCAGACAAGCCCCATGGACCGCTGGCTCGGGGAGGTGGCTAAAGGCGGTAGGCCAACGAGACGATGTAAGTCGGGAAGCAAAGGCCCGCGTTTGCCAATGAAGCTCTACGCCACAGTCATCGTCACCGTCGCCCTGGGAGTCGTCGCTCCGTCGGCGGCTTCAGCGCAGACTCCTTCCGGCTACCGCGCGCAGCTGAACGGCCTCTGCCGCAGCTACACCCCGAAGTTCAGAACCGACCGGAAGGCAATGCAAACGGCGACCAAGGCCAAAGACTGGAAGGCCTTCGGCTACGCGCTGGGTCACTACCTCGCGCTCGCCTTGGCCCAGGACAGGCGAATTGAGAGCACCCCGGTCCCTTCGGCGATGCGCGCTCAGATGACGCCGATTCTGCGCCTACTCAGGACGGCTGACGGCCACGCTCGACTCGCCCTCCGCAAGGGCGCCATGGGAGACGGCCCCGGGATGATTGTCGAGCTCGACAAGATCAGCAACCTCGCCCAGCCTCTCAATCGTCGGTTTGACCGCGCCGGTCTCCGCGACTGCGGCTCCAACCAGAGCTAGGGAGGAGCCGACGCCCGGACTCGAACCGGGGACCCCTTCATTACGAGGGACCGTAACTCCGCTTGAGCGCTCGACTCGGAGCGCTCGAAAGGTCGTCCTTTCCGCGTCTTTTCGCGCGAGAGCCGTCAAAAACGACTCGTGGCAGGCCCAGAGCGCCGCTGCGCGAGATGTACACGCGGTGTACCCCTGACATGCCTAACGGACGGACGGGATCCCCCGTTCGTTTTCTCTCCGGTCGTGAACGTGCGCCGGACGAACCTTCCTGCCGTTCCGACCGTCCACACGCAACCTCAACGCCAGGTGATCACCCCTGGACTACTCGTACACGCCCCGTACCAGCACCAGCCGTCCTCGTCAGCCTTGGAGTGCTGGCAGATGAACCCGGCGGTAGAGAGCCGACGCCCAGATTCGAACTGGGGACCCCTTCATTACGAGTGAAGTGCTCTACCAGCTGAGCTACGTCGGCAGCCGGCTCAGTTTAGCGCCAGGTTGTGCGGCCTCCCGGTCCCGTCAGGGCGCCTGGTTGCCGCGTGCTACTTGTCTTTGCCGGGCTTCTCGGGCTTGTCCGGCTTGTCGGGCTTGTCGGGCTTGCCCGTGTCCGTGCTCGGGCCCTGCTCGGGCTCGGCGGGCGGATCGGCCGGCGGTGCCGGGTCGGGCGCCGGAGCGGAAGCCGGAGCGGGCGTCGTCTCGGCCGGCTGAGTTGTCGCCAGCGGCGTGCGCTCCGGTGTCGGGGCAGGCGCGGCGATCGTCGCTGCAGGAGGAGCAGGCGTCGGGTCGGTCTGTGCAGGCTCGGGCGTCGGAGTCGGCGCCGGGGACGGGGCAAGTGCCGGCGCGTGAGTTTCCTCGGCGGCTTGCGAGGTGGGGAGGGTGACAGGCGTCGACAACCTGTGCGCGGCGGAGCTCGTGGACTTTGCGGTTCGCGTCAGCGTGTAGTGCGCGAGCGTCGTGCTCGTCAGCGCCGCTGTCCTCGGCGCTGTCGCACGCGTGACGTGAATCGTCGTCGGAGCGGGCTGCTTGCCGAGGCTCAGGTGGTACGCGTCGTGCTTCGGTCCTTCTGTCGTAGCGGCCGCCACCGCCGTGGTCGCGACCGCGAGTGCGGTCGCAGTGACTTTGACGGCTGCCGCGCCGCCGCCGCCGAGCAGCGCTTTCACGCAAGCGAATACGCCACCGACGTCGGCGCCGCGACGCAGCCGTCTCTTCCACGTGTCCGCGTCTTGCTCCAGGCCCTGAGCGAGTGCGCGTCGAGCGCGGAAGATCAGTGTCTCGACGGCGCCCTGGGTCAGGCCAAGCTCGGTCGAGATCTCCTTGTAGGTGAGCCCCTGCCACTCACGCAACAGAATCGCGCGGCGCTGGGTTTCCGGCATCCCCTCGAGGACGTCCTGGAGGCGGATGAGCTCGTCCGCTGCGTGGTCCGGCCCTGCGACGACCTCCTGCAGGACCTCGAAGTTGTTCGGTGACTCGACCTTGCCGCGGCGCCACGACGAGCGGTGCCGGGAAAGGCAGACGTTGTGGGCGATCTTGAACAGCCACGCCGACTCGAGCTCCGGGACGATGCCGCGCTGCAGGCCGCGCAGGGCGTTCATGAAGGTGGTCTGAACGGCGTCCTCGGCCTCTTCGCGCGAGCCCAGCTGATGCTGGCAGTAGCCGAGGATCTGCTCCGAGTAGCGCTCGTAGAGCTCGGCGGCAGCGTTGACCCCCGGAGCGATTGGTCGCTCGACGCGGGTTGCCCGACCTATCTGCGGAACTGCGGCCACCGATCCTCCTGCTGCGGAGCGCTCTGCGGGGCGCTCGTACGTCGTGTGTCGGCAGGCGCGGGTGGGTGGGCGACCCTAGAACGAGGGGCTAGGCCAGAACTGGCATAGCGCCCAATTCGCGGCGGAGCTTCACGAAAAGCGCCTCGAGGGCCAGCGGGGGGCTGAGGTTGAACTCCTCGAAGGCCCGCCAGGTCTCCCGCGTTAGCTCCGCGGCGCGCTCGGCGCCGGCGAGTCGCTCCGTCTTGCCGTCCTGGGTCAGGAGGTCGAGCCGGTCGGCATGGACGACCGCGCTCTCGGCGCCCACCGCCACGACGACCAGGTCCCGGTACCAGGAGGCGAGCTCTTCCAGCGAGGCGAGGAGCTCGTCACGTTCGGCGCCGCGGGCGGCCCGGCGGACGCGCTGCTCGGCCTCGCGCGTCGGCAGGTCCAGCGTCTCGAGATCCTCCTCGGCCTTCACCTTTGCCTCGGCGGCACGTTCGCGCGCGCCGTCGAGGAGGCGCTGCGCGGCAGCGCTCGGCTCGAACGCCGGATCGGTGTAGACCGAGCGGGCAACCTCGAGCAGCGTGTCGCGTCGCCGGGTGGATTCGGGATCGAGCAAACGTGTGACGCGGTCGAGCCGGCCCGACGCGAGCCGCGCGAGCGACGCGGCCTCGTTCGAGGAGAGCCCGGGAGCGCGTGCGTCGATCTCCGCGCGGATCGCGCGCTCGGAGAGACGCGTGAACGGAACGAGTTGGCAGCGCGACCGGATCGTGTCGGGCAGTGGGCCGAGGTCGTCGGCGACGAGGACAATGATCGCGTACGGGGGCGGCTCCTCGAGGTCCTTGAGCAACGCGTCGGCTGCGTCCTCGTTCATCGTCTCGGCGCTGTAGACGAGGTAGACGCGGCGGTCGGCCTCGAACGGCCGCATATGCAGGTCGCGTCGGAGCTCGCGGATGTCGTCGATGCGGATCTGGTCCCCGACCGGCTCGATGAGGTAGACGTCAGGATGCGCCCCGCGCTCGACGCGGCCACGGTCTCCGATCAGCTCGCCGGCGAAGGCGATGGCGGCCGTGCGCTTGCCGACGCCGGACGGGCCGTGGAAGAGGTACGCGTGCGCGGGCCCTTCGTCCGCGACGGCCGCCCGCAGCAGGCGCTTTGCCTCTGCCTGCTCAGGAAAGCTGTCGAAGGCGTTCACGGATCTCCTCTGCGATCACCTCGGGCGGGCGGTTGCCGTCCACCGTCGTGATCCGGTTCGGGAACATACTCGCCAGTTCGCGGTAGGCGGCGTCGACCTTCCGCTGGAGCTCGAGCCCCTCGCGCTCGATACGGTCGCTGCCCGTGCTGCGCTCGGCTGCGACCTCGGGATCGACCAGCACGACGAAGGTCAGGTCGGGGAGCAGGCCTTCGGTTGCGCTGAGGTTGAGCATGAGGATGCGCTCGACGCCGAGGCCCCGCGCGAGGCCCTGGTAGGCCAGCGAGGAATCGAGGTAGCGGTCGCAGACGACGTCCCGGCCCGCGGCGAGGGCGGGCGCGATCACGGTCGCGGCGAGCTCTGCCCGGGCGGCAGTGAAGAGGGCGGCCTCGGCCCACGGGCTCATCTCCACCCCTTCCAGCAGGAGGCGGCGCACCTCTTCCCCGAGCGGTGTGCCTCCCGGCTCGCGGGTGGAGACGACGTCCCGTCCCTCCGCGAGGAGCGCTTCGGCGAGGAGCTCCGCCTGCGTGGTCTTGCCGGACCCATCCAGGCCTTCGAAGGTGACGAACACCGCGGCCGTACGATACGGCGCGTGCGGGCGGTCGTCACTGGAGGCGCGGGCTTCATCGGCTCGCACGTCGTCGATGCGCTGGTGGCGCGCGGCGATGAGGTGCACGTCCTCGACGACCTCTCGCGGGGAAAGCTCGAGAACGTTCCCGCTGACGCGCGCGTGCACGAGGGAGACATCCGTGCCGACACGGGACGGGTCTTCGACGAGGCTCGCCCGGAGCTCTGCTTCCACCTGGCGGCGCAGGCGGACGTGCGCGTGTCGGTCGAGCGTCCCGACTTCGACGCAGACGTGAACGTCGTCGGAACGCTGCAGGTGCTCGAGGCCGCGCGGCGGCACGGCACGAAGATCGTGTTCAGCTCGACGGGCGGAGCGATCTACGGCGAATGCGACGGGCCGGCGGACGAGGATCACGCGCGCGAGCCGCTCGCGCCCTACGGCGTGTCGAAGCTCTCGGGCGAGGAGTACCTCGCGGCGTACAACCGCCTGTACGGCACGGGCCACGCGTCGCTGCGGTTCGGGAACGTGTACGGGCCGCGGCAGGATCCGAAGGGCGAAGCCGGCGTCGTCGCGATCTTCATGAACCGGCTGCGCGAGGGCGGGACGCCGAAGATCTTCGGCGACGGGACGCAGACCCGCGACTACGTCTACGTCGGCGACGTCGTTGCGGCGTCACTGTCGGCGGCGGAGCACGGCGGTGGCGTGCTGAACGTCGGGAGCGGTGTCGAGACGTCGGTGCTCGACCTGTACGAGCGGATCCAGCGCGTCGCGGGAGTCACGCGCGAGGCGGAGTTCGCGGAAGCCCGCCCGGGCGAGCTGCAGCGAAGCGTCCTCGACCCGTCGCGGGCGCGAACCGAGCTGGGCTGGGAGCCGCAGCGCTCACTCGACGAGGGCCTCGCGGAAACGTGGGCCTGGATCTCCTCCACGTAGACCTGAGCATTCGGATTTTGCGACACTGTCTCCCGATGGAGACGCCTGTCCACCTGACGGCCGTTGGCAGCCAGGCGGAGGCCGACATCCTCTGCTCACTGCTACGCGAGAACGGAATCAGGTGCGGCGACCGCCCAGCGGATGTCGCGATTCAAGGCATAGGCGGCCCTGGAGGATGGCGAGAAGTCCTCGTCAGCGAAGATCAGCTGGAAGCGGCCCGCGAGCTTCTGCCCGCTACGCCGCCGGTGGATTAGGTCGGGTGAACGAGTAGCAGTACCAGTGTCGCGAGTCCGAGTAGCACGCCCAGCGACGCGAACACCAACGCAGCGCGAGTATTCAGAGGCGCGTACTCGGCACGAACGAGAGCCTCCTCAACCTGCTTCTGCCGAACGTAGCCGTAGACGATGAACCCGACGCCCACGAGCGCAAACGAGACTCCGATCACCTCGAAGGGCCAGTTCGTGCCCCGCGACAGGTCCGGCACAAGCCGTCCTGCACCGAAGCCGACGGCGAGGCACGTCAGCCCGGTTCGCCACCACGCCAGGTAGGTCCGTTCGGTCGCGAGCCTCGTTCGTCGTGTCGCGTCACCGGCCTCATCGAAACGCTCAGCTGCCACCAGCTGACGTTTCGCCAATCGTTTCGCCAATCCCCCTACTGCCCTGAATCCCGGGACCGCGGCGTGCCGCCGTCGAACATATGCGCCGCGAAGCCGCCGCACGCGCCCGTGCGAGCCGGGTGTGGACGAGAAGTCACACATTCGTGGCACCCATCCCGTCCAAAGTCGCCGTGCCGCGGACCTGTCGCACCGGGACATGTCGGGGACAGTCCCCGTCGTGGCTCGAGCCGGCATGTCGGGATACGACGGCTCCGGGGTCGTGACGCTTCGAGACGTGCTCCAGGGACTGTCCCTGGCACTGGTCCGAACGAGCCGGGCTTGAAGGAGCGGGGGCGCGCAAGACGAACTCGCTCCGGGCGATGCAGCATGTACACGATCTGATCGATCCGATCCGGCCCTGGCGCCGCGCGACGATCGCCGTCAGCGTCGTCGCGACGATCGAGCTCATCGCTCTCGCTGCTATCGCGCTCTTTGTCCTCGGAAACCCGCTCGCGAGCCACCTGCGCGAGAGCGCCGCGGCCGCCAGCACGCCGCCGGTTCGCACCGCCCAGCCCACGCCGGCCAAGAAGCCTGAACTCGGCCGCGCCGAGACAACCGTCATGGTGCTGAACGGCGGCGGTGTCTCGGGCGCCGCGCACGCCGCAGCCGACAAGGTCACCGCCCACGGCTACCTGCTCGGGCAGATCGGCAACGCCGCCGGCGACACGCCGCGCACACTGATCATGTACCGCCCCGGTTACGTCGCCGAAGGCAAGCGTCTCGGACGCGACCTCCACATCCGAATCGTGCGGCCGCTCGACGGGATGCACCCAGCTCAGCTGCTGGGAGCGCACCTCGTGCTCATTTTGGGCAGGTAGCCGGGTCGATCTGACAGCGGGCCGCGTCGAGAGCACGACCCGGCAGGGTCCCGGGCCCGAAGATGTTGTGGTCGAGCGTGTACGCGTGATTCAGGTCGCGGTACGCAGCGCGCGGACGGCGCAGGCTCATCAGCTCGAAGGAGCCGAGCTCGTACCACGTCTCCGCATTCTTCGGCTCGAGGTCGACGGCCTTCCTGTACAGCGTCAGCGCCTTCGCGTTCCGCTCGACCAGAGCCTGCGCGAAGATCGCGTCAACCGACAGCGGATTGAACGCACGCGCCGACAACGCATCTGTTCGCGCCTGCCGGATATTCCCGTTCGTCAAGGCATCGAGAGAAGCTGAGACGCGGTTCACAGCCAGCCACGGCGAAGCCAGCGAGTAAAGCGCCGCGACCGCACAGACACCCACGGCAGCCGAGGTCAGCCAACGGCGCGGAGTGACGGGAGACCTCTCGACGGGACCGGACACGAGTGCCCCCATGGTGAGGAAGAAGGGCCCCAGTACCGCGAGGAAGTCCCAGTCGATGTCGACGAACGAATGAACAACGCAGAGCGCCACACCCAGTGACAGCGCCAGCCACGCGCGCGTCCGGTCCCGGCGCAGCACCGCAATCACGCCCGCGGCGATCACCCCGACGTACAACAGAAACCCGACGATCCCGGTCTCACTCAGAAACTGGAGCGGCACCGAATGCGGCTCGGTCGTCGCGAGCTGCGTGTCGCGCTCGAGCCGGTCCGTGAGCTCGAACGTCCCGGCGCCCGTCCCCCGCACTGGATTCGCAGTGAATGCATTCCAGGCTTCCGTCCACCAGCGCCAGCGGTTGCTCGAGCTCGTGCTGATCACTCTGTCCGGCGTCTGCGGCACCTGCGAGCTGACTCTGTTCGAGAACTCGTGCCAGCGCGCACTGACGAAATCGCCGGGTCCGCCCGCGCGCACCACCGCGGCCACGAGCGCGGCAAGCAACAGGACGACGAGCACGATCGCCGCCCCACGGGCCACACGCGCATCGACGGCGCGCTCCAACACGAAGTGCGTTGCAAAGCCGACCACGATCCCACCGACGAGCAGCACCGCGCCGAACACGAGGCCGTCCTGCAGGCGCGCATGGTGCGGCTGTCCGTCCTCGCTGACCCCGGGAAGCAGCAACGCCGCCGCGGCGACGCAGGCACCGACCACCCAAGCCACAGCGAGGGGCCCAAGCACCGTGAGTTCGTCCCGATCGAGCCACAGCCACACGAGCGCAGCGGCGACGGTCAACACGATCCCGACGCGCGAGTACGTCAGCACCGCGACGACGAGCGCCGCGTACAAGAGGAGCGCGCCGCCGAGCCGCGCCCGCCGCTCGTGCCGCGGCCCCACCGCCCACAACCCGAGCGGTACCGCCGTAGCGGCCAGCAACGCGAGCTCGTTCCAGTAAGCCACGGGATAGCGCAGCCGCGCCAGCCGCTCGTAATCCGGATACAACCCCGGTGCGACCTTCGCGGCCAGCGCCCACGCGAACAACGCACCGAGCAACACGCAGGCAACGGCGGCGAACCGCCGCAAAGGCACCCCACCGACAAGCGCACCGACCGCCGCGAACGCGAAGTACACGACCCCGCGATTCGCGTAGTCCCACGAGCGGCTCGGCTGGATCGACCAGGCGATCGAGACCCCCTGCCAGACGATGAACGCGGCGAGCAGGCAGAAGAACACCGTCCCCTCGAGCGGCAGCCGTCTCGGCCGCCAGATCCATCCCACGGCGGCCACCAGCACCGCGGCGGCCCCGATCCAGAAGAGCCGGGACTGGCTCGAGCCGCCGCTGAAAAAGAGCGCGGCAAAGGCGAGGCCGGCGGCCGCGGCTCCCAAGGCAACGGGCCAGCGCATCGGGCGCGAAGCTAACAGAGCCAGGGGCTGCATCCAGGAAAGCCTGCCGATCGTTCGAACAAACATGGAAATGAGCAGATCCGGCCCGCTTACAAAGGGCTTACAAGTGACTCATGGCACGCTCACTCCCATCCGGCAGGGTGGGCAAGATCGTCGTTAGAGTCTCCCGCTAAGCCGCAGCCCGGCCCCCGCATGCCCAGATCTTTGAGACCCCTCATCCTCGTTGCCGCAGCCCTCGCCATCGGTGCCGCACTCGGGACGACAGCACAGCCGGCACAGGCGCGCTCGCTGTCCATCTGCTCGAAGGCGCTCGTGCACGACTGGCTCGTCGACGGGCGCGTCGACAAGACCTACCCGGTGCACTGTTACCGCGAAGCTCTGAAGACCATCCCCGAGGATCAGCTGGTCTACGGAACGCTGCGCGACGATCTCAACCGCGCACTTGCGAACACCATCAGAAAGCACAACGGCCATGTCGACAATGACACCCCGGTTCCAGGATTCGGCGGTGGCGGCGGCGGTGGCGGTGGTGGCGGCGGCGGATCGGGCGGATCGGGCGGCAGCGGCGGCGTCTTCCACTGGGTCGCACACACGCTCGGCCCGAACACCGCAGACTCGGTTCCGGTCCCCCTGCTCGTACTCGGCGGCCTCGCAATTGCGTTGATGGCGGCCGCCGGAATCAGCTTTTTCGCTCGCCGGATGCAGGCCCGGCGGGCGGCGGTAGATCCGCCACCCGCAGGACCCTCCTACTAGACGCTGCTCAGGTTCGTGCGCGCGCGGGTCGTGAGACCCGTCGCCAGCATTGCGAGCCCGAGAAGCGCGATGAGCAACAGGCCGAGCCCCGTGAACGGGAGCTGGGCAAGCGTGCGTGTCCCACCGGTCGGCGACTTCGTGGCGCCGAACGTATTGCGAGTCCGGTTCGGTGCGCCTTCAGCCGCCCGGCTGCCGGGCTGCGGCAGACCGACAGCCGTAGAGGACGGCGAGCCGGCCGAAGTGCCTGAAGCGGGATCCGGCTCGAGCGCTGCCGAGTCGACCGACAGGAACGTCGCGAACGGACCGGACTGCGCCGTTCCCATCGAACCGGCCGCGTTGTTCCCACCACCGAGCTGCGCCGCACCGATCGAGTCGGTCGCGGTGTTCGTGCCGTCGCCGCCGAGCGTCACCGGTGCCGAGGTGGTCGTTCCGCCTGCACCGACGGCAGGTCCTGCCGTCACGCCACCCGACTGGAACACACCGGTCGAACCGGTGGAAGAGTTGCCTCCCCCGATCTGAGCGGCACCGGCCGAGCCCGAAGCGTTGTTGCTGCCGTTACCGCCGACCGTCACGGGAACGCTTGCACTCACGTTGTTGCCCGAAGCTCCGGCGGACGCCGACGGTGAGGCGTGCACGGAGCTGACCTGCGCGGTGCCGGTCGAATTATTCGACGTGTTCCCGCCACCGGCCTGAACGGCGCCGGTCGAGTTCGTGGCGGTGTTGTTGCCCGAACCACCGATGCTGACGGGCACGGACGCGGCGGCAGTCGCGCCCGCCTGATTCGGACCGACAGTCGGTGTGACTCCGACGGGACCGGTCTGGACTGCGCCGGTCGACCCCGTCGCGTTGTTGTCGGCCAGCGCCGTCTGCGCCGTACCGAGAGTGAGCGCCACGACTGCGACGATCACGACCATATGTCTTGATCTCATGGCTCCTTCTTTCGTAGACATCATTCGAGTTGACCGCCTCCCTGCGCAGCACTTGCGCCGAATCACTCGTTCGAGGGAGCGGCTTTGCACCGCCTGGGTGCCCGGGGTCGCGAGGCCTTGCGACTGCAGGTCGCACTCGCACTCGCCGGATGAAGCAGCGCGAGCGTCTTGCCGGCGTCGATCCGGCCGTACTGCACGAATGCGTGAAGCGGGAAGGCCGCGCGCGCCAACGCGTCCTCGGCCTCTTGGGCGGTTGCAGTCGGCTGCGCGCTCAGCTCGAGCGCAACCAGACCGGCAACGACCGGTGCGGCGGACGAGGTGCCGCAGAAGTTGCCGTAGCCGCCGCCGAGAATCGGGGCCACGTTGCAGCCCGGGGCGGCGAGCCGCACCCACGCGCCGAAGTTCGACCAGGAGTAGCGCTGGTCGGCGACCGTTGTAGCCGCAACACTCACCGCGTGCGGGTCGGCGGCCGGGAAGAACTGAGTCGTAACGCCCGCGTTGCCGGACGCCGCGACGACGACCACACCCTTGTTCGCTGCATACGTCAGCGCGTTCCCGAGCTCAACGCTTGACCCCGGACCGCCGAGGCTGAGGTTGAGTACGCGCGCGCCGTGGTTCACCGCCCACACGATTCCGGCAGCGATCAGCGTGTCGTCGCCGTTCCCTTTCGAGTCGAGCACCTTGATCGGCATCAGGAGACAGCGCCAGCAGATGCCGGCGACGCCCGCGCGGTTGTTCGAGCGCGCGCCGATCACGCCCGCGACTGCGGTGCCGTGCCCGTGGTCGTCCGCGGGATCGGGGTCGTTGCCGACGAAGTCCCAGCCCGGCACGAGCGCGCCGCGTAGATCCGGGTGATGCGCGTCGACGCCGGTGTCGATGACGGCGACGACGATCTTGCTCGAGCCCTGCGTCACGTCCCAAGCCTTCGGGAAGCCCGCAACGCGGAGGCCGGCCTGCTGCGGCCAGTCCGTGTCGTCGGGGCTCGTGTCGAACGCTTCGGCGATCGGCTCTTTCGCCGCGTTCGCGACCGCGGGGTACGACTGCAGTGCGGCCAGCACCTCGGCTCGGTGCTCCGGCTCGACACCGACGAGGTACGCCCTGATCTGCGGGATGGCCGTCTCGAGCGTCCCGCCCGCAGCGGAGATGACGGACCGAATCCGCGTCCGCGTCACGCCGGGCTTGAAGGTGACTGCGATCCGACGCGGGTCGTACCGCACCACAGTCGAGTTCCTCCTCGCCGGCTCGGGTTCCGTGGGTGCGCCCGCCGGCTCCGAGCTTGCCGTCGGTTCCCCTCCAGCGGGCGCACCCTGCTCGTCGCGGCACCCGAGGTCGATCCCCGGCGTGACCGTCACGCAGACGGCTGCCGGAGCCTGAGCGGGCCCGCAGGCCAGCACCAAGGCAACCGCAGCCAACGGCGTGAGCCAACCGGTGATCTGTCGGGGCCGCATCGCGTCAGCGGAGGAGACCGACGGAGTTGCCACAACTTGCGGGGAATCACTCCATCGAGGGGTCCGAGGGACTGTCCCTGGCACATGTCCGAACGGCCGGAACCCGGCTTGGAAAGCGGCCTCGCGGCTACACTTGGGGTTACGTCCGGGCCGGTTTCTAAGGTCCAGATCCCGGTCGGCGGCGCCTCCTAGAAGACGCAACACCACACCGATCGAGATCCATATCCATAGGACTAGGCTCGGGAGGAACAGGATGGCGACCGCCAAGACACAGGAGACTCAGGCACCCGCAGAGACGCTTGCGGAGAACACCGTCGTGGACAAGACGGCGAGTCTCGCCGTCCGCCGCTACTTCACGATCCCGGGCCGCGACCCGTTCGACGAGATCGAATGGGAGGTCCGCGACGCCTTCATCCCCGGCAAGGAAAAGCCGGTCTTCGACCAGAAGGAAGTCGAGTTCCCGAAGTTCTGGTCGCAAACTGCGACGAATATCGTCGCCCAGAAGTATTTCCGCGGCCGCATGACCTCGCCCGAGCGCGAGCGGAGCGTCAAGCAGATGATCGGCCGGGTGGTCGACACGATCTCCGGCTGGGGCCGCGCCGACGGCTACTTCGCGACCGATGAAGAGGCCGAGACCTTCGAGTCCGAGCTCAAGGCGATCCTCGTCAACCAGCTCGCCTCCTTCAACTCGCCGGTCTGGTTCAACGTCGGCTTCGAGGAGAAGCCGCAGTGCTCGGCCTGCTTCATCCTCTCGATCGACGACTCGATGGACTCGATCCTCGACTGGATCCGGCGCGAGGGCGTCATCTTCCGCGGCGGCTCCGGCTCGGGTGTCAACCTCTCCAAGCTTCGCTCCTCGAAGGAGCAGCTCTCGAAGGGCGGCTACGCCTCCGGGCCGGTCTCCTTCATGCGCGGCGCAGACGCGTCGGCCGGGACGATCAAGTCCGGCGGCAAGACGCGGCGCGCGGCGAAGATGGTCGTGCTCGACGTCGACCATCCCGACATCGAGGAGTTCATCTGGTGCAAGTCGCACGAGGAGAAGAAGGCGCGCGTCCTCGAGCAGGCCGGCTACGACATGTCGCTCGACTCACCGGACTGGGCGTCGATCCAGTACCAGAACGCGAACAACTCGGTGCGCGTCACCGACGCGTTCATGGAGGCCGTCGAGTCCGACGGCGACTGGAACCTGACGGCCAGGACCGACGGCGCGGTCGTCGAGACGGTCAAGGCGCGCAAGATCATCAAGGACATGGCCGAGGCGGCCTGGCAGTGCGCCGATCCGGGCGTGCAGTACGACACGACGATCAACAACTGGCACACGCTGCCGAACACGAGCCGCATCAACGCGTCGAACCCGTGCTCGGAGTACATGTCGATCGACGACAGCGCGTGCAACCTCGCCTCGCTGAACCTGATGAAGTTCCGCCGCGAGGACGGCGAGCTCGACGTCGAGGCCTTCACGCATGCGGTCGACGTCATGTTCCTCGCGCAGGAGATCGCGGTCGGCAACTCGTCGTACCCGACGCCGGAGATCGAGAAGAACGCGAAGGCCTACCGCCAGCTCGGGCTCGGCTACGCGAACCTCGGCGCGCTGCTGATGGCACGCGGGCTCCCGTACGACTCCGACGAGGGCCGCGCGTACGCAGCTGCGATCACCGGGCTGATGACGGGACGTGCGTATCGCAAGTCCGCGGAGATCGCGGGCCGGATGGGACCGTTCGCCGGCTACAAGCCGAACGCAGCGGCGATGATCGGTGTCATGGCGCAGCATCGCGCCGCGGTCGGGAACATCCAGGACTCCGACGTGATTCCGGCCGATCTCTTGACCGCTTGCCGCCAGGCCTGGGACGACGTACTGAACATCGGCGAGGTGAACGGCTACCGGAACGCGCAGGCGACGGTGCTCGCGCCGACCGGGACGATCAGCTTCATGATGGATTGCGACACGACCGGCGTCGAGCCCGACTTCTCACTGGTGAAGTCGAAGAAGCTCGTCGGCGGCGGCGAGATCACGATCGTGAACAAGTCGGTGCAGATGGCGCTCGAGAAGCTTGGCTACACGCCGGCCGAGGGCGAAGAGATCGTCGCGTTCGTCGACGAGCGGAACACCGTCGTCGGTGCGCCGTACGTGAAGGCCGAGCACTATCCGGTGTTCGACTGCGCGGTCGGCGACCGGGCGATCCACTACACCGGCCACACCAAGATGATGGGCGCCGTTCAGCCGTTCATCTCGGGCGCGATCTCGAAGACCGTGAACCTGCCGGAGACCGCGACCGTGGATGAAGTGGCGAAGCTCTTCGTCGACTCGTGGAAGCTCGGCGTGAAGGCGATTGCGATCTACCGCGACAACTGCAAGGTCGCGCAGCCGCTGTCAGGCAAGAAGGACGGCGGCGCAACGACGCTGCTCGACGCCGCGACCGCAGCTCCGCCGCTGCCGGCGACGCGCAGGCGCCGGCTGCCGGAGGATCGAGTCGAGGTCGGCCGCAAGTTCCGCGTCGGCGACTACGAGGGCTACATCCACGTCGGTCTGTACGAGGACGGGACGCCCGGAGACATCTTCGTGGACATCGCCAAGGAGGGCACGACCCTCGCCGGCCTGATGAACTCGATCATGATCTCGGTATCGCTCGGCATGCAGTACGGCGTGCCGCTCGAGGTCTATGTCTCGAAGTTCGCGCACATGCGCTTCGAGCCGAGCGGGATGACGAACGATCCGGACATCCGGGCCGCGAAGTCGATCGTCGACTACATCTTCAGGTGGATGGGCAAGAAGTTCCTGACCGTCGACCAGCAGGAGGAGATCGGAATCCTGTCGGCCGAGGTGCGAGCCCGCCTAGCGGAGGGCTATCGCAACGGCGGGGACGCGCCTCAGTCGATCAAGGCGCCGGCGGAGATGGCCCCACCCGGGCAGACCGCGCTCTTCAACGCGTTCGAGGACGCGCAGGAGTGCGCCAAGTGCGGCGGGCGGATGGTGCGGACCGGGTCCTGTTACACCTGTCGGGACTGCGGCACGAACACCGGCTGCTCGTGAAGACTCGTCGGTAATGCGTCTCAGGCCGCCGTCACCCGCGCTGGTCGTAGCGTGTCTCGCGCTCGCGGTCGCGCTGAGCGGAGGCGCCTACGCAGTCTCCACCGCGCTGCCGCGTAACAGCGTCGGCCCGGCTCAGCTGAAGGCCAACGCCGTCAATTCAGCCAAGGTGCAAAACCGGTCACTCCGCGCGGTCGATTTCGCGACCGGGCAGATCCCGAAGGGACCGCAGGGACCTGCGGGTGCGGCCGGGCCGCAGGGGCCGCCGGGTGTGACCGGGCTGTCGCAGACTTCGTCGACCGGGCCCTCCAACAGCACCGGGCCGAAAAGCTTCCAGGTTGATTGCCCGTCTGGTAAGCACGCGGTGGGGGGCGGCGGCACGCTGACCGGCACGACCACGAACACTTTCCTCTCGACGAGCCGACCGACCGATGCCGGCACGGGCTGGATCGCGACCGGTCGCGAGTCGACTGGCGGGAACGCTGGCAACTGGGCCGTGCAGGCATGGGTCGTCTGCGCGAGCGTCGCTCCCTAGCAAGCCCTTAGAGGTTGCGGTACGGCGTGCCGCTCAAGGTGTGTACGTACTCGAATTCGCCCATATGCGCTTCGAGCCGAGGGGATGATGGTCGAAGTGTTACGGAGGCATCCTGCCTCCCTGGCAGCGGGCGGAAGCACCCAAGCGGCCGCAGCGGGTGCTGTCACTGAGGTCATCACGGACCAGTTCAGCTGGCCGAGGGTCACGAACGGGCGAGGCCAACGGTTGCGCGACAGATCGGCGCGTCGGGCACGGGTTCGGCATGTCGACGGTCACACTCTCAGAAGACATCTGAATAGGCATTCAGCGCAGGCTGCCCGCCGAGATGCGCGTACAACACCCGTGAACGAGATGGAATGCGCCCGGAACGCACCAGGTCGATCAGCGCCGCCATCGACTTTCCTTCGTACACAGGATCGGTGAGCACGCCCTCGAGGCGGGCACACAGGCGGATTGCCTCGATCGTCTTCGCATCCGGTATCCCGTACGTGCCGGCGTGCCACTCGTCGAGCAGCACGATCTCGTTGTCGCGGAGCTCGCGCCGCAGGCCGATTGCTTCGGCGGTCTGACGCGCGATGCGGGCGATCTGATTCCACGTCTGTTCGACCGTCGCGGAGCCGTCGATGCCGAGCACCTTGCGCTCGGTGTCCTGCATCGCGAAGCCCGCGATCATGCCCGCCTGCGTCGAGCCGGTTACCGAGCACGTGATGACCGTGTCGAAGAAGACGCCGACGTCGGCCTCCTGCTCCGCCACCTCCTGCGCCCAGCGTGCGAACCCGAGGCCGCCCAGCGGATGATCGGATCCGCCGGCCGGGATTGCGTACGGCCTCCCGCCTCGCTCCTCGACTGATGCCAGCGCTTCTTCCCAGCTCGGCCGGATGCCGATGTCGAACCCGGCCTCGCTGAGTCGCACGTCGGCGCCCATGATTCGCGACAGCAGGATGTTGCCGACCTTGTCGTAGACGGCATCCGGCCAGTCGACCCAGTGCTCCTGCACCAGGACACAGCCGAGGCCGAGCTTCGCAGCGACCGCGGCGACCTGCCTGGTGTGGTTCGACTGCACGCCGCCGATCGAGACGAGCGTGTCGCAGCCCTGCGCCAGCGCGTCCGCGACGAGGTACTCCAGCTTCCGCGTCTTATTGCCGCCGTACGCGAGGCCCGAGTTGCAGTCCTCGCGTTTCGCCCAGATCTCGACTTCGCCGCCGAGGTGCTCGCTCAGGCGCTCCAGCCGGTGCACAGGCGACGGGCCGAACAGCAACGGTACGCGCGCGAAGCTGTCCAGACCTCGCTGCTCAGTCACGGATCGCGTACTCGATGCTTTCGAAAGGCCAGTCCGACTCGACCCACCCACTTACAGCTCTCCAGAGCGGCGCATCGAGCTCCGCTTCGCTCGCGCGGACCCACGATTCCACGAGCGCGTCGACACCTTCGGTGGGAACGGGATAGATGTAGACGCACCCGATCACCTCGCCGCCTGGCGACAGCACGGTGTACGTGAAGCCCGTCCGACCTTCGAAGTCCGCGGCATGCCGCTCGAGATCCGCGCGATTCTCGTCCAGCGTCATCGAACGAGGCCACGAGCTCTTTTCCCAGCCGGGCGTGCCGTGGATGTGCTCCATCGAGGACGACCAGGCTTCGTAGTCGGCGTCGTTGTGCTGCGGGCCGAGTGGTTCCAGCACGAACTGCGGAGTCTCGAGCCGCAACGGCACGGCGAAGTCGGGCGGCACGAAGAGCTCGGCAGTCACGCGCCGATCCTATGACGAGCAGAACCGGCGCGGCCGTGCTACCTCCAGCGGCGACCCGCTCCGACGATGTACTGGCCATAGCCGCGGAGTGCGGCTGCGGAGGTCAGCACCTGGTAGGCGAACAGGTAGCCGAGGAAGCCGCGCTTGTCATTCTGGGGGTGGATGCCCAGTGTCCGGAAGACGTGGCGCGCCTGCCACCGCTGCAAGAACCCGAAGATGACGAGTGTGATCGGGAGCAGGAGCATCGACCACCAACCGAAGATAAGCGGGTGGCCGAAGAGGAAGAGGATGACTCCGGGAACCCAAAAGAAGATGACCCCGATGTCGAGGCAGGGGACGAGGTAGTCGATCCCGGCAACCAGCTTCGCGAGGACGCGAGGCTGCTTCGGCGGCGGATGCGTGCGCAGGCCCTCGAACATCCCGCGCGCCCAGCGTGAGCGCTGACTCAGAAGCACGCTCAACTGCTCGGGGACGACGGTGAAGCCGAGCGCGACCGGCTCGTACTGGACGATCCCCCGCGTTCCCAGCATCGTCCAGGTGAGGACGATGTCTTCACCGATCGCATCGGGCCAACCGCCGACAGCACGAAGGTCACTCGTCCAGTAGGCCGAGAACGCCCCCTGGGCGACGAGCGCGGTGTTGTAGGCCGCCTGCATCCGCTTGACGCCGTTGATCCCCAGTCGGTAGTCCCACTGCTGCATCCGGGTCACGAATGTCGCCAGCGGATTATCGGCAACGAGGGCAGCTGCGCAGGCGGAGACGTGCTGGCCCTGCGGTGCGCGCGCAAGGCGAACGACGAGACGCGTGAGCGATTGCGGATGCACAAGGGTGTCGGCATCAACCGTCGCCACCAGCGGCGTCGCCACCGTCTCAAGAACGGCGTTCAGGGCGTGGTGCTTGCCCTGCTTCGACTCGAAGACGCGTCGGTAGCGGAAGGGGAGCCGATCACCCGCAGCGTCTGCCAGCAACGCGGTGTCGTCTGTCGAGTTGTTGTCGGCGACGACGACTTCAAGTGAACCTGGGTATGAGAGTTCGCCGATGTGTTCGAGCGTGCGCACGATCGCCGCGCCTTCGTTCCAGGCCGCCACCACAATCGTCACCGACGGCCATTCGCCTTCGGGCCAGTCGCCCTTGGGAGCTTCAAGCGGAAGCTCCTGATAGCGCGTGATCAGGAGCGTGAAGATCATGAACCAGATGATGAGGCCGGGGATGTACGCGAGGAAGATCGGAATTACCCAAGCCATGACCGGGCCGATCGAATCCTCGAGCTCGCCTCTCCAGATCCGCGACACCCAGACGCTGAACCCAACCCATGCCAGGGTCAGGGTGAATGCGATCGCGAAGCGGACGCTTGGTCGAAGGCCCGACGCTGGAGCCCTGCGCCAGATCAGGCCGCCTCGCGGTCGGAGCGATGAACGACGAGATCCAAGGTCGCCGTCGGCGACAGCGATCTCGTTATCGATCGAGGGCTCGGGCGACGACATTGCTCCTCCTCGGTCGGGGCGGCGGTCAAAAGCATAGGCGGCCCTAGCGGGTCCTCACTTAGCGCGTATCGGCTAGGCGACTCAGCAGGTCCGCGAGACCCTCGGGATCCTCGAGCATCGGGATATCAGGGGGCGCCACAGAGGGGCCCGGGCGGTTTGAGGTGCTTGTTGTAGCCCGGTACGCCGAAGCGACCGAGCGGCCAGAACACGAGCACGACACGGCCATAGATCGCCTTCCGCGGTACCGGGCCGAAGATGCGACTGTCCTCTGAAGCGCTCCGATTGTCGCCGAGCACGAAGTACTGTCCCTTCCCGAGTCGAACGGACGGGAAGGGCTCGGTCGGGATCTCGTCGGCTGCCTTCCCGTCCACGAACACGCGCCCGCTTCGACCGACGACCGTATCGCCGGGAACGCCGATCACTCGCTTTGTGACCCCGAGTTGCCTGGAGCTCGGATCAGGGGTGATCGTTCCCCCGATTTCACCGCGGGCATGGAACAGAACGATCTCGCCGCGATGCGGATCGCGAAACCGGTAGGTGAAGTCCTCATCTAAGTGGCGACCATTGCAGCCGGGAAGGGTCGGAGCCATGCTGAACGTCCCTTGTGCATAGCCCGTGAGGATGAGGCCCGCCAGGCTCAAGACCGCAATGAGAGTGGCGATCACGAGCACGATCGCAATCACGATGAGCACGCGTCTCCGGCGTCTCACCTACTGCCACTCACCTCAATTCCGGCCTCGGCGCTCTACCACGGATCCGACGCACAGCCTGGCTTCCGGCGAGCGCGCCGACGACCGCCAGAGCAAACGGAACGACGTCCGGCCAGCTCTGATTGTTCGCGAAGATCACCTCGACGAAGAGGATCCCGATCGCGAAGCCGACGATCGCTCCCACGATGGCTCCAAGCACCACCATCGGCCCAGCTAAGCACCTGAGCCTACGAACCTCAAGCGACGGCGGTGCTCAATGCGAGCCGGTGTTCCACTGCGTGCGGGCGTAGTCGATCGCTGCCGCCGGCGTAGGCTGCCCAAGCCAATGAGATCCTTCGAGCACGACGGGCTCCGGCTTGCCTACGACGTCGTCGGCGAAGGATTCCCGGTCATCCTCCACACAGGTGCGGGCGGCGACTCGCGCATGTGGCGTGGCGCCGGATACGTCGACGCTCTAGAGGGTTACACCGTCGTCCTCTTCGATCATCGTGGCCACGGCGCAAGTGACACGCCGACCGACCCGCGTGGCTACTTGCCTGAGCACCACGCCGCGGACGTCGTCGCGCTTGCCGACCACCTCAGCCTTGACCGGTTCGCATTCTGGGGTTACTCCGCCGGGGCCCGGTTCGGCTTCCAGCTGGCCGCGATACGGCCCGATCGCGTCGCCGGGCTGATCGCCCTGGGAACCGTCGATCCCGAGGACGCGGAACCGGCCGAGTGGCTTAGGGACGCCGAAGCCGCGCGCGCCAACGGTCTCGAGCCGATCCTCGACGACGAGTCGATACCGCAGTGGCTGCAGGAGAACTTGCGCACGACCGACAACGAGGTCCTCGCACGCGGATTCGAGTGCTTCGCCGACTGGTCTCCCTGGCCCCTCTTCGCGCGGATCACCGCGCCGGTGCTCATCGTCGCGGGCGAACTCGAGGACGAAGGCTGCACGCAAGCAGCCGCGAGGATCGCGCAAGGTCGCGCCGTCATCCTCGCGGGGCTCGGTCACATCGACGCCTTCGTACAGAGTCGGAGAGTTCTCGAGTACGCGCTCCCGTTCCTCGACGAGGTGCGAACGCGTGCTTCCTAGGTCGTGGCCTCCGCGAGCCGGTGTTCCACCGCGTGGCGTGCCCGGTCGATCGCTGCCTTGTCCTGGGTGGCGACGAACTGCGTGTTGCCGAGGAGCAGATAGCCGGTGAGGTCGAATGCGAGCTGCTCGGCGTCCTCCGCCGGAGCGATGCTCCCTTCGGCCTGCGCCTCCTGGATCGTGTCGATGACGAGCCGCATCCACTCCGCAGACAACGCAACGGCCTCGTCGCGGACCGGTCCGGTCTGCGCGCCGAGCTCTGCTCCCACCGACACGTAGAAGCAACCACCCGGGTAGACCTTGTTCTCCACGTGCCGAAGGAACAGCTCGATCAGCATCCGCAGGCGCCCGAGCGCCGTCGTCGCCACCAGCGCGGGCTCGATCACGAGCTCGTGGAAGAGCGTGTGCGCGGTCTCGATCGTCGCCAGCTGCAGCTCCTCCTTCGAGCCGAAGTGGGCGAAGAGCCCGCTCTTGCTCATACCGACCGCCTCCGCGAGCCGGCCGATCGAGAGCCCGTTGATGCCCTCGACCGTGGCGAGCCGCGCCGCCTCTTGCAGGATCGCCTTGCGGCTTGCTTCGCCGTCACTGCGGCGCTTACGGGGGGCCTCAATCAATTCCTTGACAAGATAGCACGATCGTTCGTATACTCTCTCGCACGAACGATCGTACTAACTAGACAAGGAGGTTGACGATGAACCTGTACGTGATTCGCAGACCCAGCGGCTGGGGGACGCCTGAGGAACTCCAGTTTGCGGCGGCACGATCGAAGCAGGTGGGCGACGAGGAGATGCCGGCAGACATCCGCTGGATCCGCTCCTACGTCGTCAAGGAGGCCGACGGAACGCTCGGCACCTTCTGTGTCTACGAGGCCTCGAGCCCCGAGAAGATCCGCGAGCACGCCGAGCGTGCGGGGATCCCGGCGACAGAGATCGTCGAGGTTGCCGAGACCGTGCTCGTTCGGCCCGATCCCGTCGCGGTCGCGGCTTGAACTGCCCGGCGAGGTGTGTGGGGGACGCTGACTCCCTCACACACGCCGCCTTACGCCTCTAGGCGCGCTCGAGGACGACGACCGGGATCTCCCGATCGGTCTTCGTCTGGTAGCTCTCGTAATCCGGCCACTGCTGGTTGACGAGCTGCCACAACCGCTCGCGTTCCTCGCCCTCCGCAGTGCGCGCACGCGCCGGGAACACGTCGTCGAGCACCTGAAGCTCGACGTTCGGATCTTTCTCCAGGTTCCGGTACCAATCCGGATGCTCGGGAGCGCCGCCCTTCGAGGCCACGATCACGTAACGGTCGCCGTCTTGCTCGTAGATGAGCGGCTTCGTTCGAGGCTCGCCGCTCTTTCGGCCCTTCGTCGTCAGGAGCAAGGTCTTCGAACCTCGCTTCCACTTGTGGCCGACCTCTCCCCCTGTTTCGCGGTAGCGGCGCACGTGCTCCTCGCCGAACAGGTTCTCCCCTTCGCTCATGTGATCGCTCCTTCCGACTGGTCCCCGTTAACCTAGCGAGCGTGCTGACGAATCGCTCTGCACCGCCCGCGACCGTTACGCCGGTGCTGATCTATCCGGATGTGCGTGCTGCAGTCGCATGGCTCGACTCTGCCTTCGGCTTCGAGGAACGCGTTCGCATCGGCGAGGCGCACCGGGCTCAGCTGCGCGTCGGCGCAGACGGCTCCGTGGTCGTTGCCGACGTTCGCTCCGATCAAGTCGCGCCAACCGGAGGTGTCGTGACCCATCTCCTCAAAGTGCGTGTGCCGGACGTCGATGCAGCGTTCGCGCGGGCGCGTGACTTCGGCGGCCGCGTCCTCCAGGAACCGACGACGTACGAGTACGGCGAGCGCTCATGCGTGGTGGAGGACCTGGGTGGCCATCGGTGGGAGCTCACGCAGTCGGTTCGCGACGTCGAGCCGGAGGAATGGGGCGGGGTAACAGTCGCACCCTGGTAGGCCTCCCGGTACCGTGGACCGGGGTCTGTGGCACAGAGGCGTTTCCAACGAAGTCGTGAGCTTGCGATTGATCTCGGGACGGCGAACACGCTCGTGTTCGTCCGCGGCGAGGGCATCGCGGTGTTCGAGCCGTCCGTCGTCGCGATCGACGACGTAACCGGGCGCGTTCACGCGGTCGGCGAGGAGGCTCGCCGCATGATCGGGCGCACGCCGGCGACGATCCGCGCGATCCGCCCGCTGCGGCACGGTGTCATCGCGGACTTCGACATCACCGCCGAGATGCTGCGCTACTTCATTCGGCGGGTCGGCGGCGGGGGCGGCCTCTCCTATTCGCATGTCGTCCTCTGCGTCCCGAGCGGCATCACCGATGTCGAGCGGAACGCAGTCGAGGAAGCAACGCTCGCAGCCGGCGTACGCAGGGTCTCGCTGATCGAGGAGCCGATGGCCGCCGCAATCGGAGCGGGGCTGCCCGTCGCCGAGGCACAGGGAACGATGGTCGTGGACATCGGCGGCGGCACGACCGAGGTAGCGGTGCTCGCGCTGGGCGGGATCGTGGTGTGGGAATCGATCAAGGTCGGCGGCTACGAGCTCGACGAAGCAGTCGTTCGGCACGTCGACGCGAACGCGCGCTTGCTCATCGGCTCCGAGACAGCCGAGGCCGCGAAGATCGCCTGCGGAGCCGCGTGGCCGCTGACAGAGACGATCGAGGCGCAGGTTGCCGGACGCGACCGGATTACGGGACTGCTCCGACGAAACACGATCGATTCGAACGACGTACGGGCGGCAATCGCGCAGCCGATCGAAACGATCGTCGACACGGTCAAGCGAACGCTCGAATCGACGCCACCGGAGCTAGCCGCCGATCTGGGTAGCCGGGGGATCGTGCTCGCCGGCGGAGGTGCACTGCTCCGCGGGCTGGATCAGCTGCTGAGCTCGGAGACAGGGCTGCCGGTGGTCGTCGCGGAGAAGCCGCTCGAGTGCGTCGTGCTCGGCGCCGGCAGCAGCCTCGAGGAGAGCGAGCTACTCGGCCGAACCTCGAAGAAGCGTCAACCGTTCGGGCGCCGCCGCCGGCGCCGCTGAGCTACGCCTTCCTCTCGGGACGTGCAAGGAAGATCGCGCCGATCGTCACCGCCGCGAACGCAGTGATGCGCAAGGCGCCGTACACACCGGACGGGACCGGCTCCCCGAGCACGATCGTGCCGGCAGCGATCGGCACCGCATTCGTGAGGAGCGTCGCCAACCCGGCGACGGTCAGCGCAGCGCCCCGCTGGTAGCCGAGCTGGAGAAGCCAGGTTCCGAGCGTGTAGCCGAGAATCAGCGGGATCACGAAGGCGATGCGTGCACCGCCCTGCGTCGCGACCTTCGTGCTGACGTCTCCGAGCGAGAAGAACAACCCACCCGCGACACCTTCGGCCACGGCGACTCCAAGCATCCTCCGGCCAAGCGTTACGACCAAAACGGCCGCGGCCGCGGTGGCGCCGAGCCAGACGAGGATCGCCGCCGTCGAGCCCGCCCCGCCTTGGCCACTCCCACCGAGTAGGGACACACCAAGGGCAGCGAGGCCGAAGACGGAAAGCAGGACGCCGTTCCGCTCACGCCGAGAGAGACGCCGCCCGGCGAACCGTGAGGAGATGTACGCCAGAACGCCGATCCCTCCGGCTGCGACGCTCTGCACCAGGGCGAGCGAGGCCAGCCTGAGCGCCGCCACATAAAGGAGAAAGCCGACCGACTCCATCGCGAAGCCGAGCAGCCAGCTGCGGTCGGTGAGGAGCGCGCGAGCCGACTGCAACGGCCGCCGCATGCTGAGAACCGGAAGAGCTGCGACCGCATCGTGCTCGCGCAGATAGGCAAAGTTGATCAGCACCGTCGACGCGAGCGCAAGCGGTAGAGCGATGGCGGTCGACGTATTCACTCGCGGAGTCTCCCTGAGATACTTCGCTTGGATGGTCGGTTCCCGAACATCTCGCCGCGCTCATCTCGCCGGCTGCGGCTGGTTCTGGGTCTGGGCGCTGGTCGGAGCGGCTGCCGCTCTCGCAACCGTGTCGATCGGCCCAATCCTTGCGACGCCGGTCTTCCTCGTCGCTTACGTGATGGCGTCTCGGCCGGGGATCCGCCGTTCAGCGTTCGGCGCGGTGAGCGGCGCCGGAGCTCTGCTGCTGTACGTCGCCTGGGTGCAACGCGCCGGTCCGGGAACGACGTGCTGGGAGACGCAGACGGCGAGCGGGTGCGATCAGCATCTCAACCCGTTGCCGTGGCTTCTTGCCGGCACCGTGCTATTCGTCGGCGGCATCGCCGCACACACCCGGCGAGGATAAGGCCTTTGGGGGAGCCGAAGCTCCCCCACAAGCCTCCCCTTCTAGGCAGCCAGATCGAGTGCCGGCTCGAGCTCTTCGACGTTCTGTTCGAGCTCGTCGCGACGGATCAAGACGACCGTGGCCACGATGCCGATCGCGGAGACGATCACGCCTGCGACGAACGCACCGTGAAAGCCGCTCACGAGCGCAGATGCCTGCGACGAGCCGCCTGCGATCGCGTCACTCGTCCGTGACGTCGCGATCGTCGACAGCGCTGCGATTCCGAGCGCGCCGCCAATCTGCTGCGACGTGTTGATCAGACCTGATGCCAAGCCAGCCTCGGCCGGCTGGATACCTGCCAGCGCGGCGATCGAGATCGGCACGAACGAGAAACCGAGGCCGACGGCGACCAGCAGGAACCCGGGCAACAGATCGCCGAGGTACGACCCGTGCACCGACACCTGCGTGAAATAGACGAGACCGGCCGTGAGGGACGACATCCCGATCACGAGCACCGGCTTCACGCCGATCCTGTTCACAAGCTGGGCCGCAACCGCCGAGGTCAAGATCGCCGTCCCCGCGACCGCGAGGTACGCGACGCCGGTCTTGATCGGCGAATAGCCGAGCACCTGTTGCATGTAGAGCGTCAGCATCAGGAAGAGCGAGAACGTCGCAGTGCCGAGGATGAACCCCGCGACGTTGGCGCCGGTGACGGTCTTGATCCGCAGGATCCCGATCCGCATCAGCGGCTCCGGGTGCCGGAGCTCCCACACGACGAAGCCGACGAGCAGCGCGACCGATACCGCGAAGAACGCGATCGTGCTTCCCGCGAGCCAGCCGTTTCGGCCTGCCTCGGTGATGGCGTAGACGAACAGCGAGAGCCCGCTCGTCACGAGCACAGCACCGGCTGCGTCGAACGACTTGACGCTCGCGTCACGGCTCTCCTTCAGCAGGATCGGCGCGAGCACGAAGCCCGCTACGCCCACCGGGATGTTGACGAAGAAGATCCACGACCAGCTGAGCACGGACGTGAGCACGCCGCCGAGCAGGACGCCGGCCGCGGCACCAAAGCCGCCGACCGCGCCCCACACGCCGAGCGCGATGTTCCGCTCGCGGCCCTCGGGGAAGGTCACCGACAGGATCGACAGCGCCGCCGGCGTGATCACAGCCGCGCCGAGGCCCTGAATGGCGCGCGCCGAGATCAGGGACGCCTCGGACCACGCCAGGCCGGCGAAGAGCGAGGCCAGCGTGAACACGACGAGCCCGGCGAGAAAGACCCGCCTGCGCCCGAGCAGGTCGGCCGCGCGTCCGCCGAGGAGCAGGAAGCCCCCGAAAACGAGCGCGTAGGCACTGATGACCCACTGGAGGTTCTGCTCAGAGAACCCGAGGTCGACCTGGATCGAGGGCAATGCCACGTTCACGATTGCGATGTCCAGGACGACCATGAATTGCACGACGCTGAGAAGCCCCAGCGCCCACCATTTGCGTCGATCTGAAGTAACCATGTCGTCCATATCCCTTCGAGTTGAAAGCCGTGATTTCAGGTTGCCTGGGGCCGGGAGGGCTACGGAATGGTCTGGGCCGGTGAATCGATGTACGGGTAACCGCACCTGCCTGCCGGACTGCGACTGGAAGAATTGACGCCCGGTGACGATTCCCGGAATCACGGCGGACGAGCTGCTGCGCAAGATCGAAGACGGAGAAACGTTCGTGCTCGTCGACGCGCTCGCGCCGATGGTGTACGCCCACTCTCACCTGCCGGGAGCGATCAACCTGCCCCCGACGGCAATCGATTCATACATGGTCGCGCGGCGCATTCCCGACCGGAGCACGGAGATAGTCGTCTACTGCTCGAGCCCGAACTGCGAGGACTCGATCGCGACGGGTGTGCGGCTCCAGGAGCTCGGCTACACGAACGTCCGCCACTACTCCGGCGGCAAGAACGAATGGCGCGACGCGGGCTTGCCGCTCGAGCGCGCCGGCAAGCCGTTCGTCCCGAGATGAAGTGGGCGCAGCGGTTGCTGCACCCACTCGTCTCGGCTTACGCGAACCGCAGTGCGGGGCCCGCTGCGCGCTTTGCCGCCTTGGCCGCGAATCCCGGCAGCGCCAGGAGGATCAGCGCGAGCACCACGAGCGTGAAGTAGAAGCGCCGCTTCATCTCAGACTGCGGGGATCGCGGGAGCGTTCATCGCGGGCGTGTACGTCGAGCGGTAGCCCAGCGCCCGTCCGAGCGGGGCACCGAGGGCGAGCCCGGCTCGCTGCAGCCACGCCGGCGGTTGCGGCAGCCGAACCGTGTCGAAGTGAGCCCGTGCGATCACGGCGAGCCGCAACGGGTTCGGCATGCCCTTGCGGTTCGTCCTGCCGTCGGCGGCGAGCGTGAACATCGTCTCGAGCAGCGACTCGAACTGCAGTGCTGGTCGCACCTCGCAGACGAAGCGCACTTCGTCGTCGCCGGCGTTCCAGAATCGATGCGGCGTTCCGGGCTCGACGACCGCGACTTCGCCGCGGCCGAGTGTCTGCTTCTCCTTGCCGGCCTTGATGCCGAGCGTTCCCTCGATGACGGCGAACCGCTCGCTTTGCGACGGATGCACGTGCGTCGCGGCGACGAAACCGTCCGGCTTGACGGCGCATTCGATCACGACCGCTTCGCCGTTCGTGTCGGCCGAGGTGGCGCGGAAGGTGATGCGCTCCCCTGTGACCGGATTGAAAATGGTGTCTCCCGTGCGGATCATCTTTGCTGCCTCCTTCTGCTCGTTGACACCTAGGAGGCTAGGTCCGCGGCCCTTCGTTTTCGTCGGCGCCGAGAATGATCTCGCGTCGTCTTACCGGGCGATCTTGTGAGAGACCCGGGTCGTCCGCCAGGATGAGGTGAACTACTCCCCGTCGGCGCCGGCGAGGCCGCACTCGTACGCGAAGACCACGGCCTGCACGCGATCCCGAAGGTCGAGCTTCGTCAGCACGTGCGCCACATGCGTCTTCACGGTTGTCTCGCTGACAAAGAGCTCTTTTGCGATCTCGGCGTTCGAGAGGCCGCGTGAGACGAGCTTCAAGACCTCGAGCTCCCGCGCAGTCAGGCCCTCGACCTCCTGAGGCATCGTCCGGACGGACGACGGTGGGCGCCGCACGAACTCTTCGATCACCCTTCGCGTGATCGACGGCGCGAGCAGGGCGTCACCCTGGGCGACGGCGCGGATGCCGGCCACGAGCTGCTCCGGCGGGACGTCCTTGAGCAAGAAGCCGCTCGCGCCCGCTCGAAGCGCGTCGTAGACGTACTCGTCCATGTCGAACGTCGTCAGCATGACCACCTTCGTGTCGACGCCGTCGCCCGCCAGCAGGCGACGCGTGGCCTCGATGCCGTCCACCTGCGGCATCCGGACGTCCATGAGGACGACGTCCGGCCGAAGGCGCTCGGCCTCGCTCACCGCCTCGAGCCCGTCGGCGGCCTCGCCCGCGACCTCGATGTCCTCCTCGGCGTCGAGGATCATCCGGAACCCCGCCCGTACGAGTGCCTGGTCGTCGACGATGAGGACCTGGAGGCTCATGCTTCGAGCGGGAGTTTCGCCCGCAACCGGTACCCGCCGTCGGGCTGCGGCCCGGCGTCGAGCTCGCCGCCGTAAACCGAGACGCGCTCACGCATCCCGACGAGACCGTGTCCGCCGCCGTCGCCGTTGCCCACACCCGTGCCGTCATCGGTCACCGATACCTCGATGTGACTCTCCCCGTAGCTCACGACCACTTCAGCTCTGGTCGCGTGAGCGTGCTTCAGCGCGTTGGTCAGCCCCTCCTGCACCAGTCTGTACGCGGTGAGATCCACTCCGGCGGGCAGCTGGATCGCGTCGCCGTCGATGCGGAGCTCGACCGGTAAGCCCGAGTCCCGCGCCTGCTCGACGAGGCGGTTCACATGCTCGAGACTCGGTTGGGGCGCGAGCGCCGGCGCCTCCTCGGGACGCCTGAGCACACCGACCATCCGGCGCATCTCGGCGAGCGCCTCGCGTCCCGTTCGCTCGACGACGAGCAGGGCTTCGCGCTCTCGCTCCTGATCGGGCCGGAGCAGGCGTCGCACCCCCGAAGCCTGGACGGTCATGACGCTTACGCTGTGACCGACGACGTCGTGGAGCTCGCGCGCGATCCTGGCGCGCTCTTCGGCAACTGCCGCCCGTGCGCGCTCCTCCCGCTCGCGCTCAGCGCGTGCAGCCCGCTCCCTCGCCTCGTCGGCCTCCTCGAACTTGCGACCGAGCGCGAAGCCGACGACCCACACGACACCGAAGAGGAGATTCGAAAAGAAGAAGTCACCGATCCCGCCGTTCGGATCCGTGCGAGCCACGACGGCCTCGGTGCCGAAGACGATGGCAAGCCCGGCGACCGCCTGCCTCCAGTCCGGGAGCAAGGCCATGAGAAACACCGCGGAACACCCGGCCAGGAAGATCATGAAGTTGTTCGGCGTGAGCTTGTCGTCGAAAAGAGTCGAGACGGTGACTACGACCGCAACGGCAACGGGCGCGCCGAACGGAAACCGCCGGCGGGCGAGCAAGGGAGTGATGATCGCGACGACGAAGATGACGTCGAGCCACAGGGGCCCCGCGGGCCCGTCGGACTTGTGGACTTGCCTGACCGCTTCCGCGATGCCGATCCCGAGCCCGACAAGGATCGCGATGTCGAACCAGTGGCGCAAGGCGAGCCGCCCGAGCGTCTTCACGGGCTGAAAGTACTCTCTCCGCGGCCGCACCGCGTCGTCCGCGAGGACGAGCTCGCTTCATCCGTGCGGACGATGTAGTCCCCGCGGAGGAGTCCACCGAGCCGAAGCGAACCGGGCCTCATCGTCGGGCATGGTGCCCGCGTTCAGAGGGAGGTTCCATGGAGACTGCGGTTCCAGTTGGCCGTCCCCGCACCGTTGCGCGAATGGCGTTTCTCGGAGGAGCGCTCTACGTCGTGCTCTTCGTCATCGGCACGATCCTGCTCTTCAGCGGCGCGCCGAGCAGCGGTGCAGCGCCGGCGAAGGTCATCCAGTGGTACTCGGACTCCGGACACCGCGACCGCGTCAACGGTGGCTGGATTCTCATCGGCCTCAGCCTCTTCTTTCTGCTCTGGTTCGTCGCTGCACTGCGCCGAGCGGTGAGCCTGATCGACGGCGAGGGGATCCTGACGGCCGTGGTCGGCCTGGGCGGTGGCATCTACATCGCAGTGGCAGGAGCGGCGGTCGCGCTCAGCGACGGAATCAGGACGATGAGCGACGACACCTACCACCACCAGGTCTTCCCAGAGTTGATCCACGCGGCGGACGACGTCGGCTGGGTCATGCACGCGACGGGCGCGCTTGGCCTCGCGGCGATGATCATTGCCGCCTCGCTGGCATTCATGTGGGCCGGGGCGTGGCCGACCTGGGCAGGCTGGCTCGGGGTTGTCGTCGGCATCCTGTCGCTCGCCTCGGTCGCCTTCTTCCCGCAGTTCCTCTTCCTGCTGTGGATCCTGATCGTCTCGATCCTGATGTTCCTCCGCAGCACGCCTACCGCCCGAACCGTCTAGACCAACGGGCTCTTCTCAGTTTCGCGGGGGCGGCGCACGTCGCCCTCGCGAAGCGACTCAGGCGTTCGCGATGTTGTGGTTGAACCTGAAGACGTTCGCGGGGTCGAGATCCCGCTTCACCGCGAGCAACCGCTGGAACCGTTCCACACCGAACTCCGTCTCGAGGCTTTCCGAGGCCGCTTCGTTCGCGTAGTTGAGATAGCCGCCGCCGACGCGCCACGGCTCGAGCGAGCGCGAGAAGGCGCGGGCTTTCTCGATCTCGGTCTCGTCCATATCCGGGTCGGTCCAGATGTTGAGGAACGTCGCGTTCCAGCGCGCTTCTCGTCCGGCGAACGCGGTGGCATCGGAGGCGATCCTCGCCGGCGCACCGTGCAGCGGCTCGATCAAGACGCCTCCGGCCATTGCCGGGTCGCGGAAGATCTCGATCGTCTGCATGAGCAGCTCATCCGGGAGCTCTCCGAGGAACCGTCCCGACCAGTAGTTCCGCAGACCGAACGGGATTCGCTCGTAGATGCCCTGGAGCTCGCAGTAGTGCATGGGCCGCACGGTGTTCCGCGTCGGCGTCAGCCCTGCCGTGAGCTCGGCGATCACCGCGTTTCCGTCGTCCGGGGCTCCGAGCCACGCAAACGACAGGTTCGCGCCGGACAGGCCCACCGCTGGGCTTCGGTAGACCTGCCCGAAGCTCGCGAGCAGGTCCGGCGCGTCCGCCATCACGTCCCGCCAGCGCGTGAGGGCGACCGGCGCGTCCTCGTAGCGGAAGTCGATCTGACCGCCGAGCAGCAGGCCCACCGGATGCAACTGGAACGTGAACTGCGTGACGACGCCGAAGTTGCCACCGCCGCCGCGGAGCGCCCAGAAGAGCTCGGGATTCTCTCCCTCGCTAGCGGAAACAACAGCCCCGTCCGCGGTGACGAGGTTCGCTTCAAGCAGATTGTCGAGCGTGAGCCCGAGCGACGGGCTCAGATGGCCGAGACCCCCGCCGAGCGTCAGGCCGGCCACGCCGGTGTCGCCGAAGGTCCCTCCCGGCGTCGCGAGACCGTGAACCTGACACGGCGGATCGAGGTCGTCCCAGAGCGCACCGCCGCCGCAGGTCGCCGTCCGCTTCTCCGGGTCGACGACGACCTGGCGCATGAGCCGTAGGTCGACCGCGACCGATCCGTCGCCGACGCAGTGGCCCGCGACGCCGTGGCCACCGCCGCGGATCGACACAGGCAGGTCTCCTTCGCGGGCGAACTGCACGGCCGTGACGACGTCCGCGGCATCCAACGGGCGAACGACCACCTCGGGCCGGCGGTCCACCATCCCGTTGAACGTCGCGCGCGCACCGTCGTAGCGGTCGTCGCCCGGAGCGATGACCGGACCGCGGTGCCGCTCTCTCAGTTCGACTATCCCTGCCACGGAAGCGAGTCTACGGCGCTCCCGCCTAGCCCGAAGCGATGAGCCCGGCGATGTGGCGCGCATCCCGCCCCACGCCGCCGACGTTCTCCGACGTGAACGAGTACAGGAAGTCGAGGCCGACGAAGTAGAGCCCCGGCTCGGACGTGACCCCGCGTTCGTGCATCGGCTCCGTGTCGTCACCGAAGACCGGGACCTCGATCCAGCTGAAGTCCTGCCGGAAGCCCGTGCACCAGATGACGTTGGCGACATCCATGACGCGTCCGTCCTCGAGCGCGGGCAAACCGTCGAGCACACCGACCGTTCTCGAGACGCGTTCGACTCCGGCCGCGAGGAGGTCCTCCGACTTGACCCGGATGAGCGGGGCGCCCTCGGCGAGGACATGCGGCCTCACCTTCCGGCCGATCGGGGTCTTCACGGTGAGCACATGTGATGCGACGAACCATAAGATCGGAAGGACGAGACGGGCTTTCCGGCTCTCGATGCGAACCGGCACCTGACCCTTGTCCCTCCCGGACAGCCAGGTGCGGTGTGTCGCGGACGCCTCCAGGCCGATGTCGGCACCGGAGTTGCCGGCGCCGACGAGGAGAACGCCGCCGGACCGAAGCTGGGACGGATCGCGGTACTCGCTGGAATGCATCTGCACGATGCGCGGATCGAGCTCGGACGCGAAGTCGGGAACCGACGGCGTTCCGTAGAAGCCGGTCGCGACGACCACATTGTCGGCCACGAAGCGGCGCTCGCCGCACTCCACGACATAGCGCTCACCTTCCTTCGCGAGACGCTTCACTGCCGTCGCGCTTCGCACCGGAAGCTCGAATCGCAAGGCGTAAGCCTCGAGGTAGTCGGCCAACTCCTTCGCGGTCGGATACGACCAGCCGGGACCGGGATAGCCCCAGCCGGGCAACCCGTCGTAGCGAGCCGGAGTGAAGAGGCGCAGCGAATTCCAGGTTCGAGTGCGCCACGATCCGCCGATTCGGTCGTTCGCGTCCAGGATCACGAACGACCTGCCGCGCTTCTTCAGGTAGTAGCCGACGGCGAGTCCGGCCTGGCCACCGCCGATGACGACGGTCTCGAATTCCTCCGTGCTCTTGCTGCTCGTGCCGGCGTCGTGCCGGTTCTCGATCCCTGCTTCCTGTGTCGCCATGACCGTTCCTCCATTGGGCTCGGTGTCGAATGACCTGCATGGCGACGGTAGGACGGAGGGTGATCGGGCCGCATCGCGCGGATCCACCAACTTGCCTCGCTCGGCGCGTGGTCATTTCTGACCAGCGGCGAGGTCAGACGAGGTCGTGCTCGAACGCGAACGCGCCCGCCGCAGTTCGCGACGGGACGCCGAGCTTCGTGAAGATGTTCTGCACGTGCCGCGCAACCGTGTGCTCGCTGATCACGAGGAGGCCGGCGATCTCCCGGTTGCTCTTGCCGGACGCGACCAGCCGCAGGACCTCCAGCTCGCGCGGCGACAAGCCATGTGCGTCCGTGGTTGCGGCTTTTCCCATGAGGGCGTCCACCCAGGTCAGATCCGGAGCCGCACCGAGCTGTTCGAACACACCCCGCGCGGCCTCCAACTCGAGAGAGAACGCATCCTCGTCGCCGAGCTCGCGGCAGGCTTGCCCGACGAGCACACGCGCGCGAGCCGCCTCGTACGGAGCCTCGAGCTCCTTCCAGGCCTGCGCGGCCCGGCGAAGACTCACGAGCGCGTTGGAGGCGTCGCCTGCAGCCAGCTCGACCGCTCCGCGAGCGTGTCCGTGAATCGCCTCCAGCATCGCGCTCTCGCACTCGGCAGCGATCTCCCCGAGCTCGGCGCACGCCAGCCGCGCGTCATCGAGATCGCCGACCGCGATCAGGATCTCGGCGTAGGCAGGCAGGAGGCCGGCACGCTTCAGCCGATCGGTCGTCTCGCCGATCGCGCGGCGAATCGCTGCGGCCGCCGCGTCGGCGTTCCCTTGCGCAAGGCGCAGGAGCGCCCAGCCCGGCTGCGGCTCGAGCCCGAGCTGACTCGCTTCTCGGTACGACTCCTCGGCTTCGGCGAACTCTCCTCGCAGACGGTGGACCTCACCGCGGAGGTAGCAGGCTTTCGCAGCAGCGGCCTCGTTCATGCTCAGCTCGAAACGCTCGCCTGCGCGATGCGCCTCTTCGAGTGCGTCCCGCCAATCCCCGTGAAGCTGCATCAACTGAGCGCGATGCACGAGGCAGCGGCCGGTGAACGCGACGAGATCGGGCTGCTGCTCGCACCAGCGTGCCAGTACGGCCGTCCACTCCTGCGCGCGACGAAGCTCGTAGATCTCCTCGCACGCCAGGATCACACCGCAGTAGACGGTTCCCGTCACGATCGGCGAGAGCTCTCCGGCGATCGCGGCCACCATTGCCTCGTCGAGCAACGCGAGCCCCTCTCCGACACGACCGCACTTGACGAGGGTGCCGCCCTGCACATGCACCGCGAGGGCAAAGAGGTCCGCGTCGCCGAAACGCTCGCCTAATTCCGCTGCGGCACCCGCAGTCGTGGCCGCGCCCTCGAAGTCGCCGGCGACCTCGTGCTCGAAGGCGACGGGTAGCAGCATGTAGCCCTGCTCTGCGCACTCACGGTCCTCGCGGTCGACCAACCGTTGTGCGCGTCCGAGCCAACCGGTGGCCGGCCCCATCTCACCGCGAAGCGCAAGCTGCATTCCGATCCAGAACGCACATCTCGCGGCGCGCAGCAGGACCCCGTCGTCGGAGTAACGCTGAACTGCGCGCCCCAGGATCTGCACGCAGTCGTCTTCGCGACCGAGCATGTAGGCGGACGTCGCGAGCAGCTCAAGATCCTCTGCGGCGAGCGGTACGGTCCGATCTGCTTCGGACAGCGATGCGTAAGCGTCCTGCCACGCAGAGCTCGAATAGGCGGCGTGGCCCCGTTCCAGGTCAGCGGTTGTGTTCATCCGTTCGACCGAACCCTATTCCGCGCGAGCGGCCGATAACGTGCTCCGATGCTCCTGGCGGTCCAGCTCGCGACGATTGCGGTGGCCACGTGTCCCACGAATCTCGCGAACGATCTCGCCACTCCCGCCGACGCGGCTTCGCGGCAACTGATCACCGTTCGAGCCGCGACCGCACGGTCGACGTACGCGACGACCAGAACCTGGGCCCGCGGCGAGGACGGTTGCTGGCTTCCGGCGGGCGGTCCGTACACCGCTCGGGTCGGCAAGAACGGGGTCCGCGCCAACCGACGGGAGGGCGACGGCTCGACGCCGGCTGGGCTCTTTCCAATCGGCCGGACGATGTACGGCAACTCACCGAATCCGGGCGTTGCGTTTCGCTACGTTCGCCTCCGCTGCGGGGACTGGTGGGTCGAGGACTCGAAGTCGCCGGCGTACAACACGTTCCAACGCGTCGGTTGCGGCCGACGGCCGCCGTTCAAGGTGACGACGCCCGACATGTCGACGTCGCCGCGTGCCTACGCGCATCTCGCAGTGGTCGAGTACAACATGCATCCCGTCGTTCGCGGACGTGGGTCGGGGATCTTCCTCCATGTGCAGATCGGGAAGGCGACGAGCGGCTGCATCAGCCTGCGGCGGCCGGTTCTCCTCCGCGTGCTCCGCTGGCTCAATCCGGCTTCGAAACCGGAGATCTCGATCGAGGCCGGTTCGTAAGTTGCTTCTTACGTAAGAATATGCTTACATAGAGACCGTGGAAGCCGCCCTGAAAGCGATCGCTGCTCCCCGGCGCCGCCAGATCCTGCGGCTCGTTCGAGACGACGAGCTCAGCGCCGGCGAGATCGCGAGCCACTTCGACGTGACTCGCCCGGCGGTCTCCCAGCATCTGAACGTCCTCAAGGAGGCGGGGCTCGTGAGCGAGCGACGCAACGGCACGAGGCGTTTGTACAGGGCACGTCCCGAGGGGCTCGCCGACCTCAAGGAGTTCCTCACCGAGTTCTGGGACGTGCGGCTCGACGCCCTCAAACGCGAAGTGGAAAAGGAGGAGAAGAAAAAACATGGACGCAACCACTGAGACCATGTCGGTCGAGCGGACCCTCTCGATCGATGCAAGCCCGGAGGCGGTCTGGGAGTTCCTCGTCGACCCTGACAAGGCGACGCGCTGGATGGGCCAGACCTGCACGTTCGAGGCACAGCCCGGCGGCCTCTACCGCTGCGAGGTCATCCCGGGACACACCGCGCGAGGCGAATTCGTCGAGCTCGATGCACCGAACCGCCTCGTCTTCACCTGGGGTTGGGAGAACGAGGAGCGCACGCCGCCCGGTTCGTCGACGGTCGAGATCGAGCTCGCCCGCGACGGAGACGGGACGACTCTGCACTTCGTCCACACCCTCTCGAGCGTCGAGTCCGCGGAGTCCCACTCACAGGGCTGGGATCACTACCTGCCGCGCCTCGAGATCGCTGCCGCGGGCGGCGATCCGGGTGAAGACCCCTGGGTCAAGAACGCACCGTCGATGTAGGAAAGGAACACGCAATGACACATCCCGTTCTGCATTTCGAAGTGTCGGGGAAGAATCTCGACTCACTCCAGGCGTTCTACGGCGAGCTCTTCGGCTGGAAGACCCAGAAGATCCCGGGTGACATGCCGTACGCCATGATCGAGAAGGAAGACGGCGGCATCGGCGGCGGCATCGGGCAGTCGCCCGACGGCAACGGCCACGTCACGTTCTACGTCGGCACCGACGACCCGCAGGCGACCCTCGACAAGGCCGAGCAGCTCGGCGGGAAGACGATCCTGCCGGTGACGGAGCTCCCGGAGGTCACGATCGCGCTATTCGCCGACCCCGAGGGACACGTGGTCGGGCTCGCCAAGGGCATGTAGCTGCAACTCACGTTGGCCGCCTCGCGACGGGTTACGACAGACGCGAGGCGGCCAATGAGTCGGCCGCCGACGCCGTGGTAATGCCTTCGGTGTCCGCGCGGGTGTAAATCTCCTCGAGCGTCTCGCCGATCCTCTCGAGTGCAGCATCGACGTCGGCCTGGCTCCGCCCGTTCGACTCGAGGAAGTTGATCGCGATCGCACCGCCGGCATTGATGACGTAGTCCGGCGCGTACAGGATTCCTGCGTCGCGCAGCAACTCGGCCGCCTCCGGCTCCGCGAGCTGGTTGTTCGCCGAGCCGGCGACGATCCGGCAGCGGAGCTGCGGCACGCTCTCGAGGCTCAGCGTCGCGCCGAGCGCGCACGGTGCGTACACGTCGCACTCGGTGCCGATCGCTTTCCCTGCGTCGACGGGCGAGCCGCCTATTGACGCCGCGACGGTCTGGGCTCGCTGCGCGTCGACATCGGCGACCAGCACGGTGGCGCCTGCGCGACCGAGCAGCTCCGCGAGCGCGCCGCCGACGCTCCCCGCGCCCTGCACGAGCACGGTGCGCCCGGCGAGATCGTTCGAGCCGGTGGAGTGCGCGACGCTCGCCTTGATCCCGTGGAAGACGCCGACGGCGGTAAAGGGCCCTGGATCGCCCGCACCGCCGGCCGCCAGGCTGCGGCCGAAGACGTGCTCCGTGCGCTCGGCGATCACGTCCATGTCCGCCTCGCCGGTGCCGACGTCGGAGCTGGTCATGAACCCGCCGCCGAGCGACTGCACCATGTCGCCGTAGCGATGGAGAAGAGCGCGGCGCTCGTCACCCTGCGGAATTGCCGGGACGGCGAGGACGGCCTTGCCGCCCCCCAGTCCGAGGTCTGCAACCGCAAGCTTCGCCGTCATCCCGGCCGAGAGCCGCATCGCGTCGCGGAGCCCGTCGGCCGGGGTCTCGTAGACCTTCAGGCGGGTGCCGCCGGCGGCCGGGCCGAGTTGCGTCGAGTGCATGCAGATGAAGATCCAGCCGTCGCTCTCGCGATCGCGGTGGATCACCGCCTGCTCGCCGCTCCAGCTCTCCAGAAGCTCCTCGAAGGAAGCCATCAAAGCGATTCGATCACAATCCATCAGGGCCAAGTCCGGTACTGGCGTGTCTTGGGGTTTGACCCAAACCAGTGGCCGAAGCGGACGACTGTGGAGAAACGGCGTTACGCGCGAGTTAGTGCCGGTAGTGGGCCGACTCTCCGCGGATCAAACCGGTGTGATGTGAGGATCGTGGGGGTCTGCGACGTACTACGTCGCAGACAACCCGAAGGAGAGCCTCATGAAGCTTGCTCGCATCGCTCTATTGGCGGCCGCCGCTCTGGCCGTCGCCGCCTTCGCCGGAGTCTTCCAGCCGTCGGGCGCAAGCAGCGCGCCCGGCGACGAGACAGCCGGCGGCATCACCGTGCTCGGCACCGGCTCCGCGAACGTCACGCCGGATCGTGCCTCGTTCGCATTCGGGACCGTCAGCCAGGCTCAGACCGCGAACGCGGCGCTCGCGGCAAGCTCACAGGCCGTCGCCCGCGTCATCGCCGCCCTCAAAAAGGCCGGCGTGGCGCAGGCCGACCTCCAGACCTCCGACGTCTCGCTCTCTCCGCGGATGAACGACAACGGGAACGACATCGTCGGCTATACGGCGTCGAACACCGTCACGGCGACGATCCGCAAGCTCGGCGATGCAGGCGACGTCGTCGACGCGGCCGTCGGTGCCGGCGCGAATCAGGTGTCCGGTCCCAATCTGCTCGCATCCGATCAGGACGCTGCCTACCGCACCGCCCTGAAGGCAGCAGTCGCACAGGCGCGCACGAAGGCGGAAACACTCGCGAGCGCATCGAGCGCGACCCTCGGCAAGATCACCGCCATCGTCGAAGGCGGCGGAGGTGCCGTGCCCCTACCCCTGGGCGCGAAGGACTCGGCCGTGCCGATCGAGCCGGGAACTCAGGAGATCGAAGCGACGGTGACGGTGACCTTCGCGATCGGCTAGGGCGAGTACTGCTGGTCCAGAGCCAGGGGCGGGTCGGACGCGACGCGGATCCAGAACGGACTCTTGGGCTCGAAGAGGCTCCGGTGCTTCGGGTTCTTGCCCGCGACGATCTGTGCCAGCTCGGAAACCGGCATCCGGGTCGCGTGCAGGCCCGTCGTGATCACGGTCACGGCGCGACGTTAAGGCGAAGTGAGCGGCCCATTAGGATTGCGGCCATGTGCCGAAACATTCACACCCTGTTCAACTTCGAGCCTCCCGCAACGGAAGACGAGATTCGCGACGCCTCGCTGCAATTCGTCCGCAAGATCAGCGGCTTCACGAAGCCGTCGCAGGCGAACGAGGAAGCATTCGCGCGTGCGGTCGACGAGGTCGCCGCGGCCTCGCAGCGAATGCTCGACGCACTCGTCACGTCTGCGGCTCCGAAGGACCGCGAGGTCGAAGCGGAACGGGCTCGCGCGCGAGCCGCGAAGCGCTTCGCCGCGGCCTAGGGCTCGCTCGTAACCGATGAAGATCCGGGCCGCAGTCCTGGAGGACTTCGGGGCTCCCCTCGAGGTTCAGGAGCTCGATCTCGCCGAGCCACGAGCTGGCGAAGCGCTCGTGCGCCTCGTCGCCTGCGGCGTCTGCCACACCGATCTCTACACGGCGTCGGGCGCGGATCCCTCCGGTTACTCGCCGACTGTCCTCGGACACGAGGGCGCCGGTGTGGTCGAGGCGATCGGCGACGGCGTCTCCGATGTCGAGCCCGGCGACCACGTCGTCACGCTCTTTTCACCGCAGTGCCGGGAATGCGTGCACTGTCACGACCACCGCACGAACCTCTGCCTTGCGATCCGCGAGCAACAGAACCAAGGACACCTTCCCGACGGCACGACACGCCTCTCCCGAGGCGGTGAGCCGATCCGCCACTTCATGGGCACGTCGACGTTCGCGGAGTACACGGTGATGCCGGAGATCGCCCTCGCCAAGATCGACCCCGAGGCGCCGCTCGATCGGGCCTGTCTGTTCGCGTGCGGCCTCTCGACCGGGATCGGCGCGGCGATGAACACGGCCAAGGTCGCGCCCGGATCGACCTGCGTGGTCTTCGGCGCGGGCATGGTCGGCCTCGGCGCAGTCGTCGGCTGCCGGCTCCAGGGCGCCGAACGGATCGTCTGCGTCGACCTGTCGGGAGAGCGGCTCATGCTCGCGCGCCGGCACGGCGCGACGGAGGAGCTCCTCGGTGGCCCGGACATCGTCGAACAGATCCTCGAGCTGACCGGAGGGATGGGCGCGGACTACACGTTCGAGGCGACCGGCAACGTGAACGTGATGCGGCAGGCGGTCGAGTCTGCACGGATGGGCTGGGGCCTCGCGACGATGTGCGGCGTCGCGGGCAAGGGCGAGACGCTGGACATCGTGCCGAGGTTCCTGATCACCGGCCGCCGGGTCGCGGGCTCGTCGTTCGGCGGCGTCAAGGGTCGCGACCAGGTTCCGCAGTTCGTCGACCGCTACCTCGCGGGCGAGATCGACGTCGACTCGTTCGTCTCCCACAAGCTCACGCTCGACGACGTCAACCGCGGCTTCGAGCTGATGGAAGCGCAGGACGGAATCCGCAGCGTCATCGACTTCGCATGACCGAGTGGTGGGCGGTGCGCCGCGCGCACAGCAGCAAGCCGGCGACGTACACCTGCCCGCTCTGCGGGCAGCGACTGCACGCCATGAGCGAGCACGTCGTGATGGCGCCGGAGAACGACGCCGAACGCCGCCGGCACGCCCACACCGAGTGCGTCGCCCGAGCCCGTAAGGCAGGCACCTTCAAGACCTACGACGACTGGCGCGCGACCCAACCGCGGCGACCCTCGTTGCTGCAGCGATATCTTCGACGCCGATGAGCAACGGCAACCGGCAGCTTCTCCGCCGCGCGATCGAGCTTGCGCGCCTGGCACGAGAGCACGGCAACCATCCCTTCGGCGCGCTGCTGGTGGACGCGAAGGGCAATGTCGTGCTCGAGGCAGAGAACACCGTGCGAACGGACAAGGACGTGACGGCTCACGCCGAGACGAACCTCATACGGATGGCGACCGCCCGCTTCGACCGCGACTTCCTCGGTCGCTGCACCCTCTTCACCAGCACCGAGCCCTGTGCGATGTGCGCGGGCGCGATCTACTGGGGGAACATCAGGAGCGTCGTCTTCGGCTTCAGCCAGGAGCAGATTCACGCCATCAGTGCGGGCAATCCCGAGAACATGCAGCTCCAGCTCTCGTCCCGCGAGGTCTTTGCACGGGGCGACCATCCTGTCGAGGTCAGCGGACCCCATCTGCCGAAGGAGTCTGCCGCTGTCCACGACGGCTTCTGGGACTGAGCCTCGAGGCTAGGTCAGGCGCGGACGACGACGTTGTTCCACGTCGCCGATGACCTGGCCGCCGATCCAGTTGACGGCCCAGACGACGACGACAGTCCCGACGTAGGCCCAGAACCCGTCGATCGAGAAGTTCGGCGCGATCCACTCGGCGAGCGCGACCATTGCGATGTTGATGAGCAGGTAGAAGAAGCCGAGTGTCACGAGGATCAGGGGCAAGGTGAGGATGGCGAGCAACGGCTTCAGCACGGCGTTGGCGACCCCCAGGACCGCCGAGCCGATGAGGTATCCCGCCCACCCGTGGATCTGGACGCCGTCCCAAATCGCGTTCGCGACCCACAGGGCGGCGAGGTTGATCGCCCAGGCAATAGCGAGACGCGGCACGAACTCCATGGCGACAGTGTAAAACCACAGCGTGTTCGCGCGCATGCACGTCCTCCAGACGACCCCCGAGCAGCATGATCTCGGGCTGGAGATCGTCCGCGACCAGCTCCTGCCCTGGCTCCGGGACAGCTCGGGCTTCCGCGGCCTGATCAGGCTCGCGAGCCCAAGCGCCGGCAAGACGCTCGTCATCACCCTCTGGGCCGACGAGGAATCCCTGCAGGCGAGCGCCGACGCCGGGAAGAAGCTGGGCGAGCTGACGACGGAGACCGTGGGCGGCACGCGGCTCGCACTCGAGGACTACGAAGTGACGCTGTTCGATGTCTCAGACTCCTGACTTCGTCCTCGGGGACGACTTCGCCCGAGTCCTCACCGAGACGACGATGTCGCTCGTCTGCGTCCTGGGCGAGGACGGACGGATCCTGTTCTTCAACGAGGCCTGCGAGCGGCTGACCGGTTTTACCCGCGCCGAGGCGGTCGGGCGCGACGCCCGCGAGCTCGTCATCCCTCCGGAGGAAGCAGAGGCCTTCAGCGAGGTGCTCGCGTACATCTGGAAGACCGGCCTCGCGAGCCCTCAGGTCGGGCACTGGCTGACGAAAGACGGAGGACGGAAGCTCGTTGCCTGGTCGAACAAGCTGATGCCCGGAGAGGACGGCGCATCATCGATCCTGGTGACGGCCGGAATCGATCTGAGCGCACCCCCGAAGGGCGCCTCGGATCGGGGCGCTTTCGACTTCGATGCCGAGGCGAAGCTCCACGAGGTCGGACGCCTCGCGCAGGAACAGCGTGCGCTTCGGAGAGTCGCCACCCTGGTCGCATCCGAAGCGAGCCCCGAACGTGTCTTCACCGCGGTCTCGGAGGAATGCGCACGCGTGCTCGAGGTGGATGCCTCCGCCGTCTTTCGCTACGAGGGAGACGACACGGCGACGATCGTGGGGCGACACAGCCGAGTGGGAGATGAGGACGCGTTCACCCTCGGCCTACGACTGCCCGCCGACGAGAACACCGGCATCGGCCGTGTCCTGCAGACCGGCGCACCGGCGCGCATCCACGACTACACCAACAGGACCGGACAAACCGCGGACAACATGCGGCTCATGGGCTATCGCTCGAGCGTGTCGGCACCGATCATCGTGGCGGGAATCATGTGGGGCGCCGTCGGAATCGCGAGCGCCGAACCCCTGCCGGCTGACACAGAAGGGCGGCTCAGCGCATTTTGTGAGCTCGTCTCCCTCGCCGTCGCGAGCGCGCAGGCACGTGAGGACCTGAGCGCATCCCGGGCGCGGCTCGTCAAGGCCGGCGACGTGCAGCGCCGAAAGCTCGAACGCAACCTGCACGACGGCGCACAGCAACGCCTCGTCTCACTGGCGCTGACGATCCGGCTCGCCCGCCGGCAGCTCGAGACCAACCCGGAAGCTGTTGCGGCCTCGCTCGAGGGGGCCGCGAACGAGCTCGACCTGGCACTCGCGGAACTGCGCGAGCTCGCCCGCGGCCTGCACCCGGCCGCGCTGACAGAGCAGGGACTCGGCCCCGCGATCACGGCGGCTGTGCAGAAACTCCCGATCGAGGTCGACATCTCCGTGCCGGACGTCCGGCTGCCGGAGAACATCGAGGCGACGGTGTACTACGTCGTCCTCGAAGCACTGACCAATGTCGCAAGACACGCAGAGGCAACGAAGGCGAAGGTGACGATCCAGCTGGATGACGACGTTCTGCGCTTCGAGATCACGGACGACGGTCGCGGCGGTGCAGATCCGGCGAGCGGTACCGGAATCCTCGGCCTGCGCGATCGCGCGGAGGCTGTGGGCGGCACCCTCTTCGTGATCAGCCCGCCGGGCAAGGGCACGCTCGTGACCGCGCAGCTCCCGCTCAGCCCCGCCTGACCGGGATGCTCTGGCTGAACCTGAAGACGTTCTGCGGGTCGTACTTGCGCTTGACCGCGATCAGCCGGTCGAGATTCGTTCCGTAGTACGCGCGACCCCACTTCGGCAGGTCGGGGTCGATGTAGTTCTGATACGCAAACGGCGAGACGTGGGGCCGCATCGCCGCGTAGAAGCTTTTCAGCCAGCGCAGGTTCGGCTCGGCCGCGGCGGCTGCGTCCCAGTACGCGAGGTACTGCATCGAGAACAGTGCATCGCGATGGACGAAGGCCGTCGCATCCTTCTTCACGCGGTTGATCGCGCCGCCGTACGAGTCGAGCAGGATGATCCCCGAACCGGTCCCCGTGCTGATGCGCGCCTCGATCTGGTGGAGCATCGTGTCGATCCCAGCCGAGGTCAGCGGAGCGTTCGCGAAGCTCGACTTTCCTTTGAAGGTCGAGCGGCCGAGATTCCCCTGCGGCGGCAGGTGGCATTCGGCGAGCGTGCCGCCGCAGCCGGCCCACATCTCCTGCGCATCCATGTAGGTGCGCGACGTCACCGTGAAGCGCGTCGGTGTCCCCGCATTCGCGAGCGGTTTCAGCAGCTCACGAAGCTTGTCTGCACTCCCGAAGAACTGCCCGGCCGACGTGATGTGGGCACGCCCGCCCGCGGCGGCGTTCAGGTTCAGCACCGAGAAGAGGCCGTCAGGCGCGTGCGGCGCGAGCTTCTGCCAGGCCTGGACGACGCTCTTCGCATCCGACCAGGGCCACTCGAGGGAGTAGGTCGCCACCTGGCCGACCGGATGCGTTCGGAAGACGAGGCGCGTGACGATCCCGAAGTTGCCTCCGCCTCCTCCGCGGAGCGCCCAGTAGAGGTCGGGGTGCTGATGCGCATTGGCCAGGACCGCACTGCCGTCCGCGAGCACGACGGTCGCCTCGAGCAGGTTGTCGCAGGTCAGACCGAACTTCCGGGAGGCGAGGCCGACGCCGCCGCCTAGAGTGAGACCTGCGATGCCGACGGTCGGGCACGAACCGGCCGGGACCGTTCGCCCGTGTCGCCACAGGCCGTCGTAGACGTCGATCAGGCGTGCACCGGCACCGACGATCGCACGTCCGCGCGCGTCGAGCGCCACGCCTTTGAGCCGCGACACGTCGACGATGACGCCTGACGGCGAGGTGGAGTAGCCGCCGTAGCTGTGTCCACCCGAGCGGGCCACGATCCGGACGGCGTGTTTCCTCGCCCAGCGCACCGTGCGCTGTACGTCCTCACGCGACTCGCAGAAGACGACGGCGCGCGGCTTGATCCCGTCGAAGCGCGTGTCGTAGAGGAGTCGCGCCTGGTCGTAGCCGGACGCGCCGCGAACGATCACGTCACCGCGGAGAGCGTTGCCGAGCTCGTCGAAGATCCCTGTCGTCGGAGCAGCGGCGGCGCGCTCGGCGAGGCGGCCTGCGAAGGGAAGCCCGCCGACGACGAGGGCGGCACGGCCGCCCCGCGAGAGCAACTCGAGCCGCGTCATGCGCTCCACGCGACGAATGTAGCGGGAGGGTGTTAAGAGCGGTGGACGCCCATCGTGATCGTCGCGACATAGACGCCTGTGCTCGTCTTGCGCAGGCTCACCTGTGAGCGCTTGCCGCCGTTTCGGTAGATCGAGTCGTCAGCGTTACGCGTCGTGCGATTCGGGCGGTTGGTGTACGGGGCCTTCTTGTAGACGGCGTCGGTGACCGAGTCGGGGAAGTAGAGCTGACCCGTGTGCACGACGTTGCCTCCGAGGTGCACCTTCACGTGGATGTGCACTGTGCGGCCCTGGTACCAGCCCGGGTAGACCGTGCGAAAGAGCGCGAGCCCCTTCGCGCTCGTCCTCTGCACGCCCCGCATGAACGTGCGGCTCGCGGCCCCTTGCCCGAACCCCGAGTAGTCGCCGGCGGCATCGGCGTGCCAGATGTCGACGGCCGCACCCTTGATCGGCTTGCAGGTGGAGGCGTTGACGACGAACGCGCGGAGCAGCAGCGGGGTTCCGGGCCGGCCCTCGGTGATGTTGCGGCGCACCGCTTCGTTCGCGATGTAGTACGGACCTTCCGTCTGCTCGGGAGCGAGCACGCAGGAGACCTCGCCCGAAGCAACGGCGGCGGGACCCGAGCCTTCGGAAGAGCGGGCCTCGATTCCGGCGGCGCCGAGCGCCGTCGCGAGCACGCCGCCGATTCTGACGAGCGAGGTGCGACGGGTGAGCTTCTGATCAGTCATCGGGAAAACCTCCGGTTGCCAGGATCGTTTGGTCGGCCAGAATCGTCATCGCCTCGTAGTCTCGAAGCGACGCCGTCCAGCGTGGCCCGAGGTCAGGGCCCATCGCGAAGACGGCCGTCGCGAACGCGTCCGCGACTTCCAGCTTCGGCCCGACCACGGTGACCGAGAGAATCCCGCGAGGGCTCTGGCCTGTACGCGGGTTCCAGACATGATCGCCACGGGCGTACGCGCCAGAGGTGGCAACGGCGAGCTCAGTGGTCTCGATCACCTTCGCGACCGCAGTCCGGTCGAGCGGATGCTGGATCCCGACGCGCCAGCTGAGCTCGGGCACGGCGCGCCCGCGCAAACGCATGTCGCCACCCGCGCTGACCGCGTAATTGCGCACGCCGCCATTCTCGAGGAGCAGCGCTGCGCGGTCTACAGCCCATCCTTTGACGAGACCGGACGGGTCGATCGGCTCGCCCGAAGCTCGCCGGACGTCGAAATAGCCGTCGGTCGCGACGCGAAGGGCCTCGCACCGCGAGAGCACGCCCCGCACTTCCCCGTGCGCTTCCTCGAAGAGAAGCTCTCCCCGGTTCAGGCGGCTGATCTCGCTGTCGGGCTTGTAGGTGCTGAACGTCGCGTCCACCCACCCGAGCCATTCGAACATCTTCTCGACGACAACCTCGTCGACCTCGTCGTCTCTGATGTCGAGGACGATCGGCATCCCCATGACGTGCTCGACCCGCCGGATCCCGGGAAAGGTCTCGGTCGCGGTTGTCATCGTCATGCCCGCTTCGCCTTCAGGATCGCGGCCTGTAGCGACTGGGCGAACGCGTAGCTCGTGTCGGTCGCCCCGGAGACGAGGTTGATGCTCGCGCTCTGCCTCTGCAGTGCCTCGCTCTTCAGGATCGGCAGGGCGTTCTGGTTGATGTACACGGACCGATCCGTGTGGTTGGGGTAGGTGGGAACGGAAAGCCCGGTCAGCTTCCGCGTGACCTTCTTTTTGCCGTTGACCGCCGTGGTGGTCTTTCGCACGACGATCGTGACCTGGAGGTTGCCCCAACGGTCGACCGATGCGACCGAGCCGGCGAACTTCTTGGTGACCACGATCTTCTTCTTCGCGGCCTTCGTGGCGGCGTTTGCGTCGACGATCGGCAGCGCGAGCGTGGCCACGGTGAGAACGGTTGTGATGATCTTGCGCATTGGTCCTTTCGCGTTAGAGAGCGAACTTCTCGACATGGACGAGATTGGAAGGAACGTGTGCGCCGCGAACGTTTTGCTCCAGGAGCTCGGTGAGCGCCGGCGGCCCGCAGACGTACACCTCGCGTTCGGTGATGTCCGGAACGAGGTCCTGCAGGTGGTCCGAGGACAGCAGCAACGCGCCCTCTTCGGTGGCGTGATCGCCGACGACGAAGAACAGTGCGATTCCTCGCTCCCGCGCAAGCATCTCCAGCTCATCCCGGAAGATCACGTCCTCCTGGCGGACGACGCGATAGATGACGACCACGTCGCCGGACATGTCCTCCATCAGCGCGCGGATCGGCGTGATCCCGATTCCGCCCGCGATCAGAACGACCTTCTCGCGACGGCGGGCTGCTTCGGTGAAGACTCCGAACGGCCCTTCGGCGACAACGCGAGTTCCGGGCGCAACGTCGGCCAGCCCGGCCGAGAAGTCGCCGAGCGCCTTGACGGTGATCCGGAAGGAATCCCCGCCGGAGGAGATCTCGGAGAGCGAGAACGGATGCGCAGCCCACCAGCGGCTCCGGTCGAGGAACCGCCAGAGAAAGAACTGGCCCGGTTGGGCGTGCAGGCGATCGAGTCGGCGCCCGGTGATCCGCAGCGACACGATGTCCGGCCCTTCGGGAATCGCCTCGACGACCCTCATCCGGTAGCGGAAGGCGTTCACGACCGGGACCAGCACCCGGAAGGCGAGGAGCAGGCCGAAGGTTGCGAGGATCAGCGCGCGCCAGTAATCGGCCGCGATGCGGTCGAGCACGAGCTCGTTGCCGGTCGGAATCTGGTGGAACCATGCGAGCGCGATCGCTGCGTAGGCAGTCAGGTGGACGAGGTACCAGGCCTCGTACCGGAGACGGCGACGCGCGATGACGATCGAGCTCAGCACTACGGCGATCAGCAGGCCGGTCCCGACCGTGGCGGTGATCATCCCCGGGTAGATGCCGCCGCCGAGCATGGTCGACAGCTCCTTGGGGATGGAGATCTTGTCCATCAGCGCGTAGCCCCAGACCGACAGGACGACGTGCAGGAGGACGAGGTCGAGGCAGGCGTGACCGTTCCAGCGATGCCAGACGGTGAGGCGGTCGAAGCCGACGAGATCCTCGACGACGGGCAGCCGCGATAGCAGGAGCACCTGCAGCAGCGCCGCGTACGCCCCGAGGAGGCCCGTGATTCGGGCGGCGCTCGTGAGGAGCTCTCCCGTCGTCAGGTCGTCGGACACGTTGCCTCCGTGCACCCAGAGCCAGACGAGCGCCGCGGCATTCCCAGCGACGAGCGTCCAGAGCAGAGCCACTGCGGCGGCCCGGCGCGCAGTGCCGGTCCGGAGCAGGGCGAGCCGCGGCGAGTCGACGGCGTAACTGATCTCGGTCATGTGCCGCAGCGAATCAGGCCAGCCTGAAAAACGGTTGAGAGGTGCGTAAGAGCTTTCTAAGAACGGCTGGGTCGAGTGCGTACGGTTAACCGCACCCAGGACTCACCGGCAAACCGACTTTCGCAGCCTTCCCCGCTGCAGGCATGCTGAGGTCATGTTCGCAACAGAGTCAGGACTGGTTGGACTGAAGCGCGTCACGAGCCTCGACGACGCGCGCGGCTGGGCAGACGTCCTCGGGGACCTCCCGCTGTTCGCCCGCTTCGGCAGGCGCCGGTTGCGCGAGCTCGTCAAGCTCGGCCGCTTCTCCGAATACGCACCCGGTGAGGTCGTCATCGCTGCGGGTCAGCCCGCCGACTACCTCTACGTGATCCTGAGCGGCGAGGCGAAGGTCCTCGCCCGGCGCGGCGGGCGCCCACTCAGGGTCGGCGACTACTTCGGCGAGCTTGCGCTCCTCGACTCGGAACCGCGGTCGGCGTCAGTGGTCGCAGCCGGTCAGTTGCACGTGATCAAGTTCCCGCGTCACGTCTTGCGCGAGATCGTGGAACGCGATCCGGAGATCGCGCTCGGGATGATGACCGTGCTCGCCAAGCGGATCCGGCGACTCGAACGAGCTGCCCGCCCGGTTTCCGGCCTGACCTAACTCCGGTCCGTGAGCGGTGGGCCGTGCGCCTCGATGAACGAGAGCACCCTGGCCCACGCATCCTCCGAGGCGGCGGCGAACTCGTCCTGCTTGCGGTCGAAGAAGCTGTGCGGTGCGCCTTCGTAGGTGACGACCTCGTGCTCGACGCCCGCATCGGCGAGCGCCCGCTCGAAGGCAGCGTTGTCCTCGGCGGTGATGTTCTGGTCGGCGCCGGCCTGGAGCGCAAGCACGGGAGCCTCCAGCTCTCCGGCGCGCTGGATCGGGCCTGGTGTCCCATCACGCCCTTCGCCCGGCCGGCCGTAGAAACCGATCGCGCCTGCAAGCCCGTGACCGGCCGCCGCCGCGAGCCAGGAGTTTCGGCCGCCGAAGCAGAAGCCGAGCGTGAAGACGGTCGTCGCTCCCTTTGAGCGGAGGTATTCCACGGCGGCGCCTACGTCGGCCTGCACGCCCTCGGGCGTCGTCTGGGAGACCTGCTCCATGTAGTCCCAGTCGTCGTCACGCTTCGCAACTCCGGCGGTGCGACCGAAGTAGTCGAACGCTACGGCGGCGAAGCCACGCTCGGCGAGGCGGAGGGCGACCTCCTCGTAGAAGCGGTAGAGGCCGCGCACGTCCGGGAGGATCACGACACCGACGGTCGTCGGGTCTTCCGGCGCCGCGGCGAACGCGGCAAAGCGGTTCCCGTCACGTGTGTCCAGGATGAGGTCCTCGTGCGAGACGGCGGCGCCCCGGATGACCGGGATCGGCGGAACCGAGTCGAGCTCGAAGCACACGGCCGTGGAGACTAACTAGCGAATGCG
>DATMZV010000019.1:0-7879 GCA_035573355.1 Gaiellaceae bacterium | reverse complement strand
CTGGTACTGCTCCTGGTAGAACTTGTGCACCAGGTCGCGCGTACAACCGCCGGCGATACCGACGCCCGAGCCGTTGAGGATGCCGTTGGGGAATGCAAACGAGTCCTTCGGCTTTGGACAGGTCGTGGCGTCCGGGCCGATGAAGTCGTCGATCGTGAACCAGGTGTTCGCAAGAAAATGGCTGTTGAAGTTGACGCCTCTGGGAGTCGTCCCGTCGCAAACCTTTGTGAGGGGCGGCACCGTCAGATTGACGTCGAGCTGGAACAGACACGAGTACGGCGAACCCGTCTGATCGACCTGAGCCGTATGAGCGGCATCCGCATTCGCGAGACCGTTCACACCCTCCCAGGTCCCATAGAGATTGTCGAAGCTGTGGTTCTCTTCGTAGATCACGACGATGTGATTGATCTTTCGTAGCGGGTCGGGACCGGCCGAGGCGGACTGGCCCGAGGCCGCACCCGCGCCGGCCGACGATGCAATCACCGCGGCGAAGAGCGCTCCCGCAAAGACTGCGAAAGCAAGCCTCCGCCAGACCCGTTCGAATCTCCCCATGTTGTCTCCCCTGATCGATTTCGATGCGGCCGGAGTCTCTCGCAATTTCGTTCGGTCCGGCAGGACGACCCGCTGGGCACGGCTAGGCTTACCGAGAGCGATGGGCCTGAGAATCTGCCTGGTTACGCCCTTTGCGTGGTCTCAGCCACACGACGTCAACGAGCACGTGACGGGCGTTGCAAGAGAGCTACGCGGCCTTGGCCATTCCGTGACCGTCCTCGCGTCCTCGAATCGGGCCCGTGATCTCGCCGCGGGGCGCCGGGCCCTGCTGGACGGGCTGGACTCCGAGGTGGTCGTGCTCGGACCGGCCATGCCGATCTCGCGGCGAAGCCGCATTGGCGTCCCGGTCGGTGCACGTGCCAACCTCTCGCTCGCTCTGGCCCTCGGACGCTTCGACGTCGTGCACGGCTTCGAGCCTGGGTTGCCGTCGTTGTCGTATCTCGCGCTGCGCGACGCTCAGGCGCTGACGGTCGCATCGTTCCTCTCGCCCGAGCGGCTTGGCTACCCGCCCGGAAAGGCCCAGCGCGACCGCCTGCTCGCACGCGTGGATGCACTCGTCGCGACGAGCGAGGAGACGGCCGAGGCGGCGGCCGTGCGTTTCCCGGGCCAGTACCGAGTCATCGGAGAGGGAGTCGACACGACGCTGTTCCGACCCGGCGCCAAGCGGAGCTTGATCGTCCTCGAGTGGCGTCCGAACGAGCGCGCTCTGCTGCGAGGCGTGTTTCGCGCGTTGGAAGAGCTCCCCGACTGGGAGCTGCTCTTGCTGCGGACGAAACCGCTCGCCGGGCGGCCTACGATCCCGCGATCGCTTCGCGACCGCGTGCACATCCGGACGGCTCGCGACGGCGCGACGAGAGCGCCGCTCCTCGCGGAGACCAGCATCTTCGTCCCTGCGCTCGCGGGGCTGAAACGCGTCCGGCTCGAGGCAGCCGCAGCCGGTTGTGCAATCGCCGCACCACCCGGGATGCGAGAGCAGCCCGAGCTCGCGGGCGCCGAGGTCGCTCGGCTCGCTGAAGACCCCGACTTTCGCCGGCGCAAGGCCGAGCGCGCGCTCGGGGAGGCCGAAAGCCAGAGCTTCACGGACGTCGCCCGCGAGCTCGACACGCTGTACGAGGAGCTCACCAAACGGCGTCATGGGCCGCGCGCGACGGCGGAGCCGCTCGCCGACCGCGAGTGGATCCTCTGCGACCTCCACATGCACACGAGCTGGTCGCACGACTGCACCGTCGATCCAGCAGACCTCGTCATGCATGCGGAGGCAATCGGCCTCGGCGCGATCGCCGTCACCGACCACAACGCAATCGGCGGCGCCCTCGAGACCGCCCAGCTTGCGGCCGATCACGAGCTCGTGGTCATTCCCGGCGAGGAGATCAAGACCGACGGGCAGGGCGAGGTGATCGGCCTCTACCTCCGGAAGGAGATCCCACGCGGGATGTCGTTCGCAGAGACCGTCGCGGCCATCAGGGAGCAGGACGGGGTCGTCTACCTCCCGCATCCCTTCGACCGCATGCATTCGATCGCCGATCCGGCAACGCTCCAGGGCCACCTCGCCGACATCGACATCTTCGAGGTCTACAACGCGCGCCTACTCTTCGAGGCCTACAACGACGAGGCGTTGCGCTTCGCCCGGAAGTACAACCTGACCATGGGAGCCGGATCGGACGCTCACGTCCTCCAGGGCGTGGGCACGGGCGCCCTGCGGATGCGTGCCTTCCACGGCCGGGAGGAATTCCTCCAGAGCCTCCAGTCGGCCCAGGTTCTGAGGCGCCCGCGGTCCCTTGTGTACCTCCAGTCCCTCAAGTGGATGGCCCAGGCCAAGGAACGGGTTCGCTAGTCCCGAAACTGGAGAGACCGTGCCGGCGACCGACGAGATCTACGAGAAGTACCTCCAGAAAGCCATCGTCGAGATCAACGATCTCGCCCACGACGTGGCACGGACGGGCGGCCCGCGCGTGCCCGTCGTCGGCTCCGGCCATCCGCTCGCCGACGTGATGCTGCTGAAGTTCAAGCCGCAGCCGGCAGAGGTCCAGGAAGGAGTCGCGTTCTACGGGCGCGCCGGCCAGGCGATCCTGAAGTCCCTGCAGCGCCTGCACGTCGACCCCATGTCGGTCTACGGGACGAACTGCGTCAAGTTCGCCGACGGTGACGAGGAGGAGTCGCGCCCATTCCTGACCCGCGAGCTGCACATCGTACAGCCGAAGCTGATCGTCGCGATGGGAGAGAACACGGTCGAGTACCTGAACTCGATCGAGTTTCCGCTCGCGGATAAGGTGGAGGACAAGCCGGGAGAGCTCCAGCGCTTCACGCCGACAGTGCAGGTACTCGTGGTCCCCGACATCGATACGGCACTCGACGAAGCTCCCGCAAAGACGAAGTTTTGGAACGCCTTCAAGCCACTCGGCCAATGGTGGGCCGAGCTGCCGCCTTACTAGTACTCGGGACGGCGCTCGGGCTCTACTACGCATTCCACGATCGGCTGTGGAATGCATCGACGTGGTGGGACATCGCGTTCGTTTCGTTCGCGCTGATCCCGGCCTGCTTTGCGCTCGTCTGGCTCGTGCTTCCTTTCTGGGACGCCCCTGGGCTCATCTGGGTTGGGCTTGCGTTCGGCCTCGCCGCGCTCCTTCTGCACCTCGTAGGGGCGAGCACCCCGGAGAACTTCTGCAAGCTCTTCGGCGTCACGGCGTTCGGCTTCTGGTTCCTCCGCTACTTCGAGAGTCTGAGCTGGATCGTCCTCGTGGCCCTGATCATCCCGTGGGTCGACGCCTACTCGGTGTGGCGCGGGCCGACGAAGGTGATCGTCACCGAGCACCGCAGCGTCTTCACGAACTTCTCCTTCGCCTTCCCGATTCCGGGCGAGAACGGGGGAGCGAACCTCGGCCTGCCCGACCTGCTGTTCTTCGCCCTGTTCCTGGCGGCGTCCGCGCGGTGGAACCTCCGGCCGCGGCTGACGTGGCTGTTGCTGACACTGTCTTTCGGCGCGACGCTTGCGCTCGCGGTCTGGCGCGACATCGGCGGCCTCCCTGCGCTGCCGTTACTCGCGCTCGGGTTCCTGCTCGCAAACGCCGACCTGCTGTGGACTCGCGTCAGGGCGGAGCTGCGGGAAGCACGCTCCGATCGAACCGAAACACGTTCTTCGGGTCGTAGCGAGCCTTGACCCTCCGCAGCCGCGGTAGGTTCGACGCGTAGTACGCGACGTTCGGCTGCTGAAGCTCCGGGTCGATGTAGTTCTGATACGCCTGACCGGAGACGAACGGCGCCATCGCTCCGCGAAACGCGCGCAGCCAGTCCGCGTCCGCCGCGGACGAGCTCCCGGCGACGTACTGGATCGAGAAGAGCTGGTCACGGTGCACGAACGCGGTTGAGTCCTTGGCGACGCGATTGATCGCGCCGCCGTACGCATCCATGAGAATGCTGCCGCCGCCGAGCGCGGGATCGTTCTGCCGCTGCTCGATCTTCTGGATCATCGCCTGGATCCCGCCGCTCGGCAGCGGCGTCGCGACGTAGTCGGATTTGGCAAGGAAGTCGGAACGGCCGACCTCCGCGTTCGGGACCCCGATGTGACAGCGGGCGACCTCCGAGCAGTTGGCCCAGTCGAGCGCTGCGTTGACGAACGAGCGGAGGCGGATCTCCATCGTCTTCGGCGGCGCAGCGATGACGAGTGGCTGAAGCAGCGTCTGCAGGGCCGCAGTGCCGCCGAAGTACTGGCCGTTCGACGCCACGATCGGACCGCCGGCGCCGTCGGTCGCGATCAGGTCGCACATCGAGAACAGCTCGTCCGGTGCGGTCGGCGCCGATGCCTGCCAGGCTGCGACGATCTTGGCCGCGTCGCTCCAGTCCCACGTTGCCCGATACGTTGCGACGTCGCTCGCGGGATGGGTGTTGAAGACGAAGCTGGTCACGATCCCGAACTGACCGGCGCCGCCTCCGCGGCAGGCCCAGAAGAGATCGGGATGCTGCGTCTGGCTAGCGAGGAGCGCCTGACCGCTCGCCGTCACGATTGTCAGCGAGCGCAGGTTGTCGCACGTCAGGCCGTACTTGCGACCTGAAAAACCATGGCCGCCGCCGAGCGTCAGTCCCGCGATGCCGACGGTCGGGCACGATCCGGCCGGGATCATCACGCCGTTCTGGAACAACTGCTGGTCGACATCGATCAGCCTCGCGCCCGCGCCGACCGTAGCCGTTCCCGCCGCGGGATTCACGGTGACGTTGCTCAGGCGCGTAACGTCGGCGACGACGCCGCGACACGTGGAATAGCCCGCGTAGCTATGTCCTCCGGCGCGCGCGACGACGCGGATCGAGTGGCGCTTCGCCCAGCGCACCGTCCGCCAGACGTCTTGCGTCGTCTCGCAGAAGACGATTGCCCCTGGCCGGACGGAGTCGTAGCGAGGACTGTAGAGCCGGCGGGCAGAGTCATAGGCGGAATCGGCCGGCGTGACCACCGTGCCCTGCACCAACCCTGCGAGCTCAACGACCCGAGGGTCGACAGTCGAACGCGAGCCGGCCGTGACCCAGCCCGGAAGCGCAACAACGGCCGCTCCGCCCAGAGCGAGGCGACCGCCGCGAGCGAGGAATTCGCGCCGGTCCAGACCGTCCGTGCCAGAGCCCCTGGTGTCCGACACCGTGTCGTAAGTGTGCCCTACGCCAGTTCGAGGAGCGAAACGGATTCCACGTGCGGCGTGTGCGGGAACATGTCCACCGGCTTCACGCGCCGGAGGTCGTAGCCGTACTCCGACCGGAGCCGCTTCACGTCGCCGGCGAGCGTCGTGGGATTGCAGCTCACGTAGACGATCCTCCGCGCGCCGATCTCCCCGAGGCGCTTCAACGCTTTGCCCGCGAGGCCCGCACGCGGCGGGTCGACGACGACGACATCGGGGTCGCCGCTCCGAGTGTGCAGGTCCTCGAGCGTCTGGCCGACGTTGCCGGCGAAGTAGGCGGCGTTGTGGATCTCGTTCAGGTCTGCGTTCTCGAGGGCGCACGCGATCGACTCCTCCGACACGTCGAGACCCCAGACGGTCAGCGAATCGCGCGCCAGCACGAGACCGATCGTGCCTATGCCGCAGTAGAGGTCGTACACCGTCTCGTTGCCAGTCAGCCCGGCGAACTCGCGGGCGATCCCGTACAGCTTTTCCGCCATGCCGGTGTTCGTCTGCAGGAAGGCATTCGGCCTCACACGGAAGCGCAGCCCGCAAAGCTCCTCCTCGATCGCCTCCTCACCCCAGAGCAGCTCACTCGGAAGATTCGTCGTCACCTCCGCGGGGCCGTCGTTCACCGCCCAGTGAATCGACCGGACCTGGGGGAACTGGCGCAGCACGTCGACGAACCCGCCGCGGTCGAACTTCTCGCCCGGAGCGGTCACCAGCTGGACGAGCATCTGCCCGGTGTTCCTTCCCTCGCGCACGACGAGATGCCGGAGATAACCCGTGTGCTCGGTCTGGTCGTATGCCACGAGCCTGTCGCCGCGCACCCACTCCCGCACCGCATTGCGAACGGCGTTGCCGACGTCGGTCGTGAGCCAGCACTCGTCGATCTGAAGCACCTCGTCCCAGCGACCCGCCTTGTGAAAGCCGAGCGTCGGGCCGTCCTCGAGCTGCGTGAACGAGTACTCGAGCTTGTTGCGGTAATGGAACACTTCGTCCGCCGGCAGGAGCTCCTCGAGCGGCGGCTCCGCGAATCCTCCGATCCGGCGGAGCGCATCGGCGACCTGATCGTGCTTCGACTGTGCCTGCGCCTCGTAGGCGAGATCCTGGAAGCGGCAGCCGCCGCAGGTCGGAAAGTGATTGCACGGCGCTTCGACGCGCAGCGGGCTCGGCTGCAGGACTTCGGTGACGAGCGCCTCGGCGTGGCGCCGCTGCACCTTCGTAACGCGTGCGCGAACCGTGTCGCCGGGCAGGCCGCGTCGCACGAAGACGACGAACCCGTTCAGGCGCGCGACGCCGTTTCCGCCGTAGGCGAGACGGTCGATCGTGAGCTCGAGCTCTTGGTCTCTGGTAACAGGAGCGGCCACTCGTTGAGCGTAGCCGCTCCTGTCTTCGACTCAGTGAAGGTCGGTCTGAGGGCGCGGATTCAAAAACAGGGGCCGGCGTGGCTTCTGCGCGAAGTCGAAGTCGCGAACGAGCGTGCCGAGTATCGGCTCGTTCTCGCGGACGTCAGGCCGCGGATCTGGACGACCATCGGTCGCCGGATTCAGCCGCTGTCCGCCCAGGAAATCGTCTTCGATGAACTTCGCGTAGGCGTCGAAGCTCAGGGTCTGGTGGTCGATGAAGCCCTTCCGCGCATACGCGCTGATCACAAGCCCTGGGACACGCAGGCCGTAGCCGTTCTCGTCGACGCTCGGTGGCCTGACGTGATCGTAGAAACCGCCCCAGTCGTCCCAGGCGACGAAGATCGCGGTGGACTTCCAGTCCGGTCCGCGCATCGCGGCATTCACGAGCCTCGTCACGTACGTCTGCCCCGCGGTGATGAGGCCCGGCGGATGCTCGCTGACCGAGCCGGTCGGATTGATCCACGAAACCGCAGGCAGCTTGCCGTCCTTCGCAGCCTTGAAGTAGTTCGAGAGGCTGGTGACATTCTGCGTCTGTCCGTTCTGCTTGACGGTGTCGAAGTACGGCAGCGGGTTCCAGATGCCCGGCGTCTTCGCGCCCTGCTTGACGGATTCACAGATCATCGCGTCGTCCTCGCAGTCCGGCTCGGTGCCGCTGAAGACGTAGTAACGCCAACTGACGTGACGCCTGTGCAGCAGATACGTGAGATCGGTCCACGCGTAGTTCGGCGCGACACCCTTGCTTCCGGGCCAATCAGGTGGTGCGCCGGGGTTCTGCAGCTCGTTGACACAGCTCATCGGATCGTTCGCGCGCGAACAGCGGGCCGACCACTCGGAGACCAGGAACAGATGCGCAGGAAGACTCCAGGAGGCGTTCGGCTCGTAGAGGTGGTCCTGGAGGACGAAGTTGTGGGCATACGCCCAGTAGTTCGGGATGTCGCGCCCATCGTGGTAGCCCATGACATCGGGATTCGCCGAGCGCTGGGAACAGATCGGGTCGTTGGGATTCTTCTTGCATCCCCGGCGCCTCGCGACCTCCGCCTGAGCGACGAAGCCGTTCATCTTGCCCCCATTGACGTCGGCGACCGCATTCGCGGCGCCGTGAGGGCCGCCGGCGTTGAGATCGTTCGTATCGTGAAAAGGCTTCTCGCAAGCACCCTTCAGCGGATCGGGGACGCACACTGCGAAGTCGCCGTTCGCCTCGCGTGGTAAACCGTCCGCCCCGGGATACGTGCCGAAGTACTGATCGAAGGACCGGTTCTCCTGCATGATCACGATGACGTG
>DATMZV010000018.1:0-3336 GCA_035573355.1 Gaiellaceae bacterium | reverse complement strand
CGTCGCGGCAGGCGCGAAACGGATGACGGCGCGCGAGCGATCGGGTTGAGCCTTGTGGATGAGGTTGTAGTGCACCTGCATCACGATTGCGGCTCCGGCGTGTACGAGCACCCCGGTCCCGGCCGGCGTGTCGTTGTTGGTATGGCCGGGCACCCAGGCGCTGATCCAGGGGGGCGCGCCGAGGCGGTCGTTCGACGCCGAGTCGGACGTCGGATGCGTCTCGGACAGGCCCGGTCCTCCAAAGCAGGTCCAGCCGTTGCCGCCGGAGGCGTCGTTCAGTCGTCGCGCATCGGTTGCGTTCTGGCCCGATGCCTCGAACAGGATCACGTGGTGCACGATCGTCGAGCGCTGCGGCTTGATCACCGCGCTCGTGACGTATGCGTTCTGCGCCAGGTGCGGCTCGAGGAGGAAACAGTGATAGTCGTCGAGCCCACCGACAGCAGGCTTTGGGAGATAAGCCCTCGTCGGCGCGAGTGTCATCGTCGTTCCGGGCGCCTTGCTACCTCCGCCGACCGGCTTGACGGTGTTGCCGTTGCCGATCCTGGCACCGCCGCGGACCCAGCGTGCAATCAGTTGCTTCTCGGCGGCCGTGAGGATCCGCTGCGACTGTCCGAGATACGACGGCGAGTCCCGGCCCGGCATCCACGGCGGCATCTTTCCGAGGTGCGTCATCGCGAGAATGCGGTCGGCGTACGCTGCGGCGGTCTTCGCGTTACGGAGCGAGAACGGAGCGATGCCGCCGGGCGTGTGGCAGCCGGCGCATTTGCTCGCGAAGATCGGGGCGACGCTGTTCCAGGTCGGCGCCGACGTTCGCGCCGCCGGTCCGTCACTCCCTGAGCCCCCGGCCGCGATCGCTGCGACCGTAGCGGCCACGGCGGCGACGGCGACCAGCGCGAACGCGATCCTTCGCTGCACGCGCCCAAACTACCCGTGGGGCCGCCGTTGGTAAAGCGTTCGTAAGCGCTTCTGAGGCCCACCCGGCCTCGCGGCTACTGTTAGCCCTTGTGAAGAGGCTAGGGGTCCTCGTCGCTGTCGCGCTGGCTCTCGCACTCACCGGTGGGAAAGGTGCGCCGGCCCAGCAGTTGCAGGCGAACTGCTCGCTCTTCGGCAAGGCGCCGTTGTGGCTCGACTTCGCGGACGGGTCGGTCCCGTTCTGGAACATGTTCGCGAAGCCGGGCGTCACCGCTCTCGCCTCGAACCTGATCTATCCGCCGAAGCTGCGGGCGGGCGGAGCGCAGACCGCCTACTTCGATCTCTATCTGAATCGCCGCGTCGGGACGACGAGCAAGCCCGCCGATCCGGCGACGATCGTGGACAAGGCGAACAAGTTCTACGAGTACGCGGCGCAGGCGATGGACTGCTCGAACCCGGTGATCGCCGAGAACGAGCTCTTCGGCTCGTGGCTCGCGGTGCCGTGGTCGGCGACGAACGCGCAGTACCGGTCGAACGTGCTGCTGTTCCTGCAGACACTGCGCCAACGCGGTGCGCAACCGTGGCTGCTCGTCAACGCGAAGCCGTACACCGACGGAACCGCCGGCGACTGGTGGCGCCAGGTCGCCGACGTCGCAGGAATCGTCCGAGAGGTGTACTTCCCGGCGCCGCTGATCTACAAGCAAGGGCCCATTCGAGGGAGTCGCACTCTCCGCCAGGCGTTCCGGAACGGCATCCTCGACTTCACGAAGGCGGGAATCCCCGTGTCGAAGCTCGGGATCTTCCTCGGCTTCCAGACGTCGAAGGGCAGCGGCGGACGCGAGGGTCTCGAGGCGAAGGCCTGGTTCCGTACCGTGAAGTGGCAGGCGCTTGCAGCCCGCTACGTGGCCAACGAGATGAAGTTCAGCTCGATCTGGTCCTGGGGCTGGGCGGAGTGGAAAACGACTCCCGGCGAGATGGATCCTGCGAAGCCGCGGGCTGCGTGCGTCTACCTGTGGGCGCGAAACCCGAACCTCTGCAACGGGCCGCGGGCGGCCGGGAAGGGATTCGTGCGCTCGCGGACCGAAGGCCAGCTGATCCTGTCACCGGGTCTGCGCTGTCAGCTCGGAGGCACCGCAGTGCGCTGGTCGCAGATCAATCCGATCCTGAAGCTGACCGGAGACCCAGAGCTCGCGTTCTCGAACGCGTTCGCGCGGGCCGTCGCGCAACGCTCGGCGCAGGTCAGCTACGGCGACATCCTCGCCGCGGAACGTTCCATCATCAGCGCCGCGTTCGGTGGCTCCCGCGGCGCGTATCTCGCGGCGATCGCCGACGTGCATACGAATCTCTCCGTCGCGCGGGGCATCATCGGCGACGAGCTGCGTCGCGCGCGGATCGAGAGCAAGTTCAGGGTGTCTGCTCCAAGCGCCCGCGCGATCGCGGACTTCCACGAGACCTACGGCGATCTGCAGGCTCGCCTGGTCCAGGCGAAGTCGGGAACGCCGTGGCTCGGCGGGCGCCGCGCGGGCTACGCGGTCGAGTCGGCCGCGCCGCCCAAGCTGATGACGCTGTCGTCGGGCCGCTGGTCTTCGTTGTGGTCGCCGCTCGGGACGATTCAGGTGCGGCCGCTGGGTCCGCCGCTCCCGCTCGGGACGCTCCCGCTCGGCAACGTCCGCGAGGCGATCCGCGCAGCCCTCCTCGCGCAGGCGCGCGAAGACCGTTATCCGGCCTGGCTCGCCGCTGCGCAACAGGCGGCGTTCCCCGAGGCGATCTGCTGGCGCGACCAGATGCCGGAGAAGGGCGAGGTCGACCTGACGAACTACCTCCCGTTCCTCGCGCTGACCTCTTAGTCCAGGTCCCAGGGACAGTCCCTCGGACCCGTCGGTTCCGGACACGTTCCAGGGACTGTCCCTGGAACGTGGCTCTTTAAGCCGGGCCGAGGCGCGGTGCGTTTGCGGACACGACGCGGCCCTTGCCGGCTTCCTTGGCGCGGTAGAGCGCGTCGTCCGCACGCTTGAAGAACGCTACCGGGTCGTCTTCTGCCCGCAGCTCTGCGACGCCGGCGGACAGGTAGAGCTTTCCGGCCTGGCCGAGTGGGCGCGAGGAGACGGCGTTCTGGATCCGGCGGTAGAGCTGATCGGCGTCGTTGAGTGAGGACTCCGGGAGGATCACCGCGAACTCGTCGCCGCCGACGCGGCAGGCGATGTCCGCCGTCCGCACGACCTCGCGCACCCGTTCCGCCGCCTCGGCGAGAACCGTGTCGCCGGCGAGATGCCCGATGCGGTCGTTGATCTCCTTGAAGTCGTCGAGGTCGAAGACGATCAGCGAGAGCTTGCGCTCGTAGCGATGCGCCCGCGCGCACTCGCGCGAAAGGGTCTCGTGGAAGTAGCGCCGGTTGTGCAGGCCGGTCAGCGCATCGAGGTCGGC
>DATMZV010000017.1:0-4137 GCA_035573355.1 Gaiellaceae bacterium | reverse complement strand
TCGGCCAAACCGTGGTGGAGGAACCCGGGTCGTCTTCCCTGAAGACGAGTAACGAGCGCAAGGTCTACGACGCCGACGGGAAGCTGCTCTTCGACACGACGTTCTACTCGTCCTACCGCGGGGAGATGAAGGTCATCCGCGTAGGCACGAAGAAGCGGCCCAAGGACGAAACCGCCACGACAACGACCGGCACGACGACGACCACCACGACGACGCCCAAGAAGACGACTACGACGACGCCTCGGCCCTAGCGATCGCGTCCGTCAGGTTCTGCGGGATCCGGATCGGCCGGAGCGTCTTCGCGTCGACGCAGGCGTGGGACGTCCAGCCGTCCGCGATCACCTCACCGCTGCGGGTGATCTCGTACTCGAACCGAAAGCGGGCGCCGCGGAGCTCGCCGACCCGGGCATGGACCGTCAGGTGGTCGTCGAAATGCGCCGGCTGGAGGTAGCGGACGTGGGACTCGAGGACGAAGGACTCGACCCCCTGGTCGCGGATCGCCGAGTAGCCGCCGGCGAATTCAGCCAGGTAGGCGACCCGGGCCACTTCGAACCACACGAGGTAGTTCGAGTTGTGCGCGACCCCCTGCGCGTCGGTCTCGGCGAACCTCACCGACACCTCGGTGCTGAAATGGAATCCCTCCACGCGCCGCACTCTACGGCGGTGGGAAGGGGTCGAGCTCGGTTACGCCGCGGCGCGCTTGATGAACTTCTCGTCGAGGAGGCGCTTGCAGTCCGAACAGACTTTGCGCTCCACGTGATACGGAACTCCATGGCGCTGCCGCAGTGCATGAACCGTGACCGCGTTGTGCTTGTGCCTACGCATCAGAGTCATTTCCGTGTCCCTCACAGTAATGAGACGTTCGGTCGTCAGCCTTGTTGTCGGCAAATCGTTACGAAATCTGCACACCTTTTTCACGGCGGTAATCTCTGGCCGGTGCGGTTGGCGCCTGCCATCCCCGTGATCGGGCTCGCCCTTCTGGCGGGATGCGGTGGTCATGGCACGGAAAAGCAGGCCGCCGCGCCGGTCATTCCCGCGGTGAAGGGCCAGACCTGCACCGCCGGCTCGATCAAGAGGCTCGGCTCGCCCAAGCTCGCCTATGCGGCGGTCGTCCGCTTGCACGCCGCGGTCTACCGCCGGCCGGGGGCCCCGGCCTTTGCCCGGTTCGGGAAGCTGAACGTCAACGGGGTGCCGACGATCTTCTGGATCCGTGGCGCCCGCCTGGATGCCGGCTGCAAGCCACGCCAGTACCTGGTGCAGATCCCGAAGCGCCCGAACGGGGTGACCGCGTGGGTCCCGGCCCGGCAGGTCGAGGTCGCGCGGGTCACGACGCGGATCGTCGTCGACCTCTCTGCGAAGCGCGTCACGCTCTTCGACCATGGCCGGAGGGTCCTGAGCTCGAAGGCCGCGATCGGCGCCCCTGCGACGCCCACGCCGACCGGCAGCTTCTACGTCAACCAGCGCCTGATCCCGACCGACAAGAACGGCCCGTTCGGCCCGGGAGCGGTCGGCGTCTCCGCCTTCTCGAACGTGCTCACGGGCTGGACGCAGGGCGGCCCGATCGCCATTCACGGGACCAACGCGCCGTGGTCGATCGGGAAGGCCGTCTCGAACGGGTGCATCCGGATCCCCAACCGCGTCATGACGAAGCTCTTTGTCCGGGCGCTGAGCGGGACGCCGGTCCTCATCCAACGATGAGGAAGGCCGTGGCTGTTGCCGTCGCCCTCGTCGCCCTCGGTGGAGCGCTCGTCGCCTGGGCAGAGCCCCGACCCGACCCGGCCGACGCGGTCCGCGACGGCTGCGGAACCGATCGGTTCGCGATCTTCAATCGTCTCGAGCCGAACTGGGCGTACGTCTACGACCGCAACACAAAGGCATCCGACCCCAGCCCTGCCGGACACTGGGCCAGCGGCGTCGCGCTTCCGGGAGACGACTCACCGCTCGGTGTCCATCCAACTCCGGTCGACGACCCGATCACGCACGACGCCTACGACTTCCTGATCAACCTTCGGACGAACGAGCCGGATGACTACCTCCTCGGCGGCGACGAGAACGCGCGCACGGGGAACTTCGAAGGCACGGACGAGGAGAGCGCGCGGCTCCACATGGAGAGAGAAGAGGTCGGGATCCCCTTCCCGGTCTGGCCCGAACAGGGAGACCGAGTCCAGGCCTACGGGTCCTGGGTCTGGGATTGTGAGCACTTTGCCGGCGGCGGCGCGCGTACCGAGTTCCATCCGATCCGAGCTTTCTGGGCCGAGCGGCGCTCCTCGCCGCACAGCCCGACAGGCGAAGCGGAGGCATCGCTCTGGTACTCGAACGTGAAGACCGCGGCGGGCGTTCTCGCGGATTGCGCCCATCAGACGAAGGGGGATCGTGAGGCCTTCAGGACCTGTCAGACGACCGAGCGCTCGAGCTCGACGTTCGCGGACACCGGGTCGAAGACCTTCGTGCTGAAGGCTCCGCCGAGACCCGTTCCGGGAGCGAGGCTGAGGGCGCGGCTCGTGAACGTCGGGAGCAGCCGCGGCTCGCCGCGGCCGCAGCTCAAGCTCGCGGGGAACAGCGTTCAGGTCAGGCTCGCGCTTGTCTCGGGCCGCGCGGTGCGTGTCGCCTACAACGTGTTCGTGGGCTGGACGCCGGTGCCGGCGCGCCTGCGGCCGCGCCATCTGCGAGTGCAGCTGGAGGAGCTGCTCGTTCGTCGTGCGATGGATCCGTCGTGCACGACCACCCAGCCCGACTGTCCGGCCGCCGTCGAGACGACGCAGCTCGGGCAGAACGCCACGGCGCCCGGTGAGTGGGCGCTGTACCTGGACGTCGGTGGAATCTGGACGCACGTGCGGCCGCTTGTCCTGCGCGTCCGGGACGGGCAACGAGTTCGTCTGAGGCAGCGGTTCGACCTCTTCGTCCCGCGCGGCCGATCCTGGCGGCTGGCCGCCTTCACCCGCGAATGCGATTTCGGCTTTCCCACGTTCTCGCGGATGGACCGCGCGGTTTATCCCTGCCCCCGCACAGCGGAGTTCGGCCATCCAACAGGTGACGACAGACCGGGCTACCTCGCAGTGCCGGGGGCGCTAGGACTCCACCGCACGAACGCACTTCTGGAAGACTCGACCTGCCCTCCGGTGAACAAGAATGGCTGCTACCGGCTCACGTGGCGCGTGACTGAGGTACGGGGCCCCGGCTAGTCGGGTAGCAGACAAGCCAAAGCTGGAGACAACGACCGAGGAGGACGAACGAGATGGCCAGCACCAGTCAGAAGAACATCGTGGAACGTCTCGCAGGCGCAGGCGAGGAGGTGCTCGAGAAAATCGCCAGCATTGCCGCCGCCGAAAGAATGGTGGGCACGCTCGGGACGCTGAAAGAACGGGTCGACGACCTGCAGAAGAGCGTGCGCACGATCGACCGGCTCGAGAGGCGCCTGAGCGCGATCGAGTGGCGTCTCACCAAGCTCGAGGGCAAGACCTCGACCAAGTCCCGCAAGACATCCTCCTCGCGCTCGAAGAAGAGGACCGCAACGCGTAAGACCAGCGCCGGCAGCTAGCCCGGGACCCGGACCCGCAGCGCCCGGGGCACGGCCTCGAATCGAGCGGGCGTCGTGCCCGGCTGCTCGCCGTCGAGCTGGATCGGCAGCGGCTCGTCCGACTCGACGAGCACCTCCGCTCCGCGGAGCAGCTCCGCCTTCGGGTGCGGCAGGTGTGTGCCGCGGAAGATCTTCGGCATCGTGAACAGGAGATCCCGCTTGGTCAGGTCGCCGATCAGCAACACGTCGAACGCCCCATCGTCCAGGGACGCGTCCGGGCAGATCTTCATCCCGCCGCCGAAGTAGGGCCCGTTGGCGACGACGACGTCGTGCATGCGGGCACGGCGCTTCTCGGCGCCGACGGTAACGTCGATCTCGCTGTTCGACCAGCGCGCGAAGACGGCAAACGTCGCCCAGACGTAGGACACTTTCCCGCCGAGCGCCTTCGTCGTGTCGTTGGCGCGCTGCGCGATCGCCCCGCTCATGCCGGCGCTGCCGACGTTCGCGAACCAGGAGACTCCCTCTGCTCCGTCCCAGCGCCGGAAGGTCGCGCGGCCGAGGTCGATCGTGCGGACGGTTCCGGAGAGCGCGACCTCGATCGCCCGGTCCGGGTTGTGCGG
>DATMZV010000016.1:0-2495 GCA_035573355.1 Gaiellaceae bacterium | reverse complement strand
GTACGAGCGCGGTCTCATCACCGACGAGGAGCGCCACGAGTCGATCGTCAGCATCTGGACGGAGGCCACCGACACCGTCGCCGCGGCGATGGAGCGGACCTTCGAGGAGCTGAACCCGATCTACATGATGGCCAACTCCGGCGCCCGTGGATCTTCGAAGCAGATCCGACAGCTCGCCGGTATGCGCGGTCTGATGGCGAATCCGAAGGGCGAGATCATCGAGCGTCCGATCAAGGCCAACTTCATGGAAGGCCTCTCGGTGCTCGAGTACTTCATCTCGACACACGGTGCCCGCAAGGGTCTCGCCGACACGGCTCTCCGCACGGCCGACTCGGGTTACCTGACGCGACGTCTCGTCGACGTCTCGCAGGACGTCATCATCCGCGAGGAGGACTGCAAGACGAAGGACTTCGTCGAGCTTCCGATCCACGTCCCCGAGGGGATCAACAAGAGCCTCTTCGGCCGGACCCTCGCGGACGACGTGCACAAGCCGCTCTCGAGCGGCAAGCCGGGCAAGACCGTGCTTGCGGAGAAGGGCCAGGAGCTGACCGCCCTCGTCGTCGACGAGATCATCGAGGCGCTCGGCGACATGGTCGACGAAGTCAAGATCCCCGTCCGCTCGGTGCTCAAGTGCAAGAGCGAGTTCGGCGTGTGTCGCAGGTGCTACGGCACATTCCTCGCCACCGGCGAGATGGCCGAGATCGGCGACGCGGTCGGGATCATCGCCGCGCAGTCCATCGGGGAGCCGGGCACGCAGCTGACGATGCGCACGTTCCACACCGGCGGTGTCGCCGGCGCGGACATCACGCACGGCCTGCCGCGTGTCGTCGAGATCTTCGAGGCGCGGAACCCGAAGGGTGCCGCAACGCTCGCAGAGGTCGGCGGCAAGGTGGAGATCGAAGACACCGACCGAGGCGCCAAGATCACGATCATCCCGCACGACCTGAAGGAGGACGAGGAGCCCAAGGCGATCCAGATGCCGCGGCGCACGCGCTTGCTGGTGACGAAGGGCCAGGAGGTCGAGCCGGGCGATCCGCTGCACGAGGGCTCACTCAACCCCGCAGACCTGTTGCGCCTGAAGGGCTACACCGAGACGGAGCTCTATCTCGTCGGTGAAGTCCAGAAGGTCTACAAGTCGCAGGGCGTCGAGATCCACGACAAGCACATCGAGCTCATCGTCCGGCAGATGCTGAAGAAGGTGCGCGTCGAGAACGCGGGCCAGACCGATCTGCTGCCGGGCCAGCTCGTCGACAAGACGGTGCTCGATCGCGAGAACACACGCATCAAGAAGGAGAAGAAGGACCAGGCGACGTTCGAGCCGCTGATCCTCGGGATCACGAAGGCATCCCTCGCAACCGAGTCGTTCCTCTCCGCTGCGTCCTTCCAGGAGACGACGAAGGTGCTGACGGATGCGTCGATCGAGGGCAAGATCGACCGCCTGCTCGGGCTGAAGGAGAACGTGATCATCGGGAAGCTGATCCCGGCGGCCACCGGCCTGAAGCAGTACCGCGGCATCGAGATCGGCCCGTCCGACAAGGTCCCGCCCTCCGCGTACATGCGGCCGGCGACCGAGGAGCAGCTGCTCGCCGCGCTGGAGGAGATCGACTCCGACGGCGGCAACGGCATCAACCTCGAGTCCCTGGGCCTCGACTTCGGCGGGCAGCCTGATCTGAACGACGAGGCGAAGCCGCACGACGCGATTGAAGCGGAGGAGATCCCCGAGGTCGACTCTCCGCTCGACAAGGACGTCTAGGTAAGAGCTGCAGGGTCAGGCCCTTTCGGGGGTCTGACCCTGGTCAGTCCTAGCGCGTGGCGGCCTGAAGCAGGCCGAGGCACATCTCGTCGGTGGTGCCCTCCCCCCAGAGGACGTAGCGCGGCTTCAGCAGCTTGCCGTTCACGAGTGGCTGGCGAATCGGGGAGTTGTCGAACTTGCAGCTGACGCGGATCGTGTCGCCGACGTTCGCGTCGACGGGCTGTGCGAGGTAGTACGCGTCCTGCCAGTGGAAGTTCCAGCGCGGGATGTGGAGCAGCGTCTTTCCGTTCAGCTGGATCCTGATGTCGTAGCCACGCGTGTGCATGTGACCGGCGACGCCGTAGATCCGGAGCGGACGCGTCACGCGCCGATCGCAGCTCGTGCCGAGCGACTTCACGCTTGCAGGGTTGCTCGGATAGTCGTCTAGCGACTTGCCGCAGAGGTAGAGCAGTCCCGAGGGGATCAGCGCGGCGTTGTAGCCGTACTTCTTGATCTCCTCCTGGACGGCGACCTGGCGCGAGCAGAGCGTCGAGTGCACGCCGCGCGGACACGGCAGCTCGACCGGGGCGGGAACGAGAATCGTTTCGAGAGGAGTGAGCTTCGTCGCGGCAGGCGCGAAACGGATGACGGCGCGCGAGCGATCGGGTTGAGCCTTGTGGATGAGGTTGTAGTGCACCTGCATCACGATTGCGGCTCCGGCGTGTACGAGCACCCCGGTCCCGGCCGGCGTGTCGTTGTTGGT
>DATMZV010000015.1:0-5644 GCA_035573355.1 Gaiellaceae bacterium | reverse complement strand
TCCTTGACCTTCGCCTGCACTGCAGGCATGCGGGTCATGCCGCCGACCAGCACGACATGGTCGATCTTCGACTTGTCGATGCCCGCATCTTCGATCGCCTGCCGCGTCGGACCGACGGTCCGCTCGAGCAGGTCACCGGTGATCTCCTCGAGCTTTGCACGCGTGAGCGCGAGGTCGAGATGCTTCGGCCCGTCCTGCGTCGCGGTGACGAATGGAAGGTTGATCTGCGTGGTCATCGTCGACGACAGCTCGATCTTCGCCTTCTCGGCCGCCTCGTAGAGACGCTGCAACGCCATGCGGTCGGCCGCAAGGTCGATGCCCTGGCCCTTCTTGAACTCCGCGACCATCCAGTCGACGATCGCCTTGTCGAAGTTGTCGCCGCCGAGATGGTTGTCGCCGTTCGTGGACTTCACCTCGAAGACACCCTCGCCGAGCTCGAGGATGGACACGTCGAACGTGCCGCCACCGAGGTCGAAGACGAGGATCGTCTGGTCAGAGCTTTCCTTGTCAAGGCCGTACGCAAGTGCAGCCGCGGTGGGCTCGTTGATGATGCGGACGACGTTGAGCCCGGCGATCTTGCCGGCATCCTTCGTAGCCTCGCGCTGTGCGTTGTTGAAGTACGCCGGGACGGTGACGACAGCGTCGCTCACCGGCTCACCGAGATAGGCCTCGGCGTCGGCCTTCAGCTTCTGGAGAATCATCGCGCTGATTTCCGGCGGCGCGTACTCCTTGCCACCTGCCCTCACACGGGCGTCGCCGTTCGGGCCCTGAACGACTTCGTACGGGACGATCGTCATCTCTTCCGAGACCTCGTCCCACTTGCGGCCCATGAACCGCTTGATCGAGAACACCGTGTTCTCGGGGTTCGTCACCTGCTGGCGCCGCGCGGGCGCCCCGACGAGCCGCTGACCATCCTTCGTGAACGCGACGACGGAGGGTGTGGTGCGCCCGCCTTCCGCGTTCGGAATGACCACTGGCTCGCCGGCCTCGAGGACGGCCATCGCGCTGTTGGTCGTCCCGAGATCGATGCCGATTGTCTTAGCCATACCTGGTTTCGCCTTTCCTTGTGGGTCTACTGAGAAAATCTAAGTCTTATCTTATCAAGTTCTCGACCGCTTCAGGTTACGGGCCAGGGCCGCGGCAGCGGCGGGCTCGGCCAGGACGATGCCGGCCATGATCACCGCGCAGCCTCCCCACCCCAGCAACCCGAGCCGGTCGCCGGCGAGGGTGTAGCCGAAGAACGCGGTCCAGACCGGCTCCATCGTGAACGCCAGAGCGGTGCGGGTCGCCGACGTTCGCCGTTGCGCCCAGGTCTGGACGAGAAAGGCCAGCGCGCTCGCGAAGACGCCGGTGACGAGTAGCGCGCCCCAGACCGTCCAACCGTGGGGTAGGTGGAGATCACCGAGCGCCGCAGCAACGACGCCGAGAGCGACGCCGGCGGCGAGCATCTCCACGAAAGTGAAGGCGACCGCGTCGTAGCGCGGCGCGTAACGCTCCATCAGGACGATCTGCAGCGAGTACACCGCGGCGGCGGCCAGCACCAGGAGGTCTCCGGTCACCGACCCGGCATGGATGCCCGAGAGCATCGCCAGCCCGATCGTCGACAGCACAACTCCTCCCCACACCGACAAGCCGATGTGCGACCTGACGAGCACGAGGGCGATCAGCGGCGTCAGGACGACGTACATCCCGGTGATGAACCCAGTGCTCGACACGGTCGTCCGCTCGAGCCCAGCCGTCTGCAGCGTGTACCCGGCGGCCAGCAGCAGACCCAGGAACGCCCCGCCGACGAACCCTGGCCGCCCGAGGCTGCGCACGCGCGGGAGCCCGGGAACGGCCAGAGTCAGCGTCGCAATCCAGAAGCGCACCGCCAGGAAGGCGAACAGCGGGTAGAGCGCGACGGCGTCCTTGACCTGGACGAACGTCACCCCCCAGACAGCGGTGACGAGGACCAGGGCGAGGAGAGCCGGCACCGGGCGATTCTCCGCCAAACCCTTGGGCTAAGCTCGGTTCATGGAACCGCTCGTCGACGCGTGGGGCCGGGAGATCAAGTCGGTCCGGATCTCGGTCACCGACAAGTGCAACTTCCGCTGCACCTACTGCATGCCGGCCGAAGGGCTGGAGTGGCTCGGACGCGACGAGATCCTGAGCTTCGAGGAGATCGCGCGGCTCGTCGGTGTACTCGCACGACTGGGAGTCGACGAGGTCCGGCTCACCGGCGGCGAGCCGCTCATCCGGCGTGACCTGCCGACGCTCGTCGGCATGCTCTCCGCGATCGAGGGTGTCCGCGACCTGTCGCTGACGACGAACGGCGTGCTCCTCGACCGATTCGCGGGGCCGCTCGTGGAGGCCGGTTTGCAGCGCCTGAACGTGTCGCTCGACTCGCTCAACCACGTCCGGTTCACGGAGATCACCCGCCGCGACGCGCTCGACGCGGTCCTGCGCGGGCTCGAGGAAGCCGAGCGCTACCCGGAGCTGCGCCCGATCAAGGTCAACTGCGTCGCCGTGAAAGGCTTCACGGAGACAGAGGTTCCCGCGCTGGCGGAGCTCGCACGGCGGAAGCCGTACGTCGTGCGCTTCATCGAGTTCATGCCGCTCGACGCCGACGAGGCCTGGCGCGAGGACGATGTGCTGACCGGTGCGGAGATCAGGGCAATCATCGAGTCCGAGCACGGACCGCTTGTCGAGGTGCCGGCGAAGCCCTCGTCGACCGCGCGCCGTTTCCGCTTTGCCGACGGCGCCGGCGAGCTCGGCTTCGTCAATCCCGTCTCGGAGCCGTTCTGCTCCAGCTGCGACCGAATCCGGCTCACCGCGGACGGTCAGCTGCGCACGTGCCTTTTCTCACGAAGAGAGTGGGATCTGAAGCAGCCGCTTCGGGCAGGCGCGACCGACGCCGAATTGACCCAGCTGCTGCGGTTCGCCGTTCAGCACAAGGAGCTGAAACACCGGATCAACGACCCAGGCTTCGTGCGCGCCTCGCGCTCGATGTCGCAAATTGGCGGCTGAGCCTGCCAAAGGAGGGATTTATCCCCTCCTGGCCGACGTTTAGGATTAGTAGGTCATGACTGCCGCCATTGCAGCCGGAAGGCGCCTGTTCCCGCGTGGTTACGCGGACTTCGGCTACCAGCTGCTGATCTGGTTCGGTTTCCTGGCGGCGTATCAGGTCGCACGCGGCGTCGCGGATCGCGACCCGACGCGCGCATTCGCGAACGGCTGGCGTGTCATCGACATCGAGCAGCGCTTCACCGGCCTCGGGGAGCTGACGCTGCAGGGCTGGACCCAGTCGTCGCGCGTGCTCGAGACGCTCGTTTCGTGGACCTACTGGAACTCCGAGTTCACCGTGATCGGGCTGGCGCTCCTATGGGTGTACTTCCGTCGCAACGAGGCCTTCACGCGCTTCCGCAACACGATCCTGCTCGCGAACGTGCTCGGACTGCTCGGCTACGTCTTCCTTCCGACTGCGCCGCCGCGCTTCTTCACCTCGATCGGCTTCACCGACACGCTCGGCCAATTCGGTGGCCTCAACCACGGCAGCGGTCTTGTCGAGCTCGCCGCGAATCCCTACGCGGCGATGCCGAGCCTCCATGCCGCAGACGCGCTCATCGTCGGTGTGGTCCTCGCGTCGGTCGTGCGCAGGCCCGTCTTCAAGGTGCTCTGGCTCCTCTGGCCGGCGTGGGTCTGGTTCGCCGTCATGGCGACCGGGAATCACTTCTGGCTGGACGTGCTGGCCGGGATCGTGCTCGCGCTGATCACGATGGCCATCCTTTACCGCGACCGCGTCCAGGGCTTCATCGCAAGACTGCTATAGTCTTGCCCATAGCAAGAATGCGATGGGTCAGGACATGAGGGAAAGCGCCGTTCTCAGCCGGGTCAAGCACGGCTACACGACAGGAGCGCGAACACTCGCCTCCCGTTCGATCGGAGGCCTTGCACGCACCCGTGTGACGCCGAATGCACTCACCACCGCGGGCGTATCTCTCTGTCTCGCGGCCTCCGTGCTCGTCTTCTTCGAGAACCGGAACCCGTGGCTCTTCTACTGGGCCGGCGCCCTGGCTTTCGTCGTGGGGTCGATCCTCGACATCCTGGACGGAGCACTTGCGCGCGCCGGTGGGAAGACGACGCCGTTCGGCGCGTTCCTCGACTCCACAACCGATCGCATCGGTGAGGGAGCGATGCTCGGCGCAATCGCGCTCGTGTTTCACCGATACGATCATCCGGTCGCCCTCGGGCTCGCCTTTGCTGGCGTCGCGGGCTCCTTCCTGGTTAGTTACACACGGGCGCGTGCGGAGGCACTCGGTCTGCGCGGGGACGTGGGCATCGGCTCTCGCGCCGAGCGCGTCGTCGTGATCACGGCCGGTCTCGTGCTCGCTCCGATCAGCATCTGGCTGCTCGTGGGTGCGATCTCACTGCTGACGGCGACAGCCTGGCTGACCGTCCTGCAGCGGATCTTGTACGTCCGCAAACAGCTGCTCTCACGCGAGCACTGACGGTTCCATGCTGATCTTCATCATCGGGTTGATCGTCTGGGGCTTCATCGTCGGCGCGCTCGCGCGCCTCTCGCTTCCTGGGCCCGATCCGATGCCCTGGTACGCGACGATCGGGCTCGGCCTCGGCGGCTCGATCATCGGCGGGATCCTCGCGAGGCTCCTGATCGGAACCGCCGGCGGCCTCATCTTCGCCTTCCTCGGTGCGGTGCTCCTGCTGTACCTGTACCGCCGATTCGTCCAGGGGCGCGGCCTGACCGGCCCCTCGGCGCGGCGCCTGCCCTAGCGCCGTATCGCATTCCTGCTATCTTCCCGCGGCATAGCACGAATGCGATAGGAGGTCTCTCTACATGACTCATGCAAACGGTAAGCAGAACGGCAAGGCGCGCCACGACGGCCCCGTTCGCGTTGCGATCGTCGGCGTCGGCAACTGCGCCAACTCGCTCCTGCAGGGAGTGGAGTACTACAAGGACGCGCCTGAGGACCAGTTCGTCCCCGGACTGATGCACGTGAACCTCGGCGGGTACCACATCCGCGACATCGAGTTCACCGCCGCGTTCGACGTCACGAAGGACAAGGTCGGCAAGGATCTCTCCGAGGCGATCTGGGCGCATCCGAACGACACGATCAAATTCGCCGACGTCCCGAAGACCGGTATCGAGGTCTCTCGCGGCATGACGCACGACGGACTGGGCAAGTACATCTCCGAGGTCGTGACCAAGGCGCCCGGTGAGACGGACGACGTCGTCAAGATCCTTCGCGACACCAAGACCGACGTGGTCGTCAACTACCTTCCCGTCGGCTCCGACGCCGCCGTCAAGTGGTACGCCGAGCAGGTGCTCGAGGCGGGCTGCGCGATGGTCAACTGTATGCCCGTCTTCATTGCCCGCGAGGCCTACTGGCAGCGGCGCTTCGAGGAGAAGGGCCTGCCGATCATCGGCGACGACATCAAGTCCCAGGTCGGCGCGACGATCACGCACCGGGTGCTGACCTCGCTCTTCCGCGAACGGGGCGTCCGACTCGACAAGACGATGCAGCTGAACGTCGGCGGCAACTCGGACTTCCTCAACATGCTCGAGCGCGAGCGGCTCGAGTCGAAGAAGATCTCGAAGACGAACGCCGTCACGTCCATGCTCGACTACGACCTCGGCGCAGCGAAC
>DATMZV010000014.1:0-14668 GCA_035573355.1 Gaiellaceae bacterium | reverse complement strand
CACTGGGCCTACGTCGAGATCGGCTGGGGTGGCTTCTATGCCTGGGATCCAGTTGAGAACGCGGCGCTGATGCCCTGGCTTGCGGCAACGGCGTTCCTCCACTCGGTGATGATCCAGGAGAAGCGCGGCATGCTGAAGGTTTGGAATGTGCTGCTCGTCGTGCTCGCCTTCTGCCTTTCGATCTTCGGGACGTTTCTCACGCGTAGCGGGATCATCCAGTCGATCCACTCGTTCACCCAGAGCTCGATCGGACCCTGGTTCCTCGGCTTCATCTGCCTGATCACCGCTGTATCGCTCGCCCTGATCTTCGTCCGCCTGCCACTCCTGCGCTCGAAGACGCGGCTCGAGTCCCTCGTGTCCCGTGAAGCGACGTTCCTCTACAACAATCTGCTCCTCGTCGCACTCGCTCTGACGATTCTCTGGGGTGTCGTCTATCCGATCCTCTCCCAGGCCGTGACCGGGCAGGCCGCGACCGTGAGCAAGCCGTACTACAACTTCTTCCTACACACGTTCGGGCTGCCGCTCTTACTGCTGATGGGGATCGGGCCGCTCGTCGCGTGGCGTCGCGCATCGTTGCGGGCGCTCGGCCGCACGTTTCTCTGGCCGCTCGGTGCTGCCGTCATCGCAGGCGTCGCTCTGCTCTTGGCGGGCGCGGGCTCGTCCCGCATCGGCGTGATCGCCTACACGTTCTCGGTATTTGTGCTCGCGTCGATCGCGCTCGAGTTCGCACGCGGCACGGCTGCGCGAAAGGCGCTCGGCGGCGTCGGTTGGGTCGGTGCGTTCTCATCGCTCGTTGGACGCAACCGGCGGCGTTACGGCGGCTACGTCGTGCACGCCTCGATCGTGCTGCTCGCAATCGGCGTCACTGGCGCGAGCGCCTACCAGACCGTTCGCGAGGCTCGGTTGAAGCCGGGCCAGTCGATGTCCGTAGCCGGCGACCGCCTCGTTTTCCGCGGCTACGAGACGAAGAGGGAGTCGAACCACCGAGCAATCCGGGCGCTCGTCGACGTATATCGGGGCAACGACTACCTCGGGCGCTACAAGCCCGGCAAGAACCAGTATTTCGCCGAGGACCAGGTCTCGAACGAGGTCTCGATCCGTCACGACTGGCTCACCGGCGGCGACCTTTTCCTGATTGCCGACCAGGTGAACGCGAACGGCAGCATCGACCTGAAGGCGCTCCAGAAGCCGCTCGTGAACCTGCTGTGGCTGGCAGGGATCGTCTTCATCGGCGGCTCGCTGATCGCCCTCTGGCCGGATGCGAAGGAAGCGCGGCGTCTCGCCGAGCGCTACGCGGACGGGGCGGTGCGCATTTGACCGCTGCGCTCGTCGTCGGCGCGGTGCTCGCGGTCGCGTGCGTCGTGCTTGTCGCTCTGCCCTTCTTGCGCGAGCCCGCCGCACGCGACGACCGGCTGTCGTCGCCGGATGAGCTCGAGCAGCGCCGTCTGAGCCTCGCAGAAGAACGGGACCGCGCGCTTGCCACGCTCAAGGAGCTCGAGTTCGACCATCGCACCGGCAAGGTCTCGGACGACGACTACCGCCGGCTCGTCGGCCCGCTGCGACAACATGCAGCGCAAGCATTGCGAGCCCTCGACCTGCGCGCCGAGCAGGCTGCCGACGAGCGTGTGCCCACTCGTGGCTAGCTGTACGAACTGCGGGTCGAACCTCGCGAAGAAGGCGCGCTACTGCGCACAGTGCGGACAGCCGACAAGCACCGGCGACACGAAGGTGCTGGACGTGCCGCCCGCCGAGACCGGGAGCGTCCCGGTTGAGTACGTCAACGCAGAGCCGCGCTACTACGGCGTTACGCCGACGACGCTTGTCCTCGTCCTCGCCGGAGTCGCCTTCACGCTTGCGATCGTCCTGTTCGCACTCGGACGGTGGCCGTTCGGGCTCATCGCCGTGGGCGCCGGGGTTTTGCTCGTCCTGATCTTTCTCGAGGCCGCACGGCGCAAGCCGAATGGGGTCGTCGCCCGTTCGACCACCGATGCCCTCGACGGTTTTCGGGCCCGTGCCGGCCTGGCCGCCGATTCGCTTGCGACGAGAGGCCGGGCGGCCCGCCGCGTGCTTGCGCTACGCCGCGAGCTCCAGCGAATGAGCGCTCTCCGGGCCCGTCTCCTGTTGGAGCTCGGAGACGCTGTGTACCGTGCCGACGACGAAGCGACGGAAAGAGCCCGCGGGCAGGTACGAGAGCTCGACGAGCTCGCGGCGCAGAGGGAGGCCGAGATGCAGGGAACGCTCGCTCAAGCCCAGGACCGGCTCCAGCGGCACCGGCTGCAGGTCCAGCCGACCGAGATGGTCGAGCTCCCCGACGAGCCTGGACAGGGCGATCCGAGCGGCCCCGCGGTCATCCCGGAGCCCTATCCGCCCCCGGACGAGGGCACTCCACCGGAGCCGGCGATCATCCCCGAGCCGGGGCCGCTCGCGCCTGAGGAAGGCCCTCAGGAGGGCCGCCTGAGGGCCTGAGCGCCCTACCTGCGGCAGGGACGTCCGGAGCCCTGCCGAACCTTTCGTCCATGGGCCGCAGACTCGCCGTCGTCCTGTTCGCCGGGCTGGTCCTCGTCGCTCCAGCCTCGGGCGACAACAGCGGCAAGCTCACCGACATCCAGGCCAGGCTTGCGGCCGCCCGCGCGAAGGAAGCGCGCCTTACGGCCCAGATCTCCGGGGTCACGACCCAGATCCGCTCGCTCGAGCGGAAGGTCGGGTACGTCTCGCAGAAGCTCGACATTCTCGAGCGCGATCTCGCGCTGCACCAGCGCCGCCTCGACAAGCTCAACGAGCTCTTCGACTTCGAGACCGAGCGCCTGAACTTCCTCCACCGGCAGTACGCGAAGGTCTTACGCGAGCTGAACCTCCGCATGATCGACATCTACGAGACCCAGAGCCCCACGCTCGTCGACGTGATTCTCGAGTCGAAGTCGTTCCAGGATGCGCTCGACCAGCTCCACTACCTGGACGCGATCGCAAGACAGGACAAGCGAATTGCGAAACAAGTTGGAACAGCCCGTGACGAGGTTCACACAGCGCGCGAGCGCACGAAGACGATCCGTGCCCGTGTCCATTCCGAGACGCAGATCGTCGCGGTTCGCACGCAGCAGCAACGCAACGTCAAGAACGACCTGCTCGCGAGCAAGACCTCACTCGCCGGCAAGCGCGCCAGGCAGAAGGGACAGCTGGCCTCCACGAAGGAACAGGAGAGAGCGTTCATCGCGGAAGCGACCGCCCTCGCTGCTCAGGATTCGCGGATCCGTGGACAGCTCGCCGCAGCGCAGGGCGCATCGGACACGACGCCGTCCGCGTCAGGCCTGATCTGGCCTGTCAACGGTCCTGTCACGAGCCCGTTCGGCTATCGCTGGGGTCGCCTGCACGCCGGCATCGACATCGGCGTGCCGTACGGCACGCCGATCCACGCGGCCGCGGCCGGAACGGTCGTGATCGCCGGCTGGGTAGACGGTTACGGCAACTACACGTGCATCGACCACGGCGGTGGCATGGCGACCTGTTACGCACATCAATCCGCGTTCGCCGTGTCCACGGGAACGCACGTCTCGCAGGGCCAGGTGATCGGGTACGTGGGGAACACGGGCCACAGCTTCGGGGCGCACCTCCATTTCGAGGTCCGGATCAACGGCACACCGGTCGATCCGCTCGGCTACCTCTAGCTTCCCGGCCTCGATCAACCCGCGAGGGCGCCGAAGGTCTTGGCGAGCAGGAAGATGTTCAGCCCGGAGATCAGGGCAGCGACGGCGATCGCTGCGACGATCGTCATCTTCCGGTTGACGAGCACACCCATGACGTCACGTCGGCTCGTGAAGATCACGAGCGGGATCAGCGCGAACGGGATTCCGAAAGAGAGCACCACCTGGCTGAGCACGAGCGTGCGCGACGGGTTGAGGCCGAGTGCGATGACGACGAAGGCGGGGATCATCGTCACGATCCGGCGGACGAAGAGGGGAATCTGCCGCTGGATGAAGCCTTGCATCACCACCTGGCCGGACAGGGTTCCGACCGTCGCGCTCGACAGCCCCGACGCGGTCAGAGCAAGTGCGAAGAGGACACTCGAGGCGCCGCCCAGGATTGGCTCGAGCGTGCGATGTGCGCCCTCGAGCGAGTCGACGTTCAAGAGACCGCTGCCGTAGAACACGGTTGCGGCGACGACGAGCATCGAGATGTTGATGAGCCCGGCGATCACCATCGCGATCAGCACGTCGATCCGCGTATAACGGAAGAGAGTCTTCGCCTCCTCGTCGTTTCGCGGGACGATGCGCTGCTGCGTCAGCGCGGAGTGCAGGTAGATCACGTGGGGCATGACCGTCGCGCCGATGATCCCGACGGCGAGCAGAACCGACTCGTTGCCGGCGAACTCGGGCACGACCGCGTGCTTCGCGACAGTCCCGAGCGGCGGGTGTGCGAAGTAAAGCTCGCCCAGGTAGCAGATGCCGATCACGAAGACGAACGCTGTGATCACGGCTTCGAGTGGCCGGAACCCGTAGCGCTGCAGGCCGAGGATGAGGAGCGTGATCACCCCGGTGATGACCGCCGCCGGGAAGAGAGGGATACCGAGCAGGAGCTGGATGCCGAGTGCGGCGCCGAGGAACTCGGCGAGGTCGGTCGCCATCGCGATGAACTCCGCCTGGATCCAGAGCCCGATCGAGGTCTTGCGGGAGAAACGCTCGCGGCAGACCTCGGGCAGGTTCCGGCCGGTCGCGATCCCGAGCTTCGCGGACAGCGTCTGGATCAGCATCGCCATCAGGTTGGAGGCGACGATCACCCAGACGAGCGTGAAGCCGAACTTCGATCCGGCGGCGATGTTCGTCGCGAAGTTGCCCGGGTCCACGTAGGCGACGCACGCGATGAAGGCCGGGCCGAGGAAGGGGAGGAGGCGCCAGCGTCCCTGTCCTTGAAGGACACGCTCTCCTGCCCCAGGCAGGTGCGGGCCCTCCTCTGCGCGGGTCGCCATCATCCTGCCAGAAAGTTTAGCCTAGGCTAAACTTCTGGGCGGAGCACGTGAAGATCGGGAAGATTGCGAAGCTTCTCGTGGAGGTCGAACCCGTAGCCGACGAAGAGCTCGTCGGGCACCGTGAAGCCCACGTAGCGCACCGGCAGGTCGTCGACGAGCCGCCGGTAGGGCCGGTCGAGCAGGGTCGCCACCGCCAATGACGCAGGGCTGCGGAGGGAAAGCGTCTTGCAGAGGTAGTTGAGGGTCAGGCCGGTGTCGACGACGTCCTCGACGATCAAGACATGCCTGCCGGCAAGCTCGCAGTCGAGGTCTTTGAGCAGCCGGATCCGCCCGTGGCCGCCGGTGTCCGCGCCCGAGGCGTAGCTCGCGAGCTCGATGAAGTCGAGGCCGTGGTGGATCGAGACGGCGCGGGAGAGATCGGAAGCGAACACGAGACTCGCCTTGAGCGGCGCCACGAGCAGCGGCTCCTTGCCCTGGTAGTCCCGCGAGATCTCGGCGCCGAGCTCTCGGACACGCGTGTGCAGCTCCTCGCGTCGGAGGTAGACGTCACCGAGCCTGGACTCGGACCCTACGACGCCAGTTCGAGCTGGTATCTCTCCGCCAGCCGCTCGATGTCGCGCTTGTAGAAGAGCTTCACGCGGATCTCGGGATAGCGCTCGCGCAGCTTGCGCAGCTTTCGGTTTTTGCGCGTCACGAGCGATTGCTTCATCACCGTCACCTCGACGTAGAGGTTCTGCTCAGGCAGGTAGAAGTCCGGCCTGAAGGCTTCGAGGACGCGGCCGTCCTCGTCCTCCTCCAGGACGAAAGTCGTAGGCTCGTAATCCCAGGGCACACCGTAATAGTCGAGAACCTTGGCGCATTCCAGCTCGGCCTTGTTGGCGAAGCGTGGAGGTTCCTGGCCTCGATATGCCTGGAAATCCGGGGTTTCCAGTATCACCTGGATTCAGCGTAGCAACCGGTCCGGACGCTGAGAATGCGGTTTCCCGTGGCCGCCTAGACTTCTCGCATGGCAACCCGGAACGGCACGTTCACGATCATCCAGATCTCGGATCTGCACTGCGGGACACAGTTTTTCCTGCCGAACCTCCTGGAGCGTGCGATCACGGAGGTCAACGACCTCGAGCCGGACATCGTCGTCTGCTCCGGTGACCTGACCACGTTCGGGTTCAAGGAGGAGTACGCGCTCGCCAAGGACTACCTCGATCGGATCGACTGCGAGTCCGTCGTCGTCATTCCAGGGAACCACGATTCCCGCAACGTCGGCTATGTCCACTTCGAGGAGCTGTTCGGCGATCGAAACTCCGTGATGCGGGTGGGGGGCGTCACCGTGGTGGCGGTCGACTCCACGGAGCCCGACCTCGACCATGGTCAGATCGGCCGAGGCCGTTACCCCTGGATCGAGGAGAGCTTCGCGGATCCGGCGGACCTGCGGGTCTTCGTCTGCCACCACCATCTGCTGCCGGTCCCCGGAACGGGGCGCGAGCGCAACATCATCTACGACGCCGGAGACGCGATCGAATGTCTTCAGCGCTCCGGTGTGAACCTCGTTCTGTCCGGGCACAAGCACGTGCCCTATGCCTGGCGGCTCGAGGATCTGTTCCTCGTGAATGCCGGAACCGTGTCGTCACTGCGTCTCCGCGGGAACTCGCGTCCCTGTTACAACATCATCGAGTTCTCGGGGACGCACGTGGACGTCTGGCGCAAGTACCCGTTCCACGGGCAGGAGAAGATCATCCAGTTCGCCGTCGACACGCTCGAGTTCGAGAAATACACCGCACGCATCGAGGGCGAGGTGACCTCGCGGCGATGACGGCCGCGATCGTCGTCATCGACGGCGAGCACTACCCGCCGGTCGTGCGGGATGCGATCGCGGGGCTCTCCTACGAGGTGATCGGCGCCTGGCTCGCGGGCGGCACGGAGAAGTTGCGCGGAGAGCCGGACTACGGCGTACCGCTGATCGAAGCGCTGGAGGACGGCGTCGCGGATGCGGAGGTCGTCGTCGACCTGTCGGACGAGCCGGTGATGGGGCCGCGGGAACGCATGTTGATCGCCAGCCGTGTCCTTGCCGCGGGTCTTCGCTACGAGGGCGCCGACTTTCGCTTCGAGCCGCCGCAATATGCGCCGTTTCCACTCCCTTCGCTGGCAGTCATCGGTACAGGGAAACGCGTCGGCAAGACGGCCGTAACAGGTCATGTCGCGCGGCTGCTCGCACGGGATCGTGACGTCGTCGTCGTGGCGATGGGGCGTGGGGGACCGGCGGAGCCGGAGGTGGCGCTCGTGCAGCCGACGCTTGAGTCGCTGCTCGACCTTTCGCGCGAGGGCCGGCACGCGGCTTCCGACTATCTCGAGACGGCCGCGCTCACGGGGCTCGTCACGATCGGTTGCCGCCGGGCCGGCGGTGGCCTTGCCGGCGCGGTGACGATGTCGAACGTCTTGCAGGGAGCTGCGCTTGCGGTGGAACTTGACCCTGACGTCGTCGTGTTCGATGGGAGCGGCGCCGCGATCCCGCCGGTCGACGTCGACGCGCGCATTCTGGTCAGCGGTCGAGGTCACGATCCGCTTGCCTATCTCAACCCCTACCGCGTGCTCGTCTCAGATCTGGTCGTCCTCGTCGGTGGCGGCGATGCTTCCGCGGTGCGGGCTCTCAAGGGCGTGCCGGTCGTCGATGCGGAGCTACGCCTCCGGCCGATCGCGCCTCTGCAGGGTCGCCGGGTCGCCGTGTTCACGACCGGGCCTGCGCCGACCGATCATCTCGACGCGGATGTTGTCAGCGTGTCGCGCAACCTCGCCGACCGCGCGAAGCTAAGCGAGGACCTCGCGCGAACGGATGCCGACGTCTATCTCGTCGAGATCAAGGCCGCGGCGATCGACGTCGTCGCAGAAGCGGCGCTCGAGCGCGGTGCACAGGTCGTCTTCGCCGACAACGAGGTCGTCTCGCCCGAGCTCGACGGAGCCGTCCAGCGACTCGTGACAACGGGAGCGCGGGCGTGAGCCATCCCCGCCACTTCGAGCCGCTACCGCTCGGCACTCCGGATCAGCCTTACTCCAAAGGTCTGATGGCCCGCGCCCTCGTCGCAGTCGGTGTGCCGCTCGGCCGGGCGTACGAGCTCGCGAAGCGGATCGACCAGTACCTTTTCGACCGCGGTGAGCAGAGCATCGAGCTCGAGCAGGTGCAGGAGCTCGCCGTCGAGATCCTCGGCGAAGAGGAAGGGTCCGAGGCCGTTCGCCGCCTCCGCCGATTCAGGGAGCTCCACGAGCTCGACCTGCCGATCATCGTGCTCGTCGGCGGCGCCACCGGTACCGGCAAGTCGACCGTCGCAACCGAGGCGGCCTATCGGCTCGGGATCACGCGCGTCACGTCGACGGACTTCATCCGGCAGACGATGCGCGCGTTCTTCTCGAAGGAATTCATGCCGTCGATCCATTACTCGAGCTTCGAGGCGGCCGCCGGCCTGCGCGAGCCCGAGCAGGCAGACGATCCTGTGATCGCAGGCTTCCTCGAGCAAACCCGGAACGTGCTCGTCGGAGTCAGTGCGTCGATCGAACGGGCGCTCGAGGAAGGCTGGTCGATGGTGCTCGAGGGAGTGCACCTCGTGCCCGGGATGCTGCCGCGAATCGAGGGGGCGCTCGTCGTGCAGTGCATTCTCGCGATCGAAGACGAGGAGGAACACATCACGCACTTCATGGTGCGCGATGCCGGCCTCGACGGGCTGCGCCCGCACGCGAAATACATCGAGCGGCTCGACGACATCCGCCGCGTGCAGGACCACATCATCGGGCGGGCAAAGCGGCACAAGGTGCCGGTAATTGCGAACAACGACATCCGCGGAGCGATCGATTCGGTGTTGGAGCTGGTCCTGTCGAGCGCCGAGCAGGTACAACGGGTCTGATGGCCAAGGCTGTAGAAGAGCCGAGCGCCCCCGCGGAACCGCAGAAGGCACCCAGGTCGAGCCTCTGTCTCTGCGAGCAATACGCTCGGGTCACGGAGGGCGCGGCCCTGACCGCGGCCCGCTGGCTCGGTCGTGCCAACCAGGAAGCGGCCGAGCACGACGCTGCAACCGCGATGCGCGCTCTGCTGGACGACTTCCCGATCGACGGACGGGTCGTGATCGGCTCGGCGGACGAGGAGTCGCCCTTGCGCGTGGGTGAGGAGATCGGCGCAGGTGGTGACGAGGCGGATCTCGCGCTCGACCCGCTCGAGGGGCGCGGCGTCGTGGCCCGCGGTGGCAACGGCGCGATGTCGATGATCGCCGTCGGCGAACGTGGGTCGCTGCTCAATCTTCCCGACATGTACATGCGCAAGCTCGCCGTAGGCCCGCGTGCGCGAGGGTCGATCGACCTGCTCAAGCCGATCGGCGAGAACGTCGAGGCGATCGCCAACGCCTTCGGTCGCCGCCCGAACGACATCACCACGATCGTGCTGGACCGTCCGCGCCACCACGATCTGATCGAGGAGATCCGCGCCTCCGGCGCACGGATCAAGCTGATTCAGGACGGGACGGTGACAGCGTCGATCTCCGCCGCGATCCGCGGCACCAACGACCACCTGGCGGTGGGGATCGGCGGAACCCGTCAGGCCGTGATGTCCGCCGCGGCGCTCCGGTGTCTTGGCGGCGAACTGCAGGCGCAGCTGTGGCCGACCACCCGCGGCGAGATCGAACAGGCCCGCGAGGCGGGGATCGATGATCCGACGCGAGTCTTCAACACCGAAGAGCTGGCGCCTGGAGAAGTCATCGTCGTCGCAACGGGCGTCTCCAACGGCGACCTGCTGCGCGGCGTGCGTTTCCTCACGGATTCCGCGCGCACTCACTCCCTCGTCATGTGCACGCGCTGCAACTGGGTGCGCTTCGTCGACGGAGTGCATTTCTTCGCGCGCGACCGGCGCGAGGAAGTCCGGCTGCTCGGCTACTAGCTACACTCGACGGACGATGCCGACCAAGGAAGAAGTCTTCGAGGCGCTGCGCCAGGTGGAGGATCCCGAGCTCGGGATGGACATCGTCGAGCTGGGATTGCTCTACGACGTCGAGGTGCAGGGGCCGCGCGTGAAGGTGATCCACAGCCTCACGTCGATGGGCTGCCCCGCGGGGCCGATGATCCAGGAGGACATCAGCCGCACCGCCAGGGAGGTACCCGGCGTCGAGGACGTCGAGATCGAGCTGACCTGGGATCCCCCGTGGACGCCCGACCGTATGTCGGACGACGCGAAGTTCATTCTCGGCATCGGGTAGTCGCCTAGCCGGGGATACGGAGCACGATCTTGCCGAGCTGCTGGCCGGCTTCCAGGCGTTCGTGCGCCTCGGCCGCTTCGGCGAGCGGCAAGACCTCGTCGACGACGGGAACGGCACGGCCCGACTTGACGAGCTCGTAGACGGCTTCGAAGTCCGCCGTCGTTCCCATCGTCGAACCGAAGACCGTCAGCTGCTTCCACCAGATGCGATGGAGGTTCGCGGGCGGGTTCGGCCCGGTCGTCGCGCCACAGACGCATACTCGCCCCGCCGGCCGCGCCGCATCGAGCGTGCGCTTCCACGTTGCCTCGCCGACGTGATCGACCACGATGTGGGCGCCGCCGCCGGTGAGCTCCTTAACCTCGGCGACGACTTCGTCGGTGCCATGGTTGAAGGCACCGTCCGCTCCGAGCTCGCGGGCTCGCTCCAGCTTCTCGGTGCTCGACGAGGTGACGATCACCCGTGCCCCGAGCGCCTTGGCGATCGCGAGCGTCGCCGTCGACACGCCGCTCCCGATCCCCCAGGCGAGCACCCATTCGCCCTCTTGTAGCCCCGCTCTCGTCACCAGCATGCGGTAGGCCGTCTCGAACACGAGCGGGAACGCGGCCGCCGTTTCGAAGTCGAGCTCGTCCGGCAGCGGGTAGACCTGCGAGGACGGAACCGCGATCAACTCGGCGTGCGTCCCGTCGGAGTGCTCCCCGACGACGGAGATCCTCCCGTTACCGAGCTCGTGGCCGGGGTTGATCACGACCCGGTCGCCGGCGTTGAACCCGTCTCCGGAGACGACGACCCCCGCACCGTCGGCGCCGAGGATGCGCGGCTTCGGCACCGACGGAAGACCTTTGCGGATCCAGATGTCGAGATGGTTGAGCGACGCAGCGCGCAGCTCGATCAGGACCTCGCCCTCGCCCGCGACGGGGTCCGGTGCGTCTTCGTAGCGGAGCACCTCTGGTCCGCCGTCCTCGTGGATGCGTACGGCCTTCACGGGGCACAATCTCGCACATGACCGCAGCTGAGCTGGAGCGCGTCGCCGAGGAGCTGGAGCTGGACGTCGTGGGAGCCGCTCCGGCATCGGCCTATGCGAGCACGGAGCGTCACATCGCGGAGCGGAAGGCGCGAGGGCTGTTCGCGGACATGCGCTTCACGATGGCTCAGCCCGAAGTCTCGTGTCATCCGGAAACGCTGTTGCCCGGTGCGCGCACGGTCGTCTCAGCCGCGCACTGCTACTACGCTCCCGAACCCCCGCTCGAGCCGGGCGAAGGAAGGCTCGCGCGCTACACGTGGCACGATGGTTATGCCGTGCTGCGCGAACGGCTCGACGAGCTCGGGAAGCGCCTGGGCGGCCAGTACCGCGTCCTCGTCGATGCGAACCAGCACGTGGACCGCGAGGCGGCGGCACGGGCCGGTGTCGGCTTCTACGGGAAGAACACGATGCTGATCACCCGCCGGCACGGCTCGTGGATCGTGCTCGGGACGCTCGTCACGACCGCGGACGTCGAAGCGACCGCACCGCTCGAGCTCGACTGCGGCTCGTGCACGCTCTGCATCGAGGCGTGTCCGACCGGAGCGCTCGACGAGCCGGGCGTCGTCGATGCGACCAAATGTCTTTCGTACTGGACGCAGGCGCCGGCGCCGATCCCCGAGGAGTACCGCGCCGAGCTCGGTGCGCAGGTGTACGGCTGCGACATCTGCCAGGACGTCTGTCCCTGGAACCGCGGTGTCGAGAAGCGCCGAGCCGAGCGGCAGCCTGTGGAGGGCGCAGAGCCGCACGTCCGCCTAAGCGACTGGTTGCGAGACGAGGCCGACGCAGTGACGGAACGCTACGACCGGCTGTACGTGCCGAGAAACGACGCGCGCTATCTCCGGCGCAATGCGCTCGTCGCGCTCGGCAACGTCGGCGGCGCCGACGACGTGCAGCTCGCGCAGCCGTTTGCCGACGGCGACGATCCGATGCTGCAAGAGCAGGCCCGCTGGACGATCGCGCGGCTCGAGGAGCGTCCGCTCGGCGAAGGCTAGGCGCGCGCGCGAAGCCGGGAGACGCCGAGCTCGTTCGCGAGCTCGCGCGCACGCGACGCGACGTGCTTGCGCATCTCATCCGGCTCGAGGAGCACCGCTTCACCGCGCTGCGACAGCACCTCGCCGATCAGCCACTCCGCGCTGCCGACGGGCATCTCGGCGAGCGCGTTTCCGTCCTTGAGAAGAGTCGCTCCACGCTCGGTGGCCCAGCGTGCCGCGACGCCCTTGAGATAGAGGATCCTTGCGCTGCGTGCGTCGCGGAATCCGCGCGGCTCGAAGGCCGGACGCGGCACGAAGCTCTCCTGCGTGAGCTGCGCGCTTCTCATCCGGTCGAGCCGGAAGCTGCGTTCGGCGTCACGTGAACGATCCCAGGTGTGCACACGCCAGTTCGGCAGTTCGCGCTCGAGCGAGTACGGCTCGACGACACGCTTCGACCAGGTCTGCTCGCCTTCCTTTTGGTACTCGATCTCCACGAGGAAGCGGTCGCGGATTCCTTGGGTCAGGGTCGCGACGAGGTCGGCCTCTGCTTCGGCGATCTGCGGGTTCGGCGTCTGCGTGAGCTCGAACTGACCGAACGTCTCTTCGAGCTTCATCCGCACCCGGTCGAGCGGCGTGTGCGCGTCGGCCGCGATCATCGGTCCGACGAACTCGAGTGCAAGCACGATCGCGCGGGCTTCGAGCGGGGTCAGGCGCGGCGCGCGGCGGAATGTGTCGCCGTAGAGCTCCTTGTCGACCTGGACGGTGTCGCCCTCGAGCGCCGCGTACACGGTGTAGCAGCCGCCGCCGAAGTTGACGAGGTTGAGCAGCTGCAGATGTTCCTCGAGCTCCTCGGCGGGGATGTGGAATCGCTCGACGATCTCCTGGGCCGGGATGAGCGCCTCGTGGTCGTCGCCGCAGGCGGCGAGCAGATAGGCGAGGAGTGCCTGCAGGACGGCGAAGCGCTCGGGCACGACCGGGCCGGCGGGTCGTTCCCCCGTTGCGTCGACGCGCGGAACCGGAGCGGGCGCGGCGAGCTTCGGCGGCGCTTCCTCGTGTCGTTCGCGGACGGCGCGCAGTGCGTCGGCCACTTCCCGTCGGAGCTCGTCGGGCTCGACCGGGATCGCCCGCCCGTCCTGGCGCAGGATCCAGGAAGCGAGCTGCGGCAGCGACGAGTATCCGGTCACGAAGACGCCGTCCTCCAGCTGTCCGGCGTTGCCGAATGCGCGCTCGACCCACCATGCCGTGTCCCCCGCGAGCTCGATCCGCGCCTCGCCCACGATGTCGCCGATCTGCCACGGAGGCCTGCCGCGGTACTGGTCGATGTCGAACTCCGCCGGAATCCGGAAGTCGCGTTCGCGACGTGTCGCGAAACGGATGTCACCCCGGATCCTCGAGACGCGGAACGTGCGGATGTCCTTGCGGTCCAGATCCTGGCCGATCACGTACCAGCTGCCGTTGTCGGAGAGGAGGCCGTAAGGATTGACGGTGCGTTCGGTCTGCCGGTTGCGGGAGATCGAGTAGTACGGGAACTTGATCGTGCGTTGCTTCGAGATCGCGCCCTCGAGCTTCCCGAGGCGCCCGGGCATCTCGGCCGAGTAATCGGGATCCGACACCTCCACGCGTACCGCTGTGTCCGTCGCGGGCTCGCCGAAGCCGGGGCGTCCGAGGGCGAGGTTCTGGAGGGCGAGGCGGAGCGGCTCCGAATAGGCGAACTGTCCTTCGAGGAGGTAGAGCGCGGTCTGGAGCGCGGCGAGCTCGTCGTCGTCGAGCTCGAGCTTTTCGAGGAAGTAGTTCTCCGACCGGAGGGTGTAGAGCTCCTCGCCGGTGAACTCGTCGCGCTGGGACTGGAGGGGCACGCCCAGTGCGAGCAGTTCGGCGCGGTCGGAGTAGAACCGGCGCGCGAAGGCTTCGTCCGACATCTCCGAGTAGCCCTCCACGTTGGACTTCACGTCGCGGGCAGTCAGCAGCCGCCGCTCGGCCATCAGAAAGGCGACGAGCGACAACTGGCGAATCAGCTTGTCGGTGTCGTGAGACACCGGGCGAATCTATCGGACGGACCATGGGAGCCGACGCCCAATTCCACTCTTCTCGCCTGCGGACGAAGCCGTGATGGACCGGATTGTGGAGGACGTACTCGAGCGTGGCCTCGTACTGCTCCTCGGATTCGATCGCCTTTGACCAGTAACGGCGCCCGAAGACGTGATCCTTACGCCCGTGCCGCTCGTTGAAGGTGCGGGCGTAGCCGCCGTTCAGGTCGCGCATTCCCTTGTCCAGGTTGGGGGCGGGTGTTTCCAGGACGAGGTGGTAGTGGTTCCCCATCAGGCAGCTGACGTGGATGCGCCAGCCGTACCGGCGTTCGACCCGCCGGAGGAGATGGAAGAACACCATCCTGTCCTCGCGGTCGACCACGATCGGTGCGTGGTTGTTCCCGCGGCTCCCGACGTGGTAGTAGCCGCCGGCGACGAGGTCGCGGTGGGGACGCCCCATC
>DATMZV010000013.1:0-3134 GCA_035573355.1 Gaiellaceae bacterium | reverse complement strand
AGAGCATCTGAGGCTTCAGACGACGATGCACGGCATCACCGGCGACGAGCGGCGGCGGCGGAGCGACGAGCTGCTCACGCGTGTCGGTCTCACGGAGGCTGCGGACCGCAAGATCAAGGGCTACTCGGGCGGGATGAAGCGTCGGCTCGACCTTGCGCTCGCGCTCGTGCACCGTCCGCGCATTCTCTTTCTCGACGAGCCGACGACCGGGCTCGACGTGCAGAGCCGCACCGCGCTCTGGGTCGAGGTCGGCAGGCTCGCGAAGGAGGAGGGCGTGACCGTCTTCCTGACGACGCAATACCTGGAGGAAGCGGACGTCCTCGCCGACCGCGTCGGGATCATCGACCACGGCACGATCGTCGCCGAGGGGACGCCGGAGAAACTGAAGTCCGAGATCTCGTCGTCGACGGTCGAGGCGGTGCCCGCCGACCCCGCTCAGCGCGAAGCCGTCGCGTCCGTCCTCGAGCGCTTCGGCGAGCAGACGACCGGCTACGGGCCTGGCAGTGTCGCGGTGCAGTTGTCGTCGGCGAACGGCAACCTGACCGAGATCGTGCGTGCCCTGGATGCCGACGGTGTGGTCCTGTCGCAGCTGCAGATCCACGAGCCGACGCTCGACGACGTCTTCCTGGCCAAGACGGGTCGCCACCTGGAAGGCTCGGGCGACGAAGAGGAGCAGCGGCAGGAACTGGAAGCCGAGCCGGCGCAAGTTTGAACGTCGCTCTGCTGCAAACCGCCGCTCTCGGGCACCGCGCCGTGGTCCGAACAGCACGCCAGCCGGCGAACGTCGTCTTCCCGCTGGTCTTTCCGATGCTGCTTCTGGCCGTGAACTCCGGCGGCCTCCAATCGGCAACTCGCCTGCCCGGGTTCCCTACCGACTCGTTCCTCGCCTTCGCGCTCGCAGTTCCGTTCGTGCAGGGCGCGCTGCTCGCGACGATCAATGCGAACGTCGAGTTCGCACGCGACATCCAGACCGGTTTCCTGAATCGGCTCGCGCTGACGCCGGTGCGCGGCATCGTCCTGCTGCTCGGCCAGCTCGGCGGGTTGATGACGATCGCCGTGATCCAGGCTGTCTTCTACCTCGCGGTCGGCTATGCGTTCGGGGTGCGGCTGGCCAGTGGTGTCGGCGGTGCGTTCATGTTGCTCGTGCTCGAGATAGTGATCGCACTCGGTTTCGCGGCGCTCGGTAGCTGGGCGGCGTTGCGAACCGGTTCCACGGAGGCGGTGCAGGGGCTCTTTCCCGTCTTCTTCGTGTTTCTGTTTCTCTCGTCGATGAACATGCCGCGCAACCTGATCCAGGCGGACTGGTTCCGCTGGGTCGCGACGGTCAATCCGGTGTCGTACCTCGTCGAAGCGGTGCGCTCGCTCGTGATCGAGGGCTGGAACTGGGAAGCGCTCGCACTCGGCTTCGCGGCGGCAGGCGCGCTCAGCCTGGTCGGGTTCGCGCTCTCGGCGCACGCGCTCTATCGACGGTTGGAGCGAACATGAAGGACACACTCGCCGTCGCACGCGGCGTGTCGTGGCGCGTGCTGCACATGTTCTTCACGAACCCGGCGTTCCTGCTCCCGTCGCTCGCGTTTCCGCTCTTCTTCTTCACGGCATTCGTGGGCGGCCTGTCGCGCATCTCACAGGTGCCGGGCTTCGACTTCCCGACGGGCTACACAGCCTTCCAGTTCGTGTTCGTCCTGCTGCAGTCCGCCGCGTTTGCGGGCGTGTTCACGGGCTTCGGTATCGCACGCGACTTCGAGAGCGGCTTCATGCGGCGCCTCATGCTCGCCGCGCCGAACCGCAGTGGGATCCTGCTCGGCTACTTGTTCTCCGCGCTCGTCCGTTGGCTCACCGTCGCGAGCGTCGTCACCGTTGTCGCATTGCTGGCGCAGATGAACATCGGAGGGAACGGTGTGGATCTGCTCGGCCTCTACACGCTCGCGTTGCTGCTCAACCTCGCGGGAGCGTTGTGGGCGGCGGGCGTTGCGATGCGCTTGCGTACGCAGCAAGCCGCACCGGTGATGCAGATGCCCGTATTCCTCCTTCTCTTCTTCGCGCCGGTCTACGTGCCGCTCGGCCTCTTGAAGGGGTGGATCCACGGCGTTGCATCAGTGAACCCGATCACGCCGCTCCTCGAGGCCGGCCGGGGCTTCATCTCCGGGGAGCCCGAGCTGGCGCTGGCGGCGTTCGCGATCGGCTTTGGGCTGGCCCTCGGCTTCGGCGCCTGGGCCGTACGGGGTCTCAGAAGTGCGGAAGCCGCGGGCTAGCCCGCACAGCCTTTATGCGGCACCGCCTAGTCGGCGCCTTGGTTGAACGCATAATCTCCTGCTAATGGAACACGAGGCCTGGCCTACTCCTCAGACCCCGGCACGCGAGCCGCTTCCGCGCGTCGACGATCTCCCCGTGGCCGAGCAGGGCTACGAGCAGGAGAGCGTCCGGGCTGCCTTCGACTCGTTCTACCGCCATGCCGCCCAGCTCGACGCCGCACTACGGACGCTCGAAGCCGTCGATTCTTTCCACCGCAGCGCCGCTTCGCTGCGCGCCGATCTGCGCTCGCTGCGCGCCGCCGGCTGGACACAACAGTCATGGACGCAGCCTCCGTCGTACGGCTACGGAATGCGAGCTCCGCGGGAGGGTGTTCCGCCGTCCGTCTGGCGCATCGGCGGAGAGGTTGCGTTTCTCGTGGTGGTCGCCGTCGCACTCGGCGTCGCCCAGCTTTCCTGGTGGGCGATCCTGGTTGCGATGGCCGGCGCGTTCGCGATCGTCTGCCTGATCGAGTGGCTCGCAGGGCGCGAGCAGATGTCGTTCGTCCGTCCGGCCGGCGCGTCGAGCCCCGCCGTCCATCCCGTGGTGGAGGCGCAGCGCGCCGAGGACACAGACGAGCACGACTCGCTCGGCTGGACGGCGTTCGAAGAGGCGCAGGAACCGTCGGACGCGATGACGATCATCGGCGAGCCGGCACGTCCAGACGATCTCGTCGCGGAGTCGTCAGAGCCAGAGCCAGGGCCGGTGGCCGAACCGGAGCCAGAGCCCGAGCCGGAGCTCCCTCCGGCCGCAGAGCAGGGCGACCCTGGCGGCCGCCACTGGTGGCAGCGCCGGCGCGACGGCGAAGGCCCGGCCCCCGAGCCCGACGTCCCGCGCCACGTGCG
>DATMZV010000012.1:0-9317 GCA_035573355.1 Gaiellaceae bacterium | reverse complement strand
CCGACCGGCACCGTCGACTTCATCACGAGGATCTGCCGCTCGTCCGACGCCGGCAGGTCGTCGAGCGCAGACCACACGAAGGAGAGGTCGGCGTCACCCGAATACGTCGGCGGGGTCTGAACGCACACGAAGATCGCATCTGCGCCTGCCAGATCGCTGGCGTCGAGCGTGTAGGTGATGCGCTCGCGGTTTCGCTCCAGCACCTCCGGCAGGTCCGGCTCGTGGAAGGGGAGGTTGCCCGCCCGTAGGGCCTCGATCCGCTGCGGCATCACGTCGCGCACGATCACCCGGTGTCCGAGCTCGGCGAAGCAGCCGCCGGTCACGAGCCCCACCCAGCCCGCCCCGAAGACGCCGATCGTCCGCGATTCCGCCATGCCGGAAGCCTACTTGGGGAGCGGAGCGAGCCCTCGCGCGATGGCGAGCATGGTCTCGTTCGAAAGCTCGTCGAGAACCGAGTTGATTACCCAGTACGTCGCCCCGTCCTTTCGGAGCACGACCATGTGGAGGTGGGCGCCGGAGTAGTAGAGCGCGTACTCACGCCCGCGGATCTTGTGGATGAAGCTGGGTTGGGCGAGCGCGGGCGCGTCGTTCCAGTTCGTCTCCTCGATGCCCCAGTACTCGTTCGAGCCGATGCGGAAAGTCAGCCGGACCGCCCGGTGGCCCTTGCTGATGTTGTAGACACGGATCGGTGCGTCGAACTCGAGTCGCGACGAGCTCTCGACGAGACGCGGCACCTGGAGCCGGAACCGCACGCGCTTGCGGACCTGCATGAGCAGGGACCGGGTCATCGCCGCGTTCGGCGTGACCAGCGCGGGCTGCCGGACCGGCGTCTTGTCGACCGGCGCCGCGGCGATCGTCCCGTGGAAGTTCTGCCCGACGACGACCGTTGCGATCGCCCCGTTTGCGAGCGTCGTGAAGTTCGGCGGCAGCGGCTTCACGTCGGCGTCGCCAAAGAGGTTTGCGAGGGCGGCCGCCGCAGCCTTCGCTCGAGGCTGCGCGGCATCGTAGTACACCGTGGTGCGGAAGTACTGGAACGTCGGGGCGTTCTGCGGCTTCCCGGTCGGCGGGAGGACGATCTTGTAGCCGCGCTGGCCGAGCTCAAAGGCGGCGTTGGCCGCCGAGCCGGCGATCCCGTTCCCGTTCAGGACGGTGGTCGTCACATCGCGCGGACGCGGTGCACGCGAACGCCGCTTGATGCCGAGGGTGACGTCACGCGCCTTCGACGGCGCGTTGATGTCCGGCCGCACGAAGTCGGTGACCGCTGTAGCGATGTTCTCCGGTGCCGCAGAAAGCTCGTTCGTCCCGGTCAGCCCTTCGATCTTCGTCTGGAAGACATGCCCTGCCGGGAGCTGGTGCGCGAAATAGATGTAGTCCTTGAGCGTCTTCGGATCGAGCGGCTTGCCGCCGCCGCGTCCGACGACGACGTTCTTCTCGACGGCATTCATGATCGAGAACACGGTGTCGAGGTTCAGCTGCGACGAGATCTGCTGCTTGAGCGCCTTGAGAAAGAGCTGCTGCCGGGCATTGCGATACAGGTCGGAATCGAAGTGGCGGAACCGCACGTAGGCGAGCGCATTGGTCGCATTCAGTCTCTGATAGCCCGGGAACAGGTTGATCCTGGACACGCCGGGACAGTTGGACGGATCGCAGAGATAGCGATGGTCGATGTCGAGCCAGACCCCGCCGAGGTTGTTGACGAGATCGTTGAAGCCGCGGAAGTTGACCGTGACGAAATAGTTGATCGGGAGCCCCGTAAGCGCCCGCACCGTCTCGACGGCACCGAGCGTCCCGCACTCCGAGAATGCGGCGTTGATCCGGTCGCGCGCGTCTGGGTGTCCGGGACACTTGAGCGTCGTGATCAGGTCACGAGGGAACGAGAGCATCGAGAGCGACTTGGTCTGTGGATCGGCTCGGATGAGAATCAGGGTGTCCGAACGGCCCGTCAGCTCTGCCTGACTCCCCTTCCTGCGGTCGGTGCCGATCACGAGTGCCGTGGTCGGCTGCCCGGGAATCGCCACGTCGAGGTGCTTCGCCGCCGCGATGTCGACCTTCGTCTTGGGGCTGATCGCCGCGATGAACTGATGCGTCTTGAGGTACGCAGCGCCTGCAACCCCGCCGGCCACGATGACCGCGACGAGGGCGGTCCAGAGCACGACGGTCCGAACGACGCCCCAGGCGTCCCGACCGGGACGCTCGGGCTGCCGGTAACGCTGCATGGTGGTTTGAACCCCGGGCGGGTACACCGCGCGACCGTTGCCGTTCACGGTGGCACTGCGTCCCATGCCTCTCTTCAGCGTCGTCTTCATACGGCTCTAAAGCAGGACGGCGCCCGTTTCCGAGGGCGCCAGCCGCTCACGAGGATAGCCGAGGTCCCGGCCGGCCCAGGTCTGGAACCGTCTCCTCGCGAGCCGGCGGCTATCGCGGAGCTGCTGCGGGGGTCCGGTTCTCGTATCCGAGGTTGGGGGCGAGCCAGCGCTCTGCTTCCTCGATGCTCATGCCCTTCCGGGCGGCGTAGTCAGCGACCTGGTCGCGGGCGACCCGGCCGACCGAGAAGTAGCGGGCACTCGGGCTCGCGAGGTAGATCCCGCTCACCGCCGATGCCGGCGTCATCGCGAACGACTCCGTCAGGTCGAGGCCCACCCGGTCCGCCGCGAGGAGGTCGAACAGCTTTCGCTTCTCGGTGTGGTCGGGACATGCCGGGTACCCGAACGCCGGCCGGATGCCCCGGAACTTCTCCGCCGCGAGGTCCTCGCTCGATAGCTGCTCGTCGGGCTCGTACCACTCGCGGCGCGCCTGCCGGTGCAGAAACTCGGCGAAGGCCTCGGCGAAACGGTCCGCGAGCGCCTTGACCATGATCGCCTTGTAGTCGTCGTGCTCTGCCTCGTAACGGGCGGCGAGCTGGTCGGCGCCGTGGATCGCGACGCCGAACGCGCCGACGTGGTCGCCGTCGGGCGAGACGTAATCGGCGAGCGAACGGTTCGGCCTCGAGTCACCGTAGGCGGACTGCTGCCGGAGGAACGCGAAGCGCGTCCCATCCTCGAGGACGACGTCGTCGCCCTCCGCGCGCGCCGGCCAGTACCCGTAGACACCACGCGGCACGAGCGATCCGTCGCGCACGATCTCGTCGAGCAGCTCCTGGGCGTCGTCGAAGAGCTCCCTCGCGGCCGGCTGGTCGAGGATTGCCGGGTACTTCCCCTTCAGCTCCCACGCATGGAAGAAGAACTGCCAGTCGATGTACTCCTGCAGCGTGGCCAGATCCGGTTCGACCAACCTCGTGCCGGTGAACGGCGGCTCCGCAAGATCGCCGAAAGGCACACGCTCCTTGTTCGCGCGCGCTTCCTCGAGCGGCAGCAGCGGCTTCCGCTCCTTCTCGGCATGGAGCTCCCGCAGCTGCTCCTGCAGCTCGCGATTCTCCTCGTCGAGGCCGCCTTTCCGCCCAGGGTCGAGCAGGCTGGCGACCACGCGCACGACGCGTGACGCATCGAGGACGTGGAGGGTCGGCTGCGCGTACTCGGGCGCGATCTTCACCGCCGTGTGCTGTTTGGACGTCGTGGCGCCGCCGATCAGGAGCGGCAGCTGGAGCCCGCGCCGCTCCATCTCTTTCGCGACGGTCACCATCTCGTCGAGGGACGGCGTGATCAGCCCCGAGAGCCCGACCACGTCGCAGCCCTCCTCGAGCGCCGTGTCGAGGATCCGGTCACCTGGGACCATCACCCCGAGGTCGATCACCTCGTAGTTGTTGCAGCCCAGAACGACGCCGACGATGTTCTTGCCGATGTCGTGCACGTCGCCCTTGACGGTTGCGAGCACGATCTTCCCCTGGGCCGAGCGGACACCATCACCGCCGGCCGCCTTCTCCGCCTCCATGTACGGCTCGAGGTAGGCGACGGCGCGCTTCATCGCGCGGGCGCTCTTCACGACCTGCGGGAGGAACATCTTCCCCGAGCCGAAGAGATCGCCGACGATCGACATCCCGTCCATCAACGGCCCTTCGATCACGTCAAGTGGGCGCGCAAGCTTCTGCCGTGCCTCCTCGGTGTCCTCTTCGATGAAGTCCACGATGCCGTGGACGAGCGCGTGGGAAAGGCGTTCCTCGACGGATGCCTCTCGCCAGGAGAGGTCCCGCTCCCGCTCGGTCGCACCGCCTTGCACGGTCGAGGCGTACTCGACGAGGCGTTCGGTGGCGTCTTCGCGACGATTGAAGACGACGTCCTCGACGCGCTCGAGCAGTGCCGGCGCGATGTCCTCGTAGACGGTGAGCTGGCCGGCGTTGACGATGCCCATGTCGAGGCCCGCGCTGATCGCGTGATAGAGGAAGACCGCGTGCATCGCCTCACGCACCGCGTCGTTGCCACGAAAGGCGAAACTGAGGTTCGAGATCCCGCCCGAGATCTTCACGCCGGGGCAGCGCGACTTGATCTCCGGGATGGCGGTGATGAACGCGTTCGCGAACTCCGCGTGCTCCTCGATCCCCGTTGCGACGGCGAGCACGTTCGGGTCGAAGATGATGTCCTCGGGCTCCCAGCCGTCAGCCGTCAGGAGCTTGTAGGCGCGCTCGCAGATGTCGAGCTTGCGCGCCGCGGTGTCGGCCTGACCCTTCTCGTCGAAGGCCATCACGATTACCGCGGCGCCGTAATGCTTGATCTCGCGCGCCTGGGCGAGGAAGTGCTCCTCTCCCTCCTTGAGGCTGATCGAGTTTACGACGCCCTTCCCCTGCAGGCACTTGAGCCCTGCCTGGAGCACGCTCCACTTGGAGCTGTCGACCATGATCGGGATGCGCGCGACATCCGGCTCAGTGGCCACCAGGTTGAGAAAGGTCGTGATCGCCTCCTCCGCATCGAGCAGGTCGGCGTCCATGTTCACGTCGAGGATGTTGGCGCCGCCACGGACCTGCTCGAGCGCGACCTCGACGGCCTCCTGGAAGTCGCCGGCTTCGATCAGCCGCCGGAACCGGGCCGAGCCGGTGACGTTCGTTCGCTCGCCCACCATGACGAAGTTGGCGTCCGGGAAGATCCGGAACGGCTCGAGCCCGCTGAGTCGCGTCACGTGCTCCCGGTCCGGGACATGTCTCGGGGTCTGACCCCGGACTGCCTCCGTGATCGCCCTGACGTGCTCGGGAGTCGTGCCGCAGCAGCCGCCGACGACGTTCACCAGCCCGTCGTGGGCGAACTCGCGCAGGAACCTGCTCGTGTCTGCGGGCTGCTCGTCGTGCGTGCCCATCTCGTTCGGTAGGCCGGCGTTCGGATGGCACGCCACCCAGGTCGGCGCGACGCGCGCCAGGTCCTCGACGAACGGCCTCATCTGCATCGCGCCGAGCGAGCAGTTGACGCCGACGATGAACGGCTGCGCGTGCTCCACCGAAAGCCAGAACGCGTCGACTGTCTGGCCGGACAGGTTGCGGCCGCTGCGGTCGATCGCGGTGAAGGAGATCCAGAGCGGCAGGTCCGGCGCCTCGTCGAGCGCGGCGGCGATCGCCGCCTTAGCGTTCAGCGTGTCGAAGATCGTCTCGATCAGGAGGAAGTCGACGCCACCTTCGGCGAGCCCGCGAACCTGCTCTGCGTAGGCGTCCCGGATCTGCTCGAACGTGTGCGTCCGATAAGCCGGCTCGTCGACACGAGGCGAGAGCGACAGCGTCACGTTCAGCGGCCCGACGGAGCCCGCGACGAAGCCGCCGACCTCGTCGGCCGCCCGGCGGGCCAGCTGCGCGCCTGCGACGTTCATCTCGTAGGCGTGCGCCTCGAGCGCATAGTCGGCCTGGCCGATCGTGGTCGCCGTGAAGGTGTTCGTCGTGGCGATGTCGGCGCCCGCGGCGAAATAGTCGCGATGGATGCCGAGGACGACCTCGGGCCTCGTCAGGTTGAGCAGATCGGGATCGCCTGCGACGTCACGCGGGTGATCCTTGAAACGCTCGCCGCGATATGCCTCCTCGCCTCTGAGCTGGCGCTGGATGAGCACGCCCCACGAGCCGTCGAGCACGGCGATCCGTTCCCGGAGGATGGCTTCGAGTCGTGTGCGTGCGTCCTGCATCCAGTGCCCTTCCTTCGACCTAAGGAGAACGTCGCCTGTCGAGGGCGCACGGGCTCTTTAGGCGTTTTTTAACCCGGTCGCCAAGCTGCCTTTCAAAGCTTTCCGGTCGACTGAGGGTAGCAGGCGCACCCGTTACGATCTCGCTGTGTTGCCGGGACTTCCAGGTCTCTCCTGATGCCCGCAACCATTCGCCGGGCACGATCAAGGCCGAGCGCTGGCGTGACTCCACCGAGCGCCGCAGCACGAAGCGCGAGAGAGCTAGTCCCGGCCGGAGACTGCGAGCTGGTTCTCGGCGTGCTTGATGCGCTGCTCGAGCTGCCAGCGGTCCGCGGTCGACTCGCCGCGCTCGACGAGCTCGAGCTCGCGCTGGGCCGACTCGAGCTGTTCACGGGCCCGCGCGTCGTCGATCTCCGTCGCCGCGACTGCGTCGTCGACCAGCGCGATCGCGCGGTCCTGCTCGACCTTGAAGAAGCCGGGACCGGTAGCGAACTCGCGAACGTCGTCGGCCTGACGGTCGAGGTAGACGCGCGTCGAGCCTGCCTTCAGGGTCGCGATTAGCGGTGCATGGCGCGCGAGCACCCCGATCTCACCCGCGGCGCCGGGGACGACGATCATCTCCACGGCACCCTCGAACGCCGGGCCGTCCGGCGTCACGAGCGAGACGTCGAATTTCCTGGTCTCGTCAGCCACTCACGCCGGCCGGTTCGGGCTCTGCTTCGCGCTCGTCGACGGCGGCGTCCTCCGGAGCCTCGCCGTTCTCCTTCTGGTCCGCGCCCTCGTCGCCGGACATGCCCCGTCCCTTCTGCACGGCGGAGTCGATCGTCCCGACCATGTAGAAGGCCTGCTCCGGAAGCTCGTCGTGCTTGCCCTCGAGGATCTCCCTGAAGCCCTTGATCGTGTCCTCGAGCTTGACGTACTCGCCCGGGGTGCCGGTGAACTGCTCGGCGACGAAGTTCGGCTGCGAGAGGAAGCGCTGGATCTTGCGCGCACGCGACACCACGAGCTTGTCCTCGTCGGACAGCTCGTCGATGCCGAGGATGGCGATGATGTCCTGCAGGTCCTTGTAGCGCTGGAGGATCTCCTGGACCCGTGTCGCCGTGTCGTAGTGCTCGTCGGAGATGATCCCCGGCTGCAAAGCGCGCGAGAAGGAGTCGAGCGGATCGACGGCCGGATAGATCCCCTGCTCGACGAGTGTTCTGGTCAGCACGACGGACGAGTCGAGGTGCGCGAACGTGTTCGCCGGCGCCGGGTCGGTGAGGTCGTCGGCCGGAACGTAGATCGCCTGCACCGACGTGACCGAGCCGGTCTGCGTGGAGGTGATGCGCTCCTGGAGCTGGCCCATCTCGGTCGCGAGCGTCGGCTGGTAGCCGACCGCGCTCGGCATGCGGCCGAGGAGCGCCGACACCTCCGAGCCCGCCTGCGTGAACCGGAAGATGTTGTCGATGAACAGGAGCACGTTCTTCCCCTGGTCGCGGAAGAACTCGGCCATCGTCAGTGCCGAGAGCCCCACGCGTAGACGCGCGCCCGGGGGCTCGTTCATCTGCCCGTACACCAGCGCAACACGGTCGAGCACGCCCGACTCTTCCATCTCGAGCAGCAGGTCGTTGCCCTCGCGCGTTCGCTCCCCGACGCCTGCGAAGACGGACACGCCGCCGTGCTCGCGAGCAACGTTGTGGATCAACTCCTGGATCAGCACCGTCTTGCCGAGGCCGGCGCCGCCGAAGAGGCCGACCTTGCCGCCGGTGATGAACGGGGCCAGCAGGTCGATCACCTTGAGGCCGGTCTCGAACACTTCGACCCGCGGCGAGAGCTCCGTGAACTTCGGCGGATCGCGGTGAATCGACCAGCGCTCCGTGTCCTTCGGGACATCCGGCTTCTCGTCGACCGGCTCGCCGATCACGTTCCAGATGCGGCCGAGCGTCAGGTCGCCGACCGGCACCGAGATCGGGCCTCCGGTGTCTTCCACCTGAAGGCCGCGCGCGAGGCCGTCGGTCGAGTCCATCGCAACGGCGCGGACGCGGTCGTCGCCCAGGTGCTGCTGCACCTCGGCGATGATGGAGCGCGCCTCCTGTCCGTCCTGCGCCGGGATGTCGATCCGGAGTGCGGTGTAGATCTCGGGGAGGCCTTCCGGGAACACGACGTCGATCACGACGCCCTTGATCTCGACGATCCGGCCGGGCTTCTGGGCGCTCTGTTCGGGCATGGGTCTCCTGGCGACGTATTTGAAGAGGATGAGGCGGAAGCCGAAGGGCTCCCCGCAGGGAAAGTGTATCGGGACTCGAGAGGTGCTAGAGCGCCTGGCGCGCGCGGAATGCGGGCTTGGAACGGGGCGCGGTCGCGCGCTGCAGCATCTTCAGCTCTGCCTCGGGATTGCGAAGTGCGATGGGCTCCGAGGTACCCGCGAACGCCTGCGCGTCGGAAGACGACGTCCGCGCCGATCCGAGCGTCCCGACGAGGGCACTGAGGCCGACGGTCGCTGCGATCGCGGCGGCGGCTGCTCCGACCTGCATCTTGTGCGCAAGTGCGTACCGGCGGGCCGGCAGCGCGATCGTGAAGCCGAGCTCCTCGCGTGGAGCAGTCCGCAGTAGGCGCGCTGTCTCACCCGACCCGGCTGCGAACAACCTGCAGGACTCGCACGAAGCCAGATGTGCCTGGACTCCTGCGGCCTCTGCCTGTGAAAGCTCGCCGTCGACGGACGCCGAGACAGACTCGCGTACGCGCTCGCAATCGAGGATCGAAGCAATCTGCCCCATAGCGTCTCTCACCCCAATTCTGACGGCTTGACCTAGGAGAAGTTAGCCATTTCTTCGTCTTATCGCCTAAAAGCTTTAGCTGAAGCTGACCAGGGCATCGTTCATCCGCCGCGCTCCAGCCAGGCAGGGGGCACGGCCCGCCGCACTGATGAACGGACAGGCCCGGTCTGCGAAGCGGCCGTTGGTGACCACCGCCAGCGCCGTCCCGAGCCACTTGTAACAGGGAATGCGGCCCTTCGCCCTGAGCTTCGAACAGCCCTCGATCAGCTTGACCCGCATGGCTCCGCGGGTTTGAGCCAGGTTCTGGACATTGAGCCCGTAGAGACAGCTCACGCTGTCCGCACCCCGAAGCCGCGCGCAGATGTGTAGCTGGGTGAACGGATCCGGAGACGTGACGAGCGCTGCGGCGGCGATGCAGCCGACCCGCTGTTCGCCGGAGAGGCCTGTGCACAGCGCGCGGACGCCGGCAGCGTTTTCGGGCGCCTTCTTCGGCGGCAGCTCGAGGAAGTAGCGATACCAGCACGGCCTGACGAAACT
>DATMZV010000011.1:0-8031 GCA_035573355.1 Gaiellaceae bacterium | reverse complement strand
TCCGGACCACGCGTACTGGGAGAAGTGGTTCCCCGCCCAATGGGTCACGGAGATGCGCGAGCAGATCCGGCTCTGGTTCTACTCGCTCCTCTTCATGTCCGTCGTGCTCGACGGCCGCGCGCCCTTCCAGCAGGTCCTCGGTCACGAAGACGTGCGCGACGAGCACGGCCACGAGATGCACGGCTCGCGTGGGAACACGATCGAGGCGGAGGAAGCGCTGTCACGGATGGGCGCCGACGTGATGCGCTGGATGTACTGCGAGCAGACGCCGACGCAGGGGGTGAAGTTCGGTTATACGCCGGCGGGCGAGATCAAGCGCCGTCTGCTCACGTTGTGGAACTCGGCCAAGTTCTTCGTCGACTACGCGAACGTCGCGGAGTTTCGGCCTCGGCCCGGCAACACTCAGACGTCGCAGGCACTGGACCGCTGGCTGTACGCGCGTACGGACAAGCTCGTCGCCGACATGGAGGACGGGTACGACCGCTTCTGGACACCCGACGTCACCCGCTCGTTCATGGCCTTCGTGGACGATCTGTCCAACTGGTACATCCGCCGTTCGCGGCGACGCTTCTGGAACGAGGACGCGGAGGCGCTGCAGGCGCTCTGGTACGCGCTCAGCCGCAGCGTCCAGGTGATCGCACCGGTGATGCCGTTTCTCGCCGATCACCTCTGGCGCGTGCTGCGCACGGACGATCAGCCGGACTCGGTCTTCCTCGAGCCCTGGCCCGAGCGCGGCGCATTCGACGAGCAGCTGCTCGAGGAGGTCGCCGAGGTGCGTTCAATCGTGGAGCTCGGACGCCAGGCGCGCGGAGAAGCCGGCTTGAAGCTGCGCCAGCCGCTGCGTCGCATGGTCGTTCAGGGCGCCGACAAGGCGAAGGGCCATGCCGCGGAGATCGGCGAAGAGCTGCGCGTCAAAGAAGTCGAGTTCGGGCCGGTCGAGGCGACCGAGCTGCGGGTCAAGCCGAACCTCCCAGTGTTGGGGCCGAAGCTCGGGAAGGAGCTGGGCGCGGTCCGGGCGGCGTTGCAGGCAGGCCAGTTCGAGCAGCTCGAAGGCGGGGGCGTTCGGGTCGACGGCCACGAGTTCGGGGCCGACGAGATCCTCGTCGAACGCGGAGCGCGCGAGGGCTGGGCGCTCGCCGAAGAGGATTCACTGACGGTCGCGGTGTCGACCGAGCTCGACGACGAGCTGCGGAGGGAAGGTCGCGTCTACGACCTCACCCATCAGCTGAACACGATGCGCAAGGAAGCCGGACTTGCGCTCACCGACCGGATTCGAGTCGTGCTCCCGGACGCCGATGCGGACCTGCTGGAGTACGAGGAGCGGATCAAGGACGAGACGCTGGCGGTCGAGATCGTCGTGGGACAGGTCTCCGAGGCGCAGATCGAGCAGACCTAGGCGAACGCCGCGCGCAGCCGCTCGAGGCCACGATCCAGAATCTCGTCCGGCACCGCGAGTGAGAGACGCGCCCAGCCTGCACCGCGCGCGCCGAAGCCTTCGCCCGGCGCGACCGCGACGCGATGCTCCATCAGCAGGCGATCGACCGTGAGACCGTTCGGGGGCCGGAACCAGACGAAGAACGTTCCCTCGGATCGCGCGTCGATTCCCCCGAGGGCGACCAGCGCACGGTCACGCCGGCGCTCGTAGGTCGCGCGACGTTCTTCCACCGAGTTCTGCGGGCCGGTGAGCGCTGCGATCCCGGCTTCTTGTACCGGGCGGAAGATCCCGGCGAACGCGTGATCCTGCAGCAACTCGATGCGGCGAACGAGCTCTGCGTTGCCGAGCGCGAACCCGAGTCTCCAACCCGCCATCCCGTACGTCTTTGACATGCTGAACAATTCGATGCCGACGCGCTTCGCGTCCTCGACCGCGAGAAAGCTCTGCGGGCGCCGACCGTCGAAGACGAGGTCGCCGTAGGCGAAGTCGTGGAGGATCCACGCGCCCGTCCGGTCGGCCCATTCGATCGCCTCTTCGAACAGGCCGTCCGGGACGGCGGCTGCGGTGGGATTCGACGGGAAGTTGAGGTACATCGCGTCGGCGGCGACGTCGAAGCCGGAGAACGGCATGTCCTTCGCACCCGCGAGTGCGACGGCGGAGAAGTAATCGGGATACCCCGGATCGGGCAGGACGATCGTGCCGCCGTCCTCGACCGCGCAGAGCGCAAACTCCATCAAGCCCGTCTTCGTGCCGGGCAGGACGGCGACTTCCCGGGCCGGGTCGAGGTGCACGTCGTAGAGCTCGCCGTAGCGCGTCGCGATCGCTTCCTTCAGCGCGGGCAGGCCGGCGAAGGGCGCGTAGCCGTGGACGTCGTGGCGCTCGGCGCACTCGGTCAGGGCGTGAACGACGTGAGCCGGCGGCCCGATCTCGGGGTTCCCGCGCCCGAGGTCGACGAGCGGCTCGCCTCCCCGTGCAGCAGCGGCAGCCACCCGGGCCAGCAACGCAGTGAAGTACTGCTCCGGCAACCGCCCGATCCGCTCCGGGACCTCGCGCATCCGAAGATGCTAAGCCGATTTCAGAAGGGATGCGCTAAGCAGTCTGTCCGAAGGTAGCGCGATGCTCGCGCTCGCTGTCTCGCTCGATCAGGCCGAGGCCGCGCGGCTCGCGCGCTTCCTGCAGCCGGTCAAGCGGCAGATATCTCTGCGCGACGCAGCTCGACGGGCAGTCGAAAGACGACATCTTCGTAGGCCGATGAGAACGGGCTGATGTCACTCACCCCACGCGCACGGAACCAGTCGCATACGCGCACGACGAGGCGTTCCGGTGCGGACGCGCCGGAGGTCAGTCCGACCGTCTGAACGTCTTCGAGCCAGAGCTCGTCGATTCCGGTCTCGTCCTCGATCAGGTAAGCGCCAACTCCCGCGGCGATGGCAACCTCGACGAGTCGATTCGAGTTGGACGAGTTTCGCGAACCGATCACGAGCAGCAGTTCGATCTGGTCGAGCATTTCCTTGACGGCCCACTGACGGTTAGAGGTGGCGTAGCAGATGTCCTCGCGCTGCGGAGCGTGGATCTGCGGGAAGCGGCGCTTCAGCACCTGGATGATTTCCGCCGTCTCGTCGACCGAGAGGGTCGTCTGCGTGATGTAGGCGAGCGGCGTGTCGACGGGAAGGTCGAGCGCTTCCGCGTCGTCGACGTTCTCGACGAGCAGGATCGCCTCCGGCGCTTCGCCCATCGTTCCGACCACCTCTTCGTGGCCGGCGTGGCCGATCAACACGATGCGCCTGCCTTCCGCCGCATAGCGGCGCGCCTGCACGTGCACCTTCGTCACCAGCGGGCAAGTTGCGTCGATCGTCGTCTGGCGTCTGGCAGCCGCACGGTCGAACACCGCGGGCGCCACGCCGTGTGCGGAGAGGACAAGGATCGCCCCGACCGGGGCATCGGTCTCGTCCTCGACGAAGATCGCACCTCGCCGTTCGAGGTCGTCGACGACATGCGCGTTGTGGACGATCTGCTTGCGCACGTAGACGGGCGCTCCGTAGAGGGCAAGCGCGTGTTCCACCGTCTCGACGGCACGCTCTACTCCCGCACAGTAACCCCGGGGTGACGCAACGAAAACGCGCTGAACCAAACCGGCGGCCACGGTAGCAGCGCGTCCGCTCGACCGGTGGTATTACCTCTCGAGAACAGGAAGAAGCCCGTCGCTCGGGGGGGTCGGTGGCGACGGGCCTCCTCCTAGTGCTCACCGCGACTGCAAGGCCAGGAACGCACCGCGGTTCGCATCGCCCAGTGGAATCGAGGCTAACGGGTCGAAACCTGCTTTCCAATAGGCCGAACGGCCCATCTTTGGAATCCGCAGGAAAGCGGCTCACGCGAGGGAAAGGGCCGCTCAGCGAAGTTTCGCGCGCCCCTCGACTGCCCTTCGGCCGCTCCATACAATCTGACGCCCAGTGTCACAAGCCAGCCAAGCTCTGTGGTCCGATGCGGTGCCCTTGCTCGTCATCGCTGCGGGCTATGTAGCGCTGGCCGCCTGGGCCTGGCTGAGCCTCGGGATCCTCGTGGGACTGGCCGTGGCTTTCTTTGTCCCGGTCGTCACGAGCAGGCGGCGCGCCGAGGCCCCGCAAACGCCTGCGGCGCCGGATGGGGCTCGCGCGAGCAGCTCTGACGACTCGAGCTCCGCCGCCCTTGCGGAGGCGCTGGAACGTGAGCGCTTCATCGCGCGGATCTCTGCCCGCGTCCGCTCGGAGCTTGCGGTCGACGAGTTGTTGCGCGTCGCGATCGAGGAGACCGCGAAGGAGCTCCGGGTCCAGCGCTGCTTCATCCGGCTCGGCGCTCGTGGCGAGAGTCCGACGGCTCAATGGCAAGCCGAGGGCGTGGAGGCGATCCACGATCGGGACCAGCTTGCGGTCTCGAATCTCGCGGTCAAAAAGCGCCAGACAGTCGCCGTCGGAGATGTTGAGACCGCGCCCGAGCTGGAACAGTCGATCGGTGCCCGCGAGAAGCTGCTCGCGATTGGTACGCGCGCTGCACTCGCCGTTCCGATCGTCGTCTTCGACGAGCTCATCGGCGTTCTGGCGCTCCACCGAACGACGCCACAACGGTGGACTGACGACGAGATCGCGCTGACTGAGGCGGTCGCGAATGAAATCGGTCTGTCGGTCCGTGTGGCCCAACTCCTTCGCGAGAACGAGCTTCGTCTGCTGCAGCAGACGACGTTGTTCCGGATCGCGGCGGTCCTCGGCGAGTCGCTCTCCCTCACGGACACGCTCGACACGCTGGCTCGGGCCGCGGCCGAGGCTCTCAAAGGTGCGTTCGCAGCCGTACTGACGCCTCGGGGCGCGACGATGGAGCTCGCGGCCGGAGCAGGCCTACCGCCGAAACTCGCGGAGGCGCTCCAGGACGGCTTGCCAGAGTCCGCGGACTGCCTGAGGGCAGCCGCCGACGACCGTCACGTCCTAGCTTCCCCGGACGTCACGCGCGACGACCGTTTCGAGCAATCGTGGCAGGCATTGGCACAGGAGGTGGGATATGCCGCGTTGCTTGCGATCCCGGCGGCGAGCCCGCGCGCCGAACGTTCTGCCCTCGTCGTCGTCTTCTTTGCAGGCGAGCGCGAGTTCACGGACGAGGACCTCGAGCTCGCTCGCCAGCTCGGCGATGCCGCGACCGCGGCGCTGGAGCGGAGCGAGCTCTTCGAAGCAGAGCGCACGGCCCGGGCGCTCTCGCAGCAGCTCGCGCGCACCGGCGGCGCTCTCGCCACCGAGCTGGACCCGGCTGCCGTCCTCGAAGAGGTTGTGCAGCAGGCGCCGGCGCTGCTCGGGGCAGATGCCTGTGCCGTGCGGATACTCGAGGAGGACGAGCTGGTGATCAGCGCTGCCTCGGGCAAGGGCGCCGAAGAGGCAATCGGCACCCGTGCGGCTGCAACGGCGGGCCTCTCCGGCGACGTCTTCCAGTCCCGCTCGCCGCTCGCGCTCGACGACCTCGCAGCCGAGGCCCGCGTTGGGGGAACCGACGAGATTCTCAGCGCCGGCTACGCGGCGTACCTGGGCGTGCCGCTCTCCGGTCCGAAGGGAACGCTTGCCGGCGTACTGTCCGTCTACGCGTGGCGACCACGCGACTGGCGCCCGGAAGAGATCGAAGCCCTGCTCGCCCTGGCAGGAAACACGTCGGCTGCGCTAGCGAACGCAGAGCTCTATTCCAGCGTCTCGCTCGAGAAGGAACGAAGCGTCGCCATCCTGGCGAACATTGCGGACGGGATCGTCGCCGTCGACCGCGACGGCTGCGTCGTGCTGTGGAACGCCGCCGCCGAGGAGATCACCGGCGTACCGCAGACCGAGGCAATCGGTCACACCACGATGCAGGTGCTGCAGCGCGAGCTCGAGTCGCCGGACGAGGAGACGCGCACCTCGGGACAGCGGCTTGTGTCGCTCTCGCGCGGCGGCGACGAAGTCTGGCTGTCGTTGAGCGAGGCGGTGATGCGCGATCCGCTCGGCGCGGTCGCGGGCCGGATCTTCGCGTTCCGCGACATCTCCGCGGACCGGATGGTCGAGCACGTCAAGTCGGATTTCGTTGCGGCGGTCTCACACGAGTTGCGCACGCCGCTCACGTCGATCTACGGGTTCGCTGAGACTCTCTTGCGACAGGACGTTCCTTTCGGTGATGAAGAACGCCGGATCTTCCTCGGTTACATCGCTTCCGAATCGGAACGGCTCACGGAGATCGTCGACCAGCTACTCAACATCGCGCGCCTGGATGCCGGTGACCTGCAGGTCGAGCGCGGTCGTATCGACCTCGGCTCGGTGGTCTCCGAGCTGGTTGCAAGCGTGGAGGAGAGCGGTGCGATGAACGGACACCGCTTCGAGGTCGACCTTCCGGAGGAGCCCCTGGCTGCCGAGGCGGATCCCGACAAGGTGCGCCAGGTGTTCAACATCCTCGTCGAGAACGCGCTGAGGTACTCGCCCGACGGCGGGACGGTCACCGTCGGGGCTCGCCGAAACGCCGACCGGGTGGAGGTGCGAGTCGTGGATGAGGGAATCGGGATTCCCTCCGCCGAGCGTGACCGGATCTTCCGGAAGTTCTACCGCGCCGAGTCGGCCGCGCGGGACGGCGCCGCGGGCACGGGGCTCGGTCTCTTCATCGCGAAAGAGCTCGTGCTGGCGATGGGCGGACGCATCTGGGTGGACTCCACCGAAGGCGAAGGGTCGAGCTTCTCGTTCGAACTGCCGGCGGCGCGGGAGTAAGGACGCGAATGTCGGGGTATAGCGGCGACGACCAGCGAGAGGGCTCCAGATGACCAAAGTGCTCGTAATCGACGACGAGGCGCCGATCCGCCTGCTCTGCCGCGTGAACCTCGAGGCGGAGGGCATGGCCGTGATCGAGGCTGCCGACGGGCCGTCGGGCGTCGAGAAGGCACGTGACGAAGGCCCCGACGTGATCCTCCTCGACGTGATGATGCCCGGCCTCGACGGGTGGCGCGTCGCCGAGCAATTGCTCGAAGACGAGCGCACGATCGGGATCCCGATCATCTTCCTCACGGCTCGCGCCGAGTTCCGCGATCGTGCCCGCGGCCTCGACATCGGCGGGGTCGATTACGTCACGAAGCCTTTCAACCCGCTCGAGCTCGCCCCGCTCGTGCAGTCGCTGCTCGACCGTCTGGATCGTGGTGAGCGCGACGATCTCCGCGCCGAGAAACTGTCAGAGCTGCGCACGCTGATGGAATCCGAGTAGCGCCAGGAGGCCCCTTCGAGAGAGACCTCCGCGCTTGAGCTTCAGGTTCTCCCTAGCGGCCGGCGAAGTCGGCCGTCACGACCGCAGCACCACCGTGCCCGGCGAACGTCCCGTAGGCGATGCCGATTCCGATCCGGCGAAAGCCGCGGCGGAGCATGACGGCGCGGTGCCTCGGACTTGCAAGCCACTTGTCCACGACCCACTGGGCGGTGACACTCGTGCCCCACGCGAGGTCCTCGCCGTAGACCGGGCCGCGGGCGCGCTGGGCGAGAACCCGGGCGGCGACCGCCCCGTGGGCGAAGTACTGACGGTGCATCATGTCCGCCGAATGGCCGCGGGCGGCCCGAAGGAGGCGGACGTCCAGGCGAAGCGGGGGCAGCCCCCGGCTCGTCCGGACCGCGTTCATGGTCTGGAGCAGTGAGGCCTCCGGGCTGGACAGGCCTCGGGCACCGGCCCCCGCTGCCGAGCCCAGGAAGGCGGAAAGTGCGAGAAAAGCTACGAGAATCTTTCTCTGAATCAGCATCGCGGGAGTCTACAGAGCGGTCTTTCGGGGGTCGCCTCCCCCAAAAGGGGTACATCGAATTCGCTTAGAGCGGCTTTTCACCGGGCGGTCTGGGCGAGCCCGATCCCGATCAGGGTAAGAACGGCTCCGGACAGCTGGACCGGCGCCAGGGACTCTCCGAGCCAAGCCCAGGCCACCACGATGGCGACCACGGGCTCGAGCATCGCGCTGATTCCGGCTCTGGTGGCCGAGATGTGGCGGAGCGCCCCGACGACGAGTGCGAACGGGACAATCGTCCCGAGGACGATCATCCAGAGCATCAGGAGCCAGACCGGCAGGTGGCTCGAGGCGAGGTTTCCGAGCAGCGAGA
>DATMZV010000010.1:0-6037 GCA_035573355.1 Gaiellaceae bacterium | reverse complement strand
GCCACGATCACCGAGGCCGGCATCGAGATCGAGCGGGCGCCCGAGGGAATCACCTTTGCGCCGCTGACCGAGGAGCACGAGCGCCTTTACTCGCTCGTCGGCTGGGACGAGAAGTTCGCCGCGCACAACGCGGCGGTCTGGGAGCACGGCTTGCTCGTCGTCGTCCCGAAGGGCGTCGAGCTCGAGAAGCCGCTCTACGTGCGCGTGACGAACTCGACCGAAGGCGGCTCGCTCTTCTGGCGCCTGCTCGTCGTCGCGGAAGAGGGAGCCCGCTTCACGCTCGTCGAGGAGGTCTCCTCCACGAGTCCGGACCTCCACTCGTACACGAACACTGCGCAGGAGTTCTTCCTCGAGCAGGGCTCGAAGTTCGAGTACGTCTCGATCCAGAACCTGTCGCAGGAGACCTGGCACTTCGCCACGCACCACGCGCAGGTCGGCCGTGACGCCGAGCTCGACTGGGTGGCCGGCGGCTTCGGCTCGAAGAAGGGCAAGGTTCGCATCCAGAACGACCTCGCCGGCGAAGGCGCTACCTCCCGTGTCACCGGTGCGTACTTCACCGACGGTGACCAGCATCTCGACTACGACACGTTCCAGGAGCACATCGCGCCGAACACGACGTCCGACTTTGCGTTCAAGGGCGCGCTCCGCGACACGTCCACTGCGGTATGGCGGGGAATGATCCGCGTGGAGAAGGGCGCCCAGAAGACGAATGCGTACCAGGAGAACCGCAACCTGATGCTGTCGCCGACGACGCACGCCGTTCCGATCCCGGGGCTCGAGATCCTCGCGAACGACGTCCGCTGCACTCACGGCGCGACGGTCAGCCGCGTCGACCGTGAAGAGCTTTTCTACGCCATGGCCCGCGGCCTCTCCCGCGGAGATGCGGAGCGGCTGATCGTGCGCGGCTTCTTCCAGGACATCCTGGACCGCATCGAGTTCAAAGCCGTTCGGGAATCGCTCGCCGCGGCTCTCGAAGCCCGCATCCCTCAGGGCTAGCTTCCCACCGCCGTTAGGCGCATACTCCGGGCGTGGCTCGCGCCCCGCTCTACGCGGCGGCACTCCTGCTCGCGACGCTTGTCGTCCAGTCGGCCGGCGCCGTCGTCAAGGGCAACGAGCGCGTGCTCATGGTCCTTGCGACCTCCGGGTCGACGCCCTACACGGTCGCGGACGTCGAGCGCACGGCCGGGCAAGCGGCCAACTACTTCGACAATGCGTCCTTCGGGAAGGTCAAGCTGCAGATCGACGTGACGCCGTGGCTCGCCGCGTTCACCGCCAATCCCGGCTGTGGCGGCACCACGAACCGCAGCCTCGAAGGAGTCGTCGCCCCCGCGAAGGTCGCCGCCGGACGCGCAGGCTTCGACCCCGCTCACTACGACGACGTCATCTACGCGATCGCCGACAGCCATTGCGGCTTCCACGGAGCGACGTGGGGTCACGAGGTGATGCTGACACGGCAGCCGAACCTCCAGCTCGTCGTCCACGAGCTCGGACACGCCTTCGGGCTCGGTCACGCGCAGGCGTCGGACTGCATCACCGTCGCAGGCGTCTGCGGGATCGACGAGACGGGAGACCCGTTCGACCCGATGGGCAGCGGCGACCTCGATTTCAGCGCCTACGAGAAGGTGACCCTCGGGTGGATTCGCGACCAGCCGCGCGTGACCGCCGCGAAGCAGTACGTCCTCGCGCCGCCGACGAGGGAATCGGCGCTCGCCCAGAGCCTGATCGTCGACACGGAACAGGGATCGTGGTGGATCGAGTACCGCTCACAGCCGTTCCGAGGACTGCTCTTCCGGTTCATCGACAATCGCGTCGTGCCATCGCCCTTCGCGGAATCGTCGGTGCTGATGCGCAAGCTGACGAAGGCCAAGCGACCCTGGCTCGCAAAGGGCGAGTCGTACAGGATTCCGGGCTCGTTCCGGGTGACCCTCGTGAAGGCAGCGGCGGGCCGCGCTGAGGTCCGCTTTCGCTAGGAACCCCCGGGTACGATGACCGGGTGGCCGTGACGGCGCAGACGAAGTTGAACGCGGAGAAGCTCCGCGCGGATTTCCCGATCTTCGATCAGGAGATCCGGGGCAAGCGGCTTGCCTACCTCGACTCTGCCGTGAGCTCGCACAAGCCACGGCAAGTGCTGGACAAGCTCCGCACGTTCTACGAGACCCAGTACGCGAACGTCCATCGAGGCGTCTACACGCTCTCGGAGGTGGCCACCGCCGAATACGAAGGCGCGCGCGAGAAGGTGGCGCGCCTCGTGAACGCACCGGAGCCTCGCGAACTGATCTTCACCCACGGCGCAACCGAGAGCATCAATCTCGTCGCCTACGCCTGGGGCCTCGACAATCTCGGGCCCGGCGACGTCGTCCTCGTCACGGAGCTCGAGCATCACTCGAACTTCGTGCCGTGGCAGTACATCGCCAAGCGGACCGGCGCAGCCTTCAAGGCGATCCCGCTCGACGAGCACGGGGAGCTCAAGCTCGACTCGCTCGAGGAGCTCGCGCGCACCGGGAACATCAAGGTGGTCGCCAACAATCTCGTCTCGAACGCGCTGGGAACGATCAACCCGGTGGAACGACTCACCGCATGGGCGCACGAGCAGGGCGCGATCATGGTCGTCGACGCCGCGCAGGCCGCTCCGCACCACGAGATCGACGTCCAGCAGCTCGACTGTGACTTCCTCGCGTTCTCGTCGCACAAGATGTGCGGCCCGACGAGCGTCGGCGCTCTCTGGGGACGAGCCGAGCTGCTCGAGTCGATGGCGCCGTTCAACCTCGGCGGCCACATGATCCGGTCGGTGAAGCTCGAAGAGACGACCTGGGGCCAGCTGCCGTACAAGTTCGAGGCTGGCACACAGCCGATCGCGGAAGCAGTCGGCTTCGGCGCAGCGGTGGACTACGTCACCGACGTCGGCATCGCCGCGATCGAGGAGCACGAGCGCGAGCTGCTCGTCTATGCGCTCGAGCGCCTCGCGGACGTGCCCGGCTTCGTCGGCTACGGCCCCCCGCCGGACCGCCGCGCCGGGATCATCTCGTTCAACATCGAAGGAATCCACCCACACGACGTCGCGCAGGTCCTCGACATGGAAGGCGTCGCGATCCGCGCGGGCCATCACTGCTGCCAGCCGCTGATGTCGAAGCTGGGCGTTGCGGCGACGAACCGCGCGAGCTTCTACCTGTACACGATCCCCGAGGAGATCGACCGTCTCGTCGATGGGCTCCACAAGACCCATAAGCTTCTAGGTCAATGAGCGAATTCGACCAGATGTACAGGGAAGTGATCCTCGATCACTACAAGAACCCGCGCGGGCACGGCGAGCTCGAGGGAGCGGACGCGCACGCCGAGGGTCAGAACCCGCTCTGCGGCGACGAGGTCTCCATCTTCGTCGTCTTCGGCGAGGACGGCGACACAATCGACGAGGTGAAGTTCTCGGGCCGGGGCTGCGCGATCTCGCAGGCTGCGACGTCGATGCTGATGGAGATGGTCCAGGGTCGAAGCGCCACGGCAGTGGCCGCGCTTCCGCGCGAGGAGCTGCTCGACGAGATCGGAATCCCCCTGACGCCCGTCCGGCTCAAGTGCGCGCTGCTCGGGCTGTCGACGCTGAAACTTGCTCTGCACAAGGCCAAAGGCACACCGCTCCCGGAAGAGTGGGCCGGGGCCTCCAGCGACCTCGACCTCAAGTAGCGGGTGGCCGAGCTCGATGTCTGCCCGGTCGAGGAGCTTCCACCCTGCTCGGTCAAGATCGTCTACGCCGGCGCGATCGCCGTCGGCGTCTACAACCTGAACGGCGAGTACTACGCACTCGAGGACCGCTGCTCGCACGACGACGGTCCCCTCTGCGAGGGCGACTTCGACTGCGACGACGGCGTCGCGATCTGCCCTCGACACGGCGCGAACATCGAAATCCGCACGGGGCGCGCCCTGAGCCTGCCGGCGGTGGAGCCCGTCGCGACGTTCCCCGTCCGGGTCGACGACGGGATGATCAAGGTCAAGCTTGTCTGAGCCGACCCGTTGCTGGACGTCGAGCGACCCGCTGTACAACTCGTACCACGATGACGAATGGGGCCGGCCCGTCACCGACGAACGGGGACTGCTCGAACGGTTCTGCCTCGAAGGCTTTCAGTCCGGGCTGTCCTGGCTGACGATCCTCCGCAAACGGGAGAACTTCCGGGCGGCGTTCGCCGACTTCGAGCCCGAGCGCGTCGCGCGCTTCGGCAAGCGCGACGTCGAACGGCTGCTGAAGGATGCAGGCATCGTGCGCCACCGCGGGAAGATCGAAGCGGCGATCGCCAACGCCCGCGGAACGCTCGCTCTCCGCGAAGCGGGAACGTCGCTCGACGAGGTCGTTTGGGCCCACCGCGCAAAAGCGAAGCGTCCTCCCAAGACCCTGCGGGACCTTCCGGCGACGACCCCCGAGTCGGTCGCGCTCTCGAAGGAGCTGAAGCGAAACGGATTCCGGTTCGTCGGCCCCACGACCGTGTACGCGGCGATGCAGGCCTGCGGCGTCGTCAACGACCACATCGCCGCCTGCTACGTGCGGGCCGCGGTCCAGCGAGACATCGACGCCAGGGTCGGCTGATGCTCGACGAGCGCGTGCGGAGCGTCCTGCAGCGGCTGGAGGCCGAGGACGCGGCCGAACGCGAGCGCGGCTTGCCGGCGGCCGAACGCTCACGAGCCGTCGCGCGGACGACCGGGCAGTTCCTCTTCGCACTCGTCGCGCCGCAGTTGGACTGCGAGGTGCTGGAGGTCGGCGGCTCGCGCGGCTACTCGACGATCTGGCTCGCCGCGGGCGTGCGGTCCCTCGGCGGACGCGTGCTCTCGCTCGAGCACGACCCGGCGAAGGTCGAAGCCTGGCGGGCCAACATCGCGGAGGCGGGGCTCGAGGAGTGGGCCGAGTTGATCGAGGGCGACGCTGCCGAGACGATTCCCGGAATCGACGACGTGTTCGACGTCGTCTTCCTCGACGCCGAGAAGGAGGACTACGAGCAGCTCTTCCAGGCGGCCCGCGAGAAGCTCGAGCCGGGCGCCCTGGTCGTCGCCGACAATGTCCTCTCGCACAAGGAGACCCTCGGCTCGTACTCGCAGGCCCGCCAGAACGACCCCTCCCTGGAGTCGGTGACGGTGCCGCTCGACCGAGGCCTGGAGCTCTCCGTAATCCTCCGCGCCGCCTGATACATTTGCGCTAACCGCGGAAAGGAGGTGGTCCGAGAGTGGAGATTTCCAGTACGGGCAGTGGAGGTACCAGCGGGTAGAGGTGTGTCCCCGGACCTACGGGGAATCGCCTAGCCAGCGTGGGGGACGACGCGTTACGCGCCGCCCGGCCATGTAACTCTCGGGCCGAGGCAGGAAGCGCCTCTACTAATCCACCGCTGGTAACCGGATCGGGGGCCGCTTACGCGGCCCCCTTTCTTTTCCGGCTTTCGTCGCTACGTAGTGCGCCGTGTGCCGATGGAGCGATCCCAACCCATCTCGCCGACGAGAATCGAGCCTGCCCAGCACGCCAGCCCGATCGCGATCCAGTCGCCCTGATGGAGGTCGCTGAAGATCGCGATGATGAAGCAGACGACTGCCGCGATGACCAGGATCGCGCGCAGACCGAGATTCATGGTTCTCCTTCCGTACGTAGGGACCCGGCGGAAGCTTCCCGTACGGGTCAGACGGCAGAGAACCGCTTGGTCAAGCGGCGCGCCGGAGCTGATCGTCCAGCGGGAGGAGCGTTGGCGCGAAGGCCCGCACCGCCTCGTCGCCCGAGACCACGTTGTCCCCGTGCTCGAGCATCTTGAGGAGGTCGCGCGTGAGCGGAATGTCGCCGGGCAGCCGCTCGGTCACGAGGGCGTTGACGCGCATGAACGCCATGGGAACGTGGACGCTGGGCCGCCGCAGACCGAGCGCCCGCTTCAAGCGCCCCCAGAGCTCGTTCCAGGTGACCGCGTCAGGGCCCCCGAGCTCGAAGACCTTGCCGGTGACGTCCTCGCGCGCGACCGAGTCGGCGAAGTACGTAGCGACGTCCTCGGCCCAGATCGGCTGGATGCGTTGCTTCCCGCTG
>DATMZV010000009.1:0-7226 GCA_035573355.1 Gaiellaceae bacterium | reverse complement strand
GACGACCACCTCGGCGCGCATGGTCCGCTTCACGGAGGGGCTCGGCTCGCAGTACGGCGTGCGGGCGATCTGCGGCAAAGGCGGTCTGCCGGACGAGGCAATCGAGCCGATGCAGAGATTGGGCATGGTCTATTTCGCGATCGTCGGCGGCGCCGCCGCACTCGAGACGACGCAGATCGAGGAGATCGAAGAGGTCGCGTGGGAGGAGCTCATGCCCGAGTGCCTCTGGAAGTTCCGAGTGAAGGACTTCGGCCCGCTCACCGTCGGGATCGACTCGCACGGCAACTCGCTCTTCCACGACGTGCAGGAGCGCGCGAAGGCGAAGCTCGAGGAGCTCTATGAGCGACTTTGACCTCGGCCTGACCCCGCACCACGGGCTGACCCACGTGATCGACAAGGGCCTCGGCCCCCGCGCATGGGAGGACGTTCTCGAGGTCGCCGGCGAGCACATCTCGATCGTGAAGCTCGGCTGGGGCACGGCCGCCGTCACCGGCAACCTGCGACGAAAGCTCGACGTCTTGCGCGACAAGCCTGTCGTGATCGGCGGGACGTTCTTCGAGGTCGTCTACGCCAAGGACAAGCTCGACGAGTACAAGTCGTGGCTGCAGGGCCTCGGGCTCCGGCATGTCGAGATCTCCGACGGGACGATTGACATTCCGCGGGAGCGAAAGCTCGAGCTGATCGCCGACTTCGCCCGCGACTTCACCGTCCTGTCCGAGGTGGGCTCGAAGGACTCAGCGGTCGAGTACAGCACGGAGCAGTGGGTGCAGTGGCTGCAGGAGGAGCTCGACGCCGGCGCCTGGAAGGTGATCACCGAGGCGCGAGAGGGCGGCACGGCCGGGATCTTCGATTCCTCGGGCGGCATGCGCACCGACCTGATCGGCGAGATCGCGCTGGCCGTGGGACCCGTGAACGTCGTCTTCGAGGCACCGACGAAAGCGGCTCAGGTCTGGTTCATCAAACAGTTCGGGCCCTCCGTGAACCTCGGCAACATCCCGCCCGACGAGGCCATCCCCCTCGAGACGCTTCGCCGCGGCCTGCGCGGCGACACGCTGAAGGAGGTGCTTCTTGGCGACCGTGCCGGAGCTCCAGCTTCCTGACGTCGAGGCGATGACCGCCGAGGAGGCGCTGCTCTGGGCCTATGAGCAGTTCGGTGACCGCATGTGCCTGACGTGCTCCTGGCAGCGGCAGTCCTCCGTGCTCGTGCACATGGTCTTCGGCGAGCTGGGCCTCGACGTCCCGGTCGTCGAGCTCGACACGCAGCTCTTCTTCAAGGAGACCTACGAGACACGCGACCGGCTCGTCGAGCGCTACGGGCTCCGGCTCGAGCGCCCCGAGGTGATCACCGTCGCGCAGCAGGCGATCCAGGAAGGGCCGAACCTCTGGGAGAGCAACCCTGACCGCTGCTGCCACATCCGCAAGGTCGAGCCGCTCGAGCGTGCGCTGGCTCCCTACGACGCATGGATCACCGGCATCCGCCGTGAGCAGGCGCTGACGCGCGCCGATGCAAAGCGGGTCGAATGGTCGGAGCGCTACGGCGTCTGGAAGATCCAGCCCGTCGTCGACTGGGACGCCAAGCGCGTCCAGGCGTACATCCACGTCAACGAGATTCCCTACAACCCGCTGCACGACGCGGGCTATCCGTCCATCGGCTGCATCCCGTGCACTCGTCCCGTCGTCGAGGGCGAGGACGAACGAGCGGGACGCTGGGCCGGCTCGGACAAGCTCGAGTGCGGCATCCACGGCAATACACGACTAGTGAAGGAGTCGAATGACTGAGCACATCTATGCGCACGAGCATCCTGAAACGGAGCGGCGCAGAGACGGCGGGTTCACGCTGTGGTTCACCGGGCTTTCGGGCTCGGGCAAGACGACCATTGCGCATCTCGTCGGTCCCGCAATCGAGGAACGCGGCCCGATCGTCGAGTACCTCGACGGCGACACGGTGCGCACGCACCTGTCGAAGGGGCTCGGGTTCTCGAAGGAGGACCGTGACGCGAACATCGAGAGAATCGGCTGGGTAGCCGCGCGCCTGACCAGACACGGCGCCGCGGTGATCGCAGCGGCGATCTCGCCGTACGAGGAGACGCGCCAGAAGGCGCGGGAGCTCGTCGAGGAGTGGGGCACGTTCGTCGAGGTGCACGTCGCCACGTCCGTCGAGGAGTGCGCGCGCCGCGACGTCAAGGGTCTCTATGAGAAGGCTTTCAAGGGTGAGATCAAGGGCTTCACCGGTGTCGACGACCCGTACGAGGAGCCGAGCAATCCCGAGGTGCGCATCGACACGGAGCAGCACGAGCCGGAAGAGAGCGCGCAGCTCATCCTGCAGCACCTCGAAGAGCGCGGTCTGATCCCCGCAGCGGTGCGAGTATGAGCGTCGCGACGGAGACCAAGTTGATCGCCCCGCACGGCGGCACGCTCGTCGACAGAACGGGTGAACGGCCTGACGACGTCGAGACGCTCGAGGTCGTGACGCTGACCTCGCGCGAGCTCTCCGACCTGGACATGATCGCCTGCGGTGCGCTGTCGCCCCTCGAGGGCTTCATGGGCCACGAGGACTACGAGTCCGTGCTCGACACGATGCGGCTCGCGAGCGGTCTGCCGTGGGCGCTTCCTGTCTGCCTGGCCGTCGAGACGGCGCCGTCGGGCGATCGTGTCGCGCTCGCCGACGAGAGCGGCAAGCTCATCGCCGTGCTCGACGTCGGCGAGACGTACGAGTACGACCGAGAGCGGGAGGCTCAGCAGGCATTTCGCACGACCGACGACGCGCATCCCGGTGTCGCGCGGCTGTACGAGCAGAAGCCGCTCTACCTCGCGGGACGCGTCACGGTGTTCGAGCGGGCCGAGCCGGCGTTCCCCGAGCTGGCAAAGGACCCGGCCGAGACGCGAGCCGAGTTCGCGGAGCGCGGCTGGCGCCGCGTCGTCGGTTTCCAGACACGTAACCCGATCCACCGTGCGCACGAGTACCTGACGAAGGTGGCCCTCGAGACGGTCGACGGCCTCCTGATCCATCCACTGGTCGGCGACACGAAGTCGGACGACGTGCCCGCCACGACGCGGGTCGAGTGCTACCGCGTCTTGCTCGACGGCTACTACCCGTCCGACCGGGTCGTGCTGTCCGCTTTCCCGGCCGCGATGCGCTACGCCGGTCCGCGCGAGGCGATCTGGCATGCGATCTGCCGTAAGAACTACGGCTGCTCGCACTTCATCGTCGGCCGTGACCATGCTGGTGTCGGCGACTACTACGGCACCTACGACGCGCAGCTGATCTTCGACGAGTTCGAGCCGCACGAGCTCGACATCGAGCCGATGTTCTTCGAGCACTCGTTCTGGTGCAAGGCGTGCGGCTCCATGGCCTCGGCGAAGACCTGCCCGCACGGCGGAGACGATCATGTCTTCCTCTCGGGCACGAAGGTGAGAGAGATGCTGGAAGCAGGCGAGCTTCCGCCGACGGAGTTCTCGCGACCAGAAGTGGCCGAGGTGCTGATCCAGGCGTACCGGGCGTAGCTTGACCTAGCTTCCACTCGCACGCGCTCGTCGGGTGACATTGCCGAACGCAGGCGCGGGTTCCCACTCAACTACTGAGTAGCGATAAGCGTCGACTGCCTCGCTACGCCTGCGCGAGGACCTCGCAAACGTCGACACTCACGAACGTCGCCGGTGCATCCCGCATGTCGCGAAGCGTGTTGAAGGTCGCCTCTGCCGCTCGTGCGTCCTCCTCGGTATCGAAGAGCCAAAAGGAGTGTTGGACGAGCTCGCCCTCGACGGCCCGCGCCCAATATCCACCCGCCGAGCCGGACATGCCGCCTAGCATCGCTACACCCCCTTCGCGAACCATCGCCAGGGTCTCGTCCTCCCGGCCAGGCTTGATCGTGACCCGTCCGATGACCGCGTGCATCAGCCTCTCCCTCCTGTGTCCTGTCGAGTCGTAACGTCGTCCCATTCTGCTGTGTTAGGGCCGTCCGAGGCTTCGATGCACCAGCGGCGTACAATCGCGCACCGATGAAGAGGAACGCACCGACGATCCTGGCTCTGCTGCTGCTCGTCGTGACGGCGACCGCCTTCGTGGTGACGCAGCACCTCAAGCTCGAGCCTAGCCCGATCTCGCAGACCCGCATCGACAAGGTCTTCTCGCCGGTCTGCCGCTGCGACTCCGCCGTCGCGAACATCGACTTCTCGCTTCGGCGCGCGGATCGGCTCACGATCGCGATCCGCGTCGGCGCAAGCGAGGTGACGGTGGCTCGTGGCTCGTTCCCGCGCGGGAACGTGCGCGTGCGGTGGAACGGGCGCGGCGCCAACGGTGAGCTCGTGCCCGACGGCGTCTATCTGCCGCTCGTCAAGCTCGAGCGTGTCGGGCGCACGATCGACCTGCCGAACCCGATCCGCGTCGACACGATGAGGCCGACGATTACCGCGACCCATCTCCGAAGCAACGGCCGGAAGCTGAAGATCTCCTACACGCTCTCCGAACCGGGGCACGGCATCCTGATCGTCAACAGACACCGGGCGGTCTTCACGTACGGGACGCGCCGGCACGGTCGCTTGACCTGGTACGGGCGCATCAACGGGCGTGTGGTCAAGCCGAAACGTCATCAGCTGCTGCTCGTGGCGCAGGACCTCGCCGGAAACCGTTCGGCACCTGTGCAGTTACCGTGACGCCCGGCGGGCCGCCGGTCCTCGTCCTCGGCGTCCGCCGCTCGGGCACGACGCTGCTGCGCGTCATGCTCGACCGTCACTCCGAGCTCGCCGTCCCGGACGAGTCGTATTTCGTCCCGCAACTCGCCGACCGGCATCTCCGTCGCGTCGATCCCGATGCGTTCGTCGACGACCTTCGCCGCATCGACACGCTCACGGAGTGGAACGTGCCGCTCGACAAGGTGCGTACAAGGCTCCGCACGGACATGCCGATCGGAGCCGCGATCGCCACGGTGTACGCCGTGTACGCGGAGGAGCGTGGCAAGCAGCGCTGGGGCGACAAGACGCCGATGTACATGCAGAACCTGCACCTGCTCGAACGGCTGTTTCCGGATGCGCTGTTCGTGCATCTGATCCGCGACGGCCGCGACGCGGCCACGTCGTTTCTCTCGATGCCGAAGGGTGTGATGACGGAGACCTGGATGCAGCCCGAGAGCGTTGCCGAGTTCGCCTGTCAGTGGCGAGCCGAGGTCAAGGCGGCGCGCAGGCTCGGCTGGCGAGTCGGCGGCTCGCGTTATCTCGAGGTTCGCTACGAGGAGCTCGTCCAGGACGTCGAGACGGTGCTGCGACGGATCTCGACGTTCGCCCTCCTGCCGTACGAGCCGGCGATGGTGGACTACGTGGGGAACGTCGAGGGCAGCTCGGCGAAGCCGCACCAGCAGAGCCTCAACCGTCCTCCCACCGCGGGCCTGCGCGACTGGCGCCTGCAGATGTCCCCGGAGGACGTCGGGGCATTCGAGCAGGTCGCCGGAGACCTTCTCGAAGAGCTCGGCTACGAGTCGCACGAGCGGCCGGATCCAAGGGGCAGGCTGCGGCGCGCCTCGTACAACACACGTGCAGCGGCGTGGCGCGCGGCGAGCTTCGGCCTAAGGCGCTCCCCGCTTTGGCGCCGTCGTCACCCGCCCCTGCGCTGACTTCTTTCGGCGGTGCTCGGCGAGGATCTGCGGACTGCGGCGCGCGTGCCACGCCATCACGAGGCCGTTCAGCGTGAAGAAGTAGTGGCGCTCCGTGACGATTCCCGGCGAATACTTGCCGATGGGGAGCTGCCAAAGGATCTTGCCATCGGTGACACGCATGGCGAACGTGTGCTCCGCGAGCGTCGAGGTGAAGACGAGGTTCCCGGCGACGAACGAACCGCCGAGGATGCGTCCGCCCAGATGACGCCGCCAGAGGAGGTGGCCGTCGCTCGCACGGAATGCGCGCAAGAACCCGTCGAAGCCGCCGATGAAGACGCGACCCTGGGAGATTGCGGGCGTCGAGTAGCCGAGCCCGCCGACATGCGCAGTCCAGATCACACGGCCGCTACTCGCCGAGAGCGCATAGATCTTCCCCGACCGGGCGATCGTGAAGACGCGCCTGCCGTCGGTCGAGGCACTCGCATAGAAGCTCTCGTAGCGCAGGACGTCGCGACGTAGGTACGTGTCCCAGAGCTTGTGTCCGTCACTGGCGCGAAGGGCGTAGATCGAGCCTGCGTACGTCGAGATGAAGATGCGGTTGCCGGAGATCGACGGGCTCGAGTTGATGCGCCCGCCGGTGTCGTACGCCCACTTCACGTTGCCGGTGCGCACATAGACGGCAAAGAGCCGGCCGTCGGTCGCGCCGAAGTAGACCACCCGCCCGACCACGACGGGCGACGACTCGATCCTGGCGTTGACGTGCAAGCGCCAGAGCGTCTGCCCGTTGTAGCGGTTGTACGCCGTCGCGTTCCCGTCGTGTGACGTCACGATCAGGCGCGGCCCGGCGATCGCGGGCGTCGACGGTTTCTTGCCGCCTCGTCGTTCCCAGATCTTGTGCCCGTTGTGGGAGTCGAGCGCGACCGTCCTTCCCCCGAACGAGTTGACGTAGAGGATGCCGCCGCAGTAACTGGGCGGATACTCGATGTAGCTGCGCAGTCCGACCACCCAGAAGTGACGGAGCGGCAGGCCGATGTCGATCCCGGGTCGCGAGAGCGTGCGTCCAGGATCACCGCCGAAGTTGTCCCAGCAGCGCTTGTCGTCGACGAGGTGGTAGCGGCCCTTCTTCTTCGGCGGCGCCGTCACCGTGACGTTGGTCGCAACAGATTGCGAGACGCCGCTGAGCTTCGTGTCGAGCTTCCCGCCCGGATGCTCCCGCGACTTGAGTAGGTAGGCCGCTCCCGCTCCCACGATCAGCAGCACGACGAGAAGAACGATGAGAAGGATCCTGCGGCGCACCCGGCAGAACTAGTCTGCCAGCGGAGCCTGATGCTGCAGCTGGGGAACCGATCGCTCGCCTGGGCCGTCGTCGTTCGACCGGTCTCCGGTGTCGGCGACTGACGCGCTCCGTTGAGTGCGAGGCAGCGCGACGTACGCCCAGCCGGCGAGCGCCATCACACCCCAGACGATCGGGTCTTCGAAGAAGCCGGCGTAGAACAGCGAGTGAATGAACAGCGCGAGGAACACCGCGCCTGCGGCGATCCCGAGCGCGCGGTCGCGGCGCGTGACGAGGTAGAGGAGCCGGCTCGCGCCCGCGAGCAGCGCGGCATAGACGACGAGGCCGAGCAAGCCGAGCTCTGC
>DATMZV010000008.1:0-21199 GCA_035573355.1 Gaiellaceae bacterium | reverse complement strand
CGATGGAGGACGCAGGCGTCAAGATCGACACGTACCGGATGGGCGAGATCACCGCGCGCCTCGCGGACCGCGTCGAGGAGCTCGAGGCGAAGGCCTACGAGCTCGCCGGCGAGGAGTTCATGATCGGCTCGACGCAGCAGGTTGCGCGGATCCTCTTCGAGAAGCTCCAGCTGACGCCGGGCCGGAAGGGCAAGACGGGTTACTCGACGGACACGCGCGTGCTGCGCAGCATCCGTGGCGAGCACGAGATCGTGCCGGTGATCGAGGAGTGGCGCGAGTACTCGAAGCTTCTCAACACGTATCTCGGGCCGCTGCCCTCGCTCCTCTCCGAACACGACGGGCGCCTGCACACGACGTTCAACCAGACCGTGGCTTCGACGGGCCGCCTCTCGACGACGAACCCGAACTTGCAGGCGATCCCGATTCGCACCGAGCTCGGGAAGGAGATCCGATCCGCGTTCGTCCCCGAGACCGGTTCGCGGCTCCTCTCCGCCGACTACTCGCAGATCGAGTTGCGCATCCTCGCGCATGTCTCCGGGGAGCCGAAGCTGCGTGAGGCCTTCGCGCGCGGCGACGACATCCACACCGCCACGGCGGTCGAGGTGCTCGGCAAGGACCCGTCCGAGTTGACGTCCGGCGATCGTTCGATCGCGAAGATGATCAACTTCGGGATCGTCTACGGAATCTCGGCATTCGGTCTCTCCGAAAATCTCGAGATTCCGCGCGACGAGGCACAGGCGTATATCGACGCGTACCTCGCGCGCTTCCCGCTCGTGCAGGACTTCATCCAGCGGACGATCGAGCAGGCGAAGCGAGACGGCTATGCGACGAGCTTGCTCGGCCGGCGCCGCCCGACCCCGGAGATCCGCGCGTCGAACAGGGCGACCCGCTCCCTCGGCGAGCGGCTGGCCGTGAACTTCGTCATGCAGGGCTCGAACGCGGACATCATCAAGAAGGCGATGATCGCGATTCATCGCCGCCTGCGCGACGAGGGCCGCGGAGCTCGCCTCGTCCTCCAGGTCCACGACGAGCTCCTCCTGGAAGTGCCGGAGGCCGAGGTCGGCCCCGTGCGGGAGCTTGTGCGGGAAGAAATGTGCGCGGCTTATCCCCTGGATCCGCCGTTGGCAGTGGAAATCGGAGTGGGCGACGACTGGAGCGAAGCCAAGAGCTAGCCCACAAACCTGCAAACCGAGAGCCCGGCCGAAAGCGCAGCTTTCGCCCGAAAAAACCCCCTGGCTATACTGACCGCCGTTTCATGGCCACCGAGCAAACCGAACAGCGAATCGCCGGCGACGGCGTCTGGATCACCGGTCCGGACGGCGACCTGATCCCGGACTACGAGTCGACCTTCCCGACGATCAACGAGGGGGAGGTCGTCCACGGGCAGGTCGTCCGGGTCGACAAGGACGAGGTCCTCGTCGACATCGGCTACAAGTCGGAGGGTGTGATCCCGGTCGCCGAGCTTTCGATCCGGCGTTCCGTGAACCCGGCCGACGAGGTCTCGGTCGGCGACGAGATCGACGCGCTCGTGATGACGAAGGAGGACGCCGAAGGCAGGCTCATCCTCTCGAAGAAGCGCGCCCGGTTCGAGCTCGCCTGGAAGGCGATCGAGCAGGCGGCCGAATCCGGCGAGCCGGTGAACGGCCGGGTGATCGAGGTCGTCAAGGGCGGTCTCATCCTCGACCTCGGCGTGCGCGGCTTCCTGCCGGCGTCGCTCGTCGACATCCGCCGCGTGCAGGACCTCGACGAGTTCATGGGCAAGGAGCTCCGCTGCAAGGTGATCGAGCTCAATCGCTCGCGGAACAACGTCGTGCTCTCCCGTCGCGCCGTCCTCGAGGACGAGCGCAAGGAGATGCGTCAGGCGATCCTCGACCGGCTCAACCCGGGCGACGTCGTCGAGGGACAGATTTCCAACATCGTCGACTTCGGCGCCTTCGTCGATCTCGACGGCATGGATGGGCTGATCCACATCTCCGAGCTGTCGTGGTCGCACGTCAACCATCCGTCGGAGGTGCTCGAGATCGGCCAGACCGTCCAGGTGAAGGTGCTCGACATCGACCGCGAGCGCCAGCGCATCTCGCTCGGCCTCAAGCAGACGCAGTCCGATCCGTGGCAGCAGGTGCTCGAGCAGCACAAGGAGGGCGACGTCGTCGAGGGCAAGGTGACGAAGGTCGTCACGTTCGGCGCTTTCGTCGAGATCCTTCCCGGCGTCGAGGGCCTCGTTCACATTTCAGAGCTCGCGCAGCATCACGTCGAGAACCCGCGCGAGGTCGTCTCACAGGGCGACACGGTCCCCGTGCTGATCCTCGAGGTCGATGCGGAGCGCCGCCGGCTGTCGCTCTCGCTGAAGCGGGTCGACGCGGACCGGCGCGACGAGTCGGAGGGGCCGATCGAGGGGACGCCTCATCTCGATCTCTCGGAGGACGTGTTCAGCGACTCCGCCTCGGCGCCACTGGCGCCCGAGCTCGACGCACCAAAGCCGGAGCTCGATGCACCGCCGGCGGCCGACGACGCCGTCGAGCGCGAGTCCGCGCCTGTCGGTGACGAGATCGACCCGGCGGCGGCCGACGAATCAGCCGTTCCCGCCGAGCCTGTCTCCGACGAGCACTAACTCGAAGCCTCCACTCGCGGTGGCGATCACCGGCGGAATCGGCGCCGGCAAGAGCGCTGCGCTCGCAGCCTTCGGGCGTCACGGTGCCGCGACGAGGTCGAGTGACGAGATCGTGCACCGCCTGCTGAGCAGCGATCCCGAGGTCCGTGACGCGCTCGCCGAACGGTTCGGCTCCAAGGTGATCGGACCAGACGGTGCGGACCGCGAGGCAATCGGGCGCATCGTCTTCAACGATCCGCAGGAGCTCGAATGGCTTGAAGCGCTCCTCCATCCGAAGGTGGTGCAACAACACTCCAGATGGCGCCAGGAGCTCACGGAACGTTCGAATCCACCTGCCGTGTCGGTGACTGAGGTGCCCCTTCTCTACGAAACGGGCGGCGACAGTCGCTTCGACGTGGTGGTGGTGATCACGGCTTCCCCGGAAGTGCGCGCCGCACGACGGCCGGTCACGGACATGAGGGAGCAACGCCTGATCCCGGACGACGAGAAGCTGCGGCTCGCCGACTATGCGTACGTGAACGACGGCACTCTCGAGGAGCTCGATGCTTTCGTGGCCGGCGTGATGAGCAAGCTCGCCGCGTGAAACGGCTGCTCGGCGTCGCCGTGCTCGCGGGTGCCCTGATCGTGACGTTCACGACTCTGCAGTCCGCGAAGCCGGGATGGTGGGAGCGACTCTGGTATCCGCTCTCCTACGGACAGATCGTCCGCGGGCACGCGCGCAACTACCAGCTGGATCCTGCGCTGCTGGCGGCGGTCATCTACCAGGAGTCCAAGTTCAAAGCCGACGCGAAGTCGAGCTCCGGAGCGATCGGTCTGATGCAGCTCTTGCCGGACACGGCCGAGGGCATCGCCTTGCACACCGGTGGATCGAAGTTCCGCGTCGCGGATCTCTATGACCCGGAGATCAACGTGCGTTACGGCGCCTGGTATCTCCGGCACCTGCTGAACAAGTACGGCGACGAGCAGGACGCGCTGGCGGCGTACAACGCCGGTCAGGACAATGTCGACCGCTGGCGTCGCGCCGGCAGGGGGATCCAGTTCGCAGAGACGCGCGCCTACGTCAAGCGGGTCGAGGAGCTGAAGCGGATCTACCGCCAGGCCTACGGTTCCGAGCTCGGCGCCTGAGCGCAGCCGGTCTCGGTGCCGGCGTGGTTCTCGATCTTGAACTGGAGGGCGGCCTCGGAGCTGTTTCCGCGCATGTCGCTGACCTGCACCGTCACCTCGTAGAGCCCGTTGGGATACGAGCGCGTGTCGACGCCGTTCGCGAGGTTGTAGAGGAACCGGCCCGCCATGAAGTACTGGCGGTTCGAGAAGCGTGGCGCGTTCTGATAGCTGCCGCGCGCGTAGACGTTCCAGAAGGTGCGCGCAGCCGGCAACGTGGTGCGGAAGTCGGCCGCGGGGACATCGTGTACATAGGTGCTCCCGCCGACCTTCGCAAGTGACCAGGTCAGGAACGCGGGGGCGAGCGGAAAGTTCGCAAAGACTCCGGGGACCGGCATCGGCGCCGTGTCGTCGGCCGCGGCCACGATCGAAACCATGCCGCACACGGTCTCGTCGAACGACAGCAATGACCCCGAGGGGCGCACGTTGATCGCCCTCACCTGCGGAACCGTCCGGTCGCGGTAGGGCGCGATGCCGCTGCGCGCGAGGGGATTCCAGACACGGCCCCCTCGGATCCACGAAAGGTGCACGTGGTCGTAGGCACGCATGACGTAGCCGAGAATCGTGCGGCCTGCGGTCACCTGCTCACCGTTGCGGACGGTGGCGATGATGTGGAAGTACTGGAAGACCCCGCGTCCTTTCGTGCGAACGGAAATCGCCGAGTCGTCGATGTAGTGGACCTTCCCCGAGACGACGGGATAGACGGGCGTGCCGTCGGCGGCTGCGATGTCGATGCCGTTGTGGAAGAGGAACGTGCCAGGCCCCTGCAGGCCGTCCGTGAGCATCGTGTTCAGGAAGCGCGTGCGCGGATCGCCGAAGTTCGCCCGGATCGGATGCTGCTTGTTGAACGGCTTGATCGGCCAGGGGAACGCCGATGCACCGGCGCTCGCGGCGAGCGCCAGGGCGAAGCAGGCGATGAGCAAGATGAGTCGGAGGCGCACGAGTCGTAAAGACGGGGAGGCTCGCCCAAGGTTAGCCGGGTCGCTTGACGGCGGCCTGATCACGAGCCTCCGTCCACAACACCGAGCCGGCGAGGCTGAACGCGAACCAGCAGCCGTGGTCGCGCTAGGTCTGGCTTTCGGGGTCGTTGGCCTTGCGCGTGAGCGCGGTGAACCCTGCCTGCAGGAAATCGTTGATGCCTGCCCCGGCGAGCGTCCAGGTCAGCATGCGCCCGAAGCGCGGCGTGAGGATCTGCGCGGTTGCGAGCCCGGCGGCGGCCCACGTGCCGATGCAGCGGCTGCAGGTTACGAGCTCGCCGATCGCCTGCTCCATGTCGCCGGTCTGAACGGGGCGCTCCTGGTCGGGCTCCTGCGGGTCGCCTTCGACGAAAGGCTCGCGGATGAAGCTCGTGACATCGTCCCGGGCGATCGTGCGCGCGGCCTTGAACGACGCCATCGAAAGCGTCGCCAGATCGAGCCAGGTCTGATCGCGCGGGTCGCGGTCGAGCAGGCGCGCGACGCCACCGGCCACCGCGAGCCCGCCGGCGAAGACGCCCATGATCCTGGCGTACGCTTCGTACGGCGGACGTACCTCGGGTCTTTTCGTTCTGACGGCCATGGAAGCTACCCTTGGCCCAAATGGCCGAGTTCAAAACAAACGCCTCCTATCGCCCGACCGGCGACCAGCCGACGGCGGTTGCGACCCTGGTCGAAGGCCTCGAGGCGGGCGACCGCATGCAGACGCTCGTGGGGGCGACGGGTACCGGCAAGACCGCGACGATGGCCTGGACGATCGAGAAGGCCGGCCGGCCGGCGCTCATCATCGCGCACAACAAGACGCTTGCCGCGCAGCTCTGCAACGAGTTCCGCGAGTTCTTCCCGGACAACGCCGTCGAGTACTTCGTCTCCTACTACGACTACTACCAGCCGGAGGCGTACGTGCCTCAGGCCGACCTCTACATCGAGAAGGACTCCTCCCAGAACGACGACATCGCGCGGCTCAGGCTCGCGGCGACGTCGGCGCTCTTCACCCGCCGCGACGTGGTCGTCGTCGCGTCGGTCTCCGCCATCTACGGGCTCGGCTCGCCCGAGGAGTGGCGCGACCGGGTGATCATCCTCGAGGTGGGCGAAGAGCACGACCGCGACCTGATGCTGCGCAAGCTGATCGACTCGCAGTACGTCCGCAACGACACCATGCTCGGGCGCGGGCGCTTCCGCGTGAAGGGCGACGTGGTCGAGGTGCAGCCGGCGAACCAGGAGACCGCGTACCGGATCTCGTTCTTCGGCGATGAGGTGGAGCAGATCAGCCACTTCGATCCCCTCACGGGCGAGATCTTCACGAAGCTCGACAACATCGCGATCTGGCCGGCGACGGAATACGTCACCTCGAAGCCGACGATCGAGCGCGCGGTGTCGGAAATCCGTCACGAGCTCGAGCAGCGCACGAAGGAGCTGGAGATCGAAGGGAAGATGCTCGAGGCGCACCGGCTGCGCCAGCGCACCGAGTACGACCTCGAGATGATGCAGGAGCTCGGCTTCTGCAACGGGATCGAGAACTACTCGCGCATCCTCGAAGGACGCGCGCCGGGGACACACCCGTTCACGCTGCTCGACTACTTCCCGAAGGACTTCATCGTCTTCGTCGACGAGTCGCACCAGACGATTCCGCAGATCGGCGGCATGCACGAGGGCGACCGGTCGCGCAAGCAGACGCTCGTCGATTACGGCTTCCGGCTCCCTTCGGCGCTCGACAACCGGCCGCTGCGGTTCGACGAGTTCCTCGAGAAGGTGCCACAGATGGTGTTCGTCTCCGCGACGCCGGGGCCGTTCGAGGAAAGGAATGCGACGCGGCTCGCCGAGCAGCTGATCCGTCCGACCGGGATCGTCGATCCCGAGGTCGAGCTGCGCGCGACGAAGAATCAGATCGACGACCTGCTGAACGAGATCCGCCGCCGCGAGGAGGTCGGTGAGCGCGTGCTCGTCACGACCCTGACGAAGAAGATGTCGGAGGACCTCACGGACTACCTGCTCGAGTCAGGCGTGAAGGCTCGGTACCTCCACTCCGAGATCGACACGCTCGAGCGGATCCAGATTATCCGCGAGCTGCGGCTCGGCGACTATGACGTGCTCGTCGGCGTGAACCTGTTGCGGGAAGGCCTCGACCTGCCCGAGGTGTCGCTCGTGGCAGTGCTCGACGCGGACAAGGAGGGCTTCCTCCGCGGCCGCACGTCGCTGATCCAGACGATCGGCCGCGCTGCGCGCAACGTCAACGGAAAGGTGCTGCTCTACGCAGACAAGATGACCCAGGCGATCCAGGACGCTGTGGGAGAGACGAACCGGCGCCGGTCGATCCAGATCGCCTACAACGAGGAGCACGGGATCACGCCGGAAACGATCGTCAAGGGCGTGTCCGACATCGCGGAGCTCCTTGCGCTCGATTCGCCGACCGTCCCGAAGTCGAAGCGCCGTCGCGGGCGTAAGGACGTCGAGGGTATGGCGCCGAGCGAGCTCGAGAGGCTCATCATCGAGCTCGAGGAAGAGATGTACACCGCGGCCGAAGAGCTCCGGTTCGAGTACGCCGCGAAGCTTCGCGACGAGATCAAGGACCTGCGGCGCGAGTTGCTCGCTGCAGCGGCGACGGCGGCCTAGTCTCCCGCCGATGCTCGCCTCGATCGTCATGATCATGGTCTTCGGCTTCATCACCGGCGGGCTCGCCCGTCTGGCCGTGCCCGGGCCCGACCCGATGCCTGTCTGGCTCACAGTCGCGATCGGGCTCGCCGGTTCAGCGGCGGGAGGGGCGCTCGCGATCGGGATCTGGGGGCGCGGAACCCAGGCAATCGGCCTCTTGTCGTTCCTCGGCGCGGTTCTGCTCGTGGTTGCCTATCGGCGCTTCGTGCAGAAGCGGCCGCTCACCGGTCCGGACGCCCTGAAGTTTCCCGACAAGGGGATCGGCATCGACCGCTTCACTGAGCGCCGGCAGAAGATGGAGGACCTCATGCGGCAGGCGCAGCACACCCAGGCCGCCAACGACGCAGAGTCCAACCTCAGCAAGCTCAGCGACCTCCACAAGGCGGGAATCCTCACCGACGAGGAGTTCGAGGCCAAGAGGGCGGAAGTCCTCAGCCGAACCTAGAGGAACCTGAGGTTTCCTCCTTCGCCGGGAGGGAATCCACTGCCCATGCACTTCATCTGGTTCATCATCGTGGGAGCGATCGTCGGTGCGCTTGGTCGGCTTTTCCATCCGGGGTCTGACCCCATGGGCTGGCTGCTGACCATTGCGATCGGCATCGTCTCCCTGCTCGTCGCGGCGCTCATCTCGAGTGGATGGCTGGCGTTCATCATCGGCGTCATCGTCGCGGTAATCCTGGTTGCACTCGTCGGCCGCCTGTACGCGGGCCGAGGCCGTACCCCCGCGAGGGTCTAGGCCGCCGATTGGGGCTCGAGGGTCTCACGGCCGCGCGGGAATCTCCGCTCGGCCGTGAGGCCCCAGTCCGTGTCGCGCCAGACGTACGTCTGGATCCGGAGGCATTTGTCCTCGATCTCGTAGAGGTGGAGGCCGCGCGCCTCTCCATGCCGTTTCGGGCGCGGCTGGCCGAGGCCGGGCGCGATCGAGACGACCACGGATTGCTCAGCTCCGTGCGAGATCTCGAATTCACGCCGCTCGCTCACGGCCGCCTGGTGGATGTGTCCTGCGAGGATGAGGTCGGCGCCGCCCGCGACGAGTGCGCCGAGAACGTGGTTCCGGCGGGCGACCGGCTTCTTCCGTGAGCGCCAGGGCGCACCGATCAGGTGGTGGTGGAGCACCACGATCTGGAACGCGCCGGCAGGCGCTTCCTTCAGGCGCTCCTCCGCGCGGGCCAGTTGCGCCGTGCGGATCCCGCCCGACTGGTGTCGCCACGGGCGCACCGAGTTGAGGCCGACGACGTGCAAGTTGGGAGAGGAGTAGGTCGGCTCGGTCGTCTCCCACTGGCGCTCGAACTCCCGAAACGAATGGGTGAACCGAGCCGGGAAGGTGTACGGGATGTCGTGATTGCCCGGAACCGCCAGCACAGGCCGGTCGAGGCTGTGGAGAAAACGTGAGGCGCGGGCCAGCTGGTCCTCGCGTCCCCTGTGGCTCAGATCGCCGCTCGCGATGATCAGCTCCGGCTCGAAGCGCTCGATCAGAGCCGGTGCCCCATGCTCGATCGCATCGTCGTCACCGGCTCCATAATGGAGGTCAGAGAGGTGTAAAACGCGTGTGAGCACGGCCGGTGGAGGCTATAGTCTGATCCGCGTGACCGAAGAGTCTGCCGAGATCTTCGACGACCTCTATCTCGGTCTCCGGGCGGGCGGCGCGATCCGAAAGCAACGCCGAGGCGAGACCCTCACGAGTGAAGAGCGCGAGGCCCTCGGCCGCTGGCAGCGACTCTCGACCTGGCGAAAGTCCCTCGCGATCGGCGGCTTCGCCATCGGCACCTTCGGCCTCGGCTTCACCCTAGGCGGCCTGATCTTCGGCCGCTGGCGAAAAGCCTAGACCGCCCGAACGCCGTACCCATTCCCGCGCGAAAGCGCAGCTTTCGCGCGGATCCACTCCTACCGGATTCATCCGGTAGGGCATCCCGTCTCCATTCCTGGTGGGCCGATGGTGAGCGTGTCAACCACCGAAAGGACGACACGCAACATGTTCAAGAACCTCCCACTGTCGAAGATCCTCCTCAGCCTGGCGGCCGTCTCTGTCATTGCCGTTGGCGCGGTGGGAGGTACCTTCGCCAACTTCACTGCGACCCCGACCTCGATTGCGTCCAACGCCTTCGCATCGGGCCAGCTCACGATGACCCGCACGGGGTCCGGCGCGATCTTCAACGCCTCCGCGATGAAGATCGGCGACTCGGTCACCGGCTCGGTCACGATCACGAACTCCGGGACTCTTGCCGGTGCCTACTCGCTCGCCGGCTCGAGCTCCGGTAGTGCGGCTCTCACGAGCCAGCTCAACCTGAAGGTGTACAAGGACGTCGACGGCGGCAGCGCGCTCTACGACGGCTCGCTGGGCGGCTTCAGCTCGGCCTCGCTGGGCACGTTCGCCGCCAGCGGCGACTCGCACACCTTCTACTTCCACGTCAGCTTCCCCTCGACCGGGACCGACGCCGGCGACAACGTCCTCCAGGGCCTGTCCGCCAGCACCACGTTCACCTGGTCTGCGGTGCAGGCGTAGGACGAACGAATGCGGCGTTTCATCAAGACGGCGAGCAAGGTGACGGTCGGCCTCCTTTCGGGGGCGGCCGTCATCTTCGCCGTCGCCTACGCAGCGTTGACGGTCGGCGGGTACAAGCCGGTTGCCGTCTACTCGGGCTCGATGCGGCCGACGATCCCCGTCGGCGGCCTGGCGCTCGACCGCGTGATTCCTGCACGTGACGTGCGTGTCGGTGACGTGATCACGTTCTCCGATCCCTACGTGCGCGGCCGGTTCGTCACCCACCGTGTGGTCGAGGTCGTCGACACGCCGCACGGGCTCGCCTATCGCACGAAGGGCGACGCCAATCCGGCACGCGATCCCTGGGCGATCAAGTTGGGCTCGCAGGTCGGTCGTGTGTCGTTCAGCGTTCCGGTCGCCGGCTACGTCCTCTACTACGCCCACACGCGCGAGGTGCGCAGCGGCTTGATCCTCGTCGCTTCCATCCTCCTTCTGGTCGGAGCGCTCGGGCGGATCTGGCGAAAGGAGACGACGGCGCCCGTCGGTGCCTAGTCCGATGCGCAAGCTGACCGTCATCGCGTGTCTCTGCCTCGCCTCCGCGGGGCTTTTCACGCACCTGAGCTCCGCCGCCTTCACGGCGTCGACGGCTGTGCCTGCGAACGGCGTCACCGCGGATGCGCTGAGGAACTACTTCTCCGTGTCACCGGGAAGCGACGTCCAGCCCGGGACGTCGAACGCCGTGGCAGGTGGCAACGTCGACGCTCTTTCGATCGATCTCGGCACGGTGCCGTCGGCCAGAACCTTCTCGAGCGTCTTTCGCATCACGAACGTGAGCGGCGCGAGCAGAACCGCGACGCTCAGTCTCTCCTCGGTTCCACAGGTTGCCGCCGCGGTCTTCGCCTCGAGCGGATCGACTTCGGTCACGCTCGCTGCCGGCGCCTCGACGACCCTCAGCGTCACGACATCGACGACGGTCGCCGGGCGCGGTTCGGGAAGCCTACGGCTCGGCCTCGCCGGCCTGAGTTGGCTGTACCGCGACTACTCGTTCCACGTCGACGAGGCGCCGGAAGCACCCGGCGCACCGACGGGAACCCAGAAGCCCGCCGGTCGGATCGACCTCTCCTGGCCAGCCTCGTCGACCACGACGAATCTTGCCGGCTACGACGTGTACCGCTCCAGCGGCGGTGCTTTCACCAAGCTCACCGCGACCCCGCAGGCCGCGCTCACCTACAGCGACACCGCGACCGTCGACGGCACGGCGTACACGTACAAGATCCACGCGGTCTCGAGCGGCACGCCGGTGCTCGACAGTGTCGACAGCACGACGGTCAACGTCACCGCCGACGCAACGGCCCCCGGCCAGGCGACGTCGATCACGCTCGCCAACGGCGGCGGAGCAGGCAGCGCATACATCAACGCTGCGAACGCTTCCAGCATCAACCTCAACGTCGCCCTCCCCGCGGGTTCGCTCACGTCGGACGTGGTGCAGCTCACCCTTCCGGGTGGGGGCACGCAGACGCATGCGGGATCGGCCGGAGCCGGGACTGTCACGTTCAACGGGCTCAACCTCCTCGGCAGGAGTGACGGCGGCCTGACGTTCACGGTGATCTCCACCGACCTGGCCGGGAACGTCTCGGTCGCGCGGAACGTCACCATCACGAAGGACACCGTTGCGCCTGCAGCTCCGACGGCCAACTACACGGACAACAACAACACGGCCGACGTCATCTCCGGAACGGCTGAGGCGAACTCCTCCATCGCCCTCGCCAAGAGTGCCCCTCTGCCCACCGCGAACTACTCGGCGACCGCCAACGGCTCCGGTGCCTATAGCGCCACGGTCGCAACCGTGAACGGCAAGCCGAACCCTCCGACCAGCGTCACCTACGCCGTCACCGCGACGGACGCAGCAGGCAACACGAGCGCCGTCACGAACCTGATCTACAACGACACCCGCTAATCCGCTCGGTCCATGTTGCCGATAGGCATCAGAGAGGGACATGACAGCCGCCGGCCTCCGAACCATGCCGCTCGCGCGGGTCTACCTCGTCGCGGGCATCACCGCCACCGGGCTCTACTTCCTGCTCCCGTGGGACAGCCTTGCCCAGGCGATCCTCTATGACGTGATCGGTCTGTCCGCGGCCGCAGCGGTGGTCGCAGGCACGCGCATCAATCGGCCATCCCTCCCTGTGGCCTGGTACCTGTTCGCCGCCGGTCTCTTCGCCTTCGCGGCCGGTGACGTCCTCTTCAACCTCTACGCGTGGGCCTGGCACCGTGACCCGCCGATTCCGTCGATCGCAGACGTCTTCTATCTCGCCGGCTACCCGTTCTTGACCTTAGGGCTCGTGCTGCTCGTCTTGCGCGTGCGGCCGGGCGACCGCCGCGTCGGGATGATCGACGCCACTCTGTTGACGGTTGCGTTCGCGATCTGCCAGTGGATCTTCGTCATGCACCCCCTCATCGCGGGCTCGAGCGACTGGGTCGCAAACGTCGTGGCTCTCTCGTATCCCGCCATGGACGTCTTGCTGCTCGCGGCGCTCGTGTTCCTCGCGCTGACACCGGCGTGGCGCACGGTCTCGTATCGCTACCTGACGGCGAGCATCTTGTTGCTCGTTGTCGTTGACGAGATCTACGGCATCTCACCTGGGAGCTTCCCCGGGACGTCGTGGCTCGACGCCGGGTGGCTCCTCTCCTACGTCCTGTGGGGCGTTGCCGCTCTGCATCCGTCGATGCGCGACCTCTCGCGACGACAGGCCGCTCGCGGCCAGCGCCTGACGAACGTTCGACTGCTCGTGCTCGCCGTCGCAGTCGCGACCGTTCCGATCATCCTTGTGATCGAGCGTTTCGTGGAGCGCGAGGTCGATGCGCTGGCTCTCGCAATCGGTTCGGCCGTTCTCTCCGCGCTCGTGCTGCTGCGCCTGTCGGGAATGATCCGGTCGCTCGACCGCCATCGTCGCTCCGAGCGATCCGCCCGCGCCGAGGCCGAGTCCGCGCACAAGGAGCTCGCGCTGAAGAACGAGCAGCTCGTGGAGGCGGACCGGCTCAAGGACGAATTCGTCGCACTCATCTCGCACGACCTCCGAACTCCATTGACCTCGATCATGGGCTACCTGGAGCTCGTTCTCGACGACCACAACCTCTCGGAGGAGCAGCGCGGATATCTGAGCATCGTCGATCGCAACGCGGACCGGCTGCTTCACCTCGTCAACGACCTGCTCTTCGTCGCGCGGCTGGAGGCGGGGCAGCTCGATCTGCATCCGTCCGAGCTCGACCTTGCTGCGGTCGTGCGCCAGTCGGTCGCCGAAGCGGAGCCGCGCGCCGCGGCGAGGGGAGTCGAGCTGGCGTGCGAGGCTTCCGATGTCCCGGCCCTGAAGGCCGACAAAGGCCGGATGTTCCAACTGCTCGACAACCTCGTCTCAAACGCAATCAAGTTCACGCCCGAGGGTGGGGACGTCCGCGTCTCACTTGCTCGGGTCAACGGCTTCGTGCGCCTGGAGGTCGCGGACAACGGCATCGGGATCGACGCCGACGAGCAGCAGCGTCTGTTCGAGCGCTTCTTCCGCGCCTCCACCGCGTCTGACCAGCAGATTCCCGGCACCGGCCTCGGTCTCTACATCGCCCGCGCGATCGTCGAGGCGCATGACGGATCGATCTCGGTCGAAAGCGTCTCTGGGGAAGGCACCTCGTTCCGCATCGACCTCCCGGTCGAACAGGTAGGAAGTACGACATGAGCGTCAGGCGACTCGTCCTCATTGCAGACGACGACGAGGACGTACTCGCGCTCGTCAGGGCGACGATCGAACGCTCGGGTCACGAGGTCATGGCTGTGGGCGACGGCGCGGCGGCGCTGAGCGCAATGGCGGAGCGGCGTCCGGATCTCGCAGTGCTCGACATCGCGATGCCGGAGCTCGACGGCCTCGAGGTGCTCCGTCGGCTACGCGCGGACGACGAAACAAAGGATCTGCCGGTGATCCTGCTGACAGCTCAGGCGCAGGCGGCCGACGTGGAGCGAGGGTTCGCAACCGGAGCGAGCGCTTACGTGAGGAAACCGTTCAGCCCGCGTGACCTGGCCACGCGCGTCGACGACCTTTTGGCCTAACCGGGCCTGTATCGGTAGCCGAAGCCACGCACGGTCTCGATCGGGACGCGCGTTGCGTCCTCGGGTGAGAGCTTTCGTCGCAGATAGCCGACGTACAGCTTCACCTGATCACCGGAGACACCGTAGGCATCGCCCCACACGAGCTCGAGCAGCTGGTCCCGTGACAGCACCTGGCGCGGATGGCGGACGAAGGCGGCGAGCAGCTTGAACTCCAGTGGAGTCAGGGCGATCTCGGCGCTGTCGAACGTCACGGCTCGCTGCGCGAAATCGATCGTCAGGCGATCGTCGGCGTAGCTCTCCTGCTCTTCCTCGCGCGCACCGGCCCGTCGCAGGAGCGCCTGGACCCGCGCGACGAGCTCTTGCCTCCCGAACGGCTTCACCACGTAGTCGTCCGCGCCGGCCTGCAGACCGCGAACCCGCTCGAGCTCGTCGCCGCGCGCCGTGAGCATCACGACAGGCACCTGGCTGAGGTCCCTGATGCGCTCGAGCGTCTGCCAACCGTCCAGATCCGGCATCGAGACGTCGAGCACGACGAGGTCGGGCGGCGATCGATGGAGGGCGCGGAGACCTGCGCGACCATCCTCGGCCTGCTCCACGGTGAACCCGGCCCGGTCGAGCAGCTCGGCGACGAGGCCCCGAATGTCGGGGTCGTCGTCGATCACGAGGACGCGGGGCTGGTTCATACCGTTCTCATACTGAACGCGAGCCGCGTTCCCTACTCCCGTGGCCGAGAGTAAGCCCATGGCGCACATCCTGATCAGCGAGCCGCACCCTGATCTCAAGGTGCTGTTCGAGGCGGTCGTCCGGAGAACCGGTCATGAACCGATCGGTCCAGGCGAGCTCGAAAGCGGCGACACGCCCGCGGCGATGATCCTCGAGCCGGCCTCTGTGGAGGGCCGGGCTGCGGCAGCCCGGCTACGAGGCCGGTTCGGGGATCTCCCGATCATCTGCACGAGCATCTACCCGCCGAACTCGGATACGCGTGCCCTCGCACCGGTTGCCTTCCTCATCAAGCCGTTTCGGCTCAGCGAGCTCGCAGGAGCGATCAAGGTCGCCCTTGCCTCGCGATCACTCTAGGCCTCGGCGTCCTTCGCCGGGAAGAGCACGGTCGGAACGTCTTCCTCGGCCGGGTCGACGTCCCGCACGACCACGTCGAGCAGCGTTACGAGCACGGCGACGAGCGGGACAGCCAGGATGACGGCGAAGCCGCCGAACAGGATTCCCACTGCTGTCACGGATACGAGCACGAGCAGCGGCGACAGGCCGACCGCCTCACCCAGCACCTTCGGGACGATCAGGTAGTCCTCGAGCAAGCGGACGCCGAGCACGCAGATCCCTGCAGCGAGAGCCATGTGCCAGGACTCCGTTGCGCCGACCGCCACTGCGAGCGTACCGGCGGCGATCGGGCCGATCACGGGGACGATCTCGACGAGGCCCGCAAACGCTCCGATGAGAATGAAGTACGGCAGCCCGATCGCCCAGAACGCCACCGACAACACCGTGCCCACCAGAACGATCAGCAGTGCCTGGCCGCGCACGAAGGCGCCGAGCTTCAGGTCGATCAGGTCCCACGTGTCGCGCACCTTCTTGCGCCTCGGCCTGGGTAAGAGCGAGGTGACGAAGTCGACGGCTCGGTCCCGTTCGAAGATCCAGTACGCCGCGCTGGCGAGGACGAAGAAGAGCCCGAGCACGACCTCGAAGACCTTGAGCGTGACTTCGACAGCGGGGTGCAACAACTCGCTTGCCTTCGGCACCTCGCGCAACCGCTTGTCGATCGCGGTCAGGACTTCGTGCTTGATGCCCCTCGAGTTGGCTGCCTCCTGGTGGATCTGGGCCTGGGTGCTTCCACCGAGAGCGTTCTGCACCTGGTCGACAGCCCGCGGCACGACGAACCAGAGTGCGACCGTGAGGAGGCCCGCAATCGCGAGGTAGTGGATCGCGAGGCCCAGACCGCGCGGCACCCCGGCGCGACCGAGCCGATCGATCCCCGGCCGGAGCGCGGCTGCGAGGATGAAGGCGAGGAAGATGAGCGCGAGGACGAGCTTCAGCTTCCATAGCGCGAGCGCGAGCGCGACGATCGCGATCACGATCAGCGTGGAGAGGGCGACGCGCTCGGCCGTTGTTTTCATGTACCCAGGGATCTTTCGCCGCTCGGCGAAAGCCGAAACGCGATGATCTCGTCAAACGGGGAACGTGTCTGTCTCGACGAGCGTCGACATGCCGTCGTGCTCGCCGGTCCTTTCGTGCGCGCGCTCGGGCTCGCGGCCGTCGGGATCGGATGCATGGCGGTCGGCTGGCCGGCGTCGATCGCGGGCGTCGTGTTGCAGGTCGCCGGAGCCGTGATCGTGCTCCGCGCGGTGTGGAGCTGGGAGCGGACCCGCGTCGTGATCACGACGGAGAAGCTGTTCATCGTCCACGGCACGCTACGGAGGCGGGCGGCTGCCGTCCGGCTCGCGCGGCTCGGCGCCGTCGAGATCGAGCAGAGCCTCACCGGCCGGCTTCTCGGGTACGGGACGATCGTCGCCGGTGAGCTCGAGATCGAGTTCGTGCCCGAGCCTCGCCGTGTCTACGGGCTCGTCGAGCGACTGTCCGCTTAGAGTCCTCGCGTGATCGAGGTCGTCGACCTTCGCAAGCGCTACCGGAAGACCACGGCCGTCGACGGTCTGACGTTCACCGTCCGCGAGGGCTCGATCACCGGCTTCCTCGGTCCGAACGGTGCGGGCAAGACGACCACCTTGCGAATTCTGCTCGGCCTCGTGCACGCGACCTCGGGCAAGGCGACGATCGATGGACATCGCTATCGCGAGCTCGACCGCCCCGTGACGCGGGTCGGTGCGGTGCTGGAGGCGTCGAACTACCACCCGAAGCGATCCGGGCGGAACCATCTCCGGATGCTGGCAGCGGCAGCGGAGGCTCCTTTCTCGCGCGTGGACGAGCTGCTCGAGTTCGTCGGTCTCGGGAACGCGGGCGGCCGTGCCGTCGGTGGCTACTCCCTCGGTATGCGCCAGCGGCTGAGCGTTGCGGGCGCGCTGCTCGGGGAGCCGAATGTGCTGGTCCTCGACGAGCCTGCCAACGGGCTCGACCCGGAGGGGATCCGCTGGCTCCGCGACTTCCTGCGGACGTTCGCCGGTGACGGAAAGACCGTGTTCATCTCGAGCCACGTGCTGGGGGAGATGCAACAGCTCGTCGACGAGGTCGTGATCATCCACCACGGCAAGCTGATTGCGCACGGCCCGGTGAGCGAACTCACAGCGCGGGCAGCGGGCGGCACCCGCGTGCGCTCGCCGCAGGCGGCCACTTTGCGAGACGCCCTTGCGCAGGCCGGCTTCGAAGGAAGCCTCGACGGCGACCAGCTCGTCACCGCGGCCCCGCCGGAGCGCGTGGGAGAGCTCGCGGCGGCGAGCGGCATCGTCCTGCACGAGCTCGTCGCCGATGCGACGTCGCTCGAGGAGGCGTTCCTCGAGCTGACCGGCGGGGACGAGATCCGGTGAGCGGGGTTCTTCGCTCGGAGTGGCTGAAGGTCCGGACCGTGCGCACCTTCCTCTGGTTCGCGCTCGGGAACGCCGCGCTGATCCTGATCGCTGCGATCTCTGTTGTCGCCTCCAACGGCCAGATCAACACGGCAGCGGACGATCGCTCGGTCGCGCGAATCGCCGCCATCGCGCTCGTCTTCGGGCTGCTCGGCGGAATCGTCGTGATGGCCGGTGAGATCACGCACGGAACGGTTACGCAGACCCTCCTCGTCACGCCGGTCCGCGAACGCGTCCTGCTCGCGAAAGTCGCAATGGCAGGTCTGACCGCGCTGTGCCTCGCTGCGGTCGCCGAGCTGCTCGTGCTTGTGATCACGGTGCCCGGCGCATCGCTCGACCTTCACAACAGCCGAGCCGTCTTGCTCGGCGTCCTGATTGCGGCACCGCTCGCAGGTGCCCTCGGCGTCGGCTTCGGCGCCATCGTGCGCAACCAGGGCAGCGGCATCGGCATCAGCCTCGTCTGGCTCCTGATCGGCGAGAACATCGTGACCGTGATGAGCCGCTCGGTCGCGAAGTACACGCCGGGCCGGGCGTTCGCCGCGCTCGTGTCGGGTGAAGGCGGGTCCGAAAACCTGCTGGGCGTGGGCGCAGGGGGAGTTGCGGCGGCCGTCTGGACAGCCGTTTTCGTGGCCGCGGGGCTCTTCGTCTTCCTCGGCCGCGACGTTTAGGGTCGAGCGGGCGGATTTCGGCTCTCGGAGAGGGTTTTCCGCCGGCCAACAGAACACTTGTTCGATCCGGCCGGCCCGGCTAAACTGGTCAAGTTATGGCCTCAGAAGAGCTCGTCGTCCACGGCGCCAGGGAGCACAACCTCAAGGACTTCGACGTCCGGCTCCCGCGGAACAAGCTGATCTGCATCACCGGACTGTCGGGCTCTGGCAAGTCCTCGCTCGCCTTCGACACGATCTACGCCGAGGGTCAGCGCCGCTACGTCGAGAGCCTCTCGGCGTATGCGCGGCAGTTCCTCCAGATGATGGAGAAGCCCGACGTCGACTCGATCGAAGGGCTGTCGCCGGCGATCTCGATCGACCAGAAGACGACCTCCCGGAACCCGCGCTCGACGGTGGGGACGGTCACGGAGATCTACGACTACCTGCGGCTCCTCTATGCACGGGTCGGTCGCCCGCACTGCCCGGTCTGCGGCAAGCCGATCACGGGCCAAAGCCAGGAGGCGATCGTCGATCAGATCCTGCAGTTGGCCGAAGGAACGAAGTTCACCGTCAACGCACCCGTGGTGCGCGACCGCAAGGGCGAGTACAAAGACGTCTTCGAGGAGCTGCGCAACGAGGGCTTCACGCGTGTGAAGGTCGACGGCGTGCAGCACCTGCTCGAGGACGAGATCACGCTCGACAAGAAGTTCAAGCACACGATCGAGGTCGTGGTCGACCGGTTGACGATGAAGCCCGACCTGCGCACAAGGCTCGCGCAGTCGGTCGAGACGGCGGCGCAGCTCGCGGACGGGCTCGTCTCGATCGACATCGTCGACGAAGATCGCTCGCTGCTGTTCAGCGAGCGCTTCGCCTGTCCGGACCACGGTGTCTCACTGCCCGAGCTGCAGCCGCGGATCTTCTCGTTCAACTCCCCGCACGGCGCTTGCCCTCGCTGCACCGGGCTCGGGGCACAGCAGGAGATCGACCCGGACCTGCTCGTGCCGGATCCGTCGCTCTCGATCTCGGAGGGTGCACTCGTTCCGTGGTCGGTGGGGAACTCGGGTTTCTACGAGTCCGTCATCCAGGCGATCGCCGAACGCTACGAGATTCCACTCGACGAGCCGTGGGAGAACCTGACGCACGAGGAGCAAGACCTCTTCCTGTACGGCACCGAGGGTGAGCGGCTTTACGTCAGCTACCGCAACCGGATGGGCCGGCGCCGCTCGTACATGCTCGCGTTCGAGGGGATCATCCCGAGTCTCGAGCGCCGCTATCGCGAGACCGATTCAGCGACCCAGCGCGAACGGATCGAGGAGTACATGTCGTTTCGACCGTGTCCCGTCTGTAAGGGCGCACGCCTGAAGCCCGAGGTGCTCGCCGTCACGGTCGGTGGCAAGAACATCCACGAGTTCACGCAGATGTCGGTCACGCGCGCCCTCGAATTCCTCGACGGGCTGGAGCTGACCGAGACCGAGCAGCTGATCGGCGCGCGGATCGTCAAGGAGATTCGGGAACGGCTCACCTTCCTCGACAACGTCGGTGTCGGCTACCTGCAGCTCGACCGCGCGTCCGCGACGCTCTCCGGTGGTGAGGCGCAGCGGCTGCGGCTCGCGACCCAGATCGGATCGCAGCTCGTAGGCGTGCTCTACATCCTCGACGAGCCGTCGATTGGACTGCACCAGCGCGACAACGACAAGCTGATCGGCACCCTCGAGCGTCTGCGCGATCTCGGCAACACAGTGCTCGTGGTCGAGCACGACGAGCAGATGATGCGCTCCTCCGACTGGCTCGTCGACATGGGGCCGGGCGCGGGCGAGCACGGCGGGCACGTCGTCGCCGAGGGAACCGCGGCGAAGGTGGAACGGAGCAAGGCCTCCGTCACCGGGCACTTCCTGTCCGGCCGGCGGGTGATCGCGGTGCCCGAGCGTCGCACCGAGGATCACGGCTCGTTCTGGGTTCGAGGGGCGTCCCAGCACAATCTGAAGAACATCGACGTCGAGTTCCCGGTCGGGAAGTTCGTCGTCGTCACCGGGGTGTCCGGCTCCGGAAAGTCGACGCTCGTCAACGAGATCGTCCACAAGGCGCTGGCGAACAAGCTGCACCGGCACCGAACGAAGCCGGGCGAGCACGAGGCCGTGGAAGGCATCGAGGTGTTCGACAAGGTGATCGACATCGACCAGTCGCCGATCGGGCGCACGCCGCGATCGAACCCGGCGACGTACACCAAGCTTTTCGATCACATTCGCGAGCTGTACTCGATGACGCCCGAGGCGAAGGTGCGCGGCTACAAGCCCGGCCGGTTCTCGTTCAACGTCCGCGGCGGACGCTGCGAGACGTGCAAGGGGGACGGCCAGATCAAGATCGAGATGCACTTCCTCCCGGATGTGTACGTCCCCTGCGAGACGTGCAAGGGCGCGCGCTACAACCGCGAGACGCTCGAGGTGCGCTTCAAGGGAAAGTCGATCGCAGACGTGCTCGAGATGTCGGTCGAGGAGGCGCTGCAGTTCTTCGCGAAGATCCCGAAACTTCGCCGCCGCCTCCAGACCCTCCATGACGTCGGGCTCGACTACATCAAGCTGGGCCAGCCGGCGACGACGCTCTCGGGCGGCGAGGCGCAGCGGGTGAAGCTCTCCTCCGAGCTCTCGAAGGTCGCCACCGGGCGCACGCTCTACATCCTCGACGAGCCCACGACCGGGCTCCACTTCGCCGACATCGAGAAGCTGCTGGAAGTCCTGCAACGTCTCGTCGACACGGGCAACACCGTGCTCGTGATCGAGCACAACCTCGACGTGATCAAGCAGGCCGACTGGATCATCGATCTCGGCCCGGAAGGCGGCGAGGCCGGGGGTGAGCTGGTCGCTGCCGGCACGCCCGAGGACGTGGCGGCCGTCGAGAAGTCCTACACCGGTCAGTTCCTGCGCGAGATCCTGCCTCCGCGCACGCGTACGCGCACGCCGAGGCGCAAGGCCGCTTGAGGCGGCTCGCCGAGCTCGCCCTGATCGGCATTGCGGCGATCTGGGGCCTCACCTTCGTGATGGTCCAGGAC
>DATMZV010000007.1:0-22250 GCA_035573355.1 Gaiellaceae bacterium | reverse complement strand
GGGAGCCCCGGCTACTAGACGGTTCTGATTTGGACGCCGGGCGCCGGAACGTTCAAGATAGGGGCCGTGAAGGTCTTCCAGCGCCAGACGGAGCTACGGACCTCGGGGGGCCTCTCGGTTCGGGACATCACGGACGAGGTCAACGAGGCGGTTCAGGAAAGCGGCATCTCGGAAGGGATCGCCTGCGTCTACTCGCCGCACACGACCTGCTGCGTCCGGATCAACGAGTTCGAGACCGGCTTCATCGAGGACTTCTCCGAGCTCCTGCGACGGCTCGTTCCGAGCGAGACCTACTACGCGCACGACGACTGGGACAAGCGCACCGAGAACATCTGCCCGGAGGACATGGACTTCGGCAACGGTCATTCGCATTGCATGGCGATGCTGCTCGGCACCGCCGGCGAATCGGTCCCCGTGCGTGACGGCGAGCTCTGCCTCGGCACGTGGCAGCGCGTGCTCTTCATCGAGCTCGACCGCGAGCGCGACCGCCGCTGGCTCGTCCAGGTAGTCGGCAACTAGCGACGGACGGCGTCGTCATCGGCTCCGGGCCGAACGGGCTCGCAGCCGCAATCACGCTCGCGCAGGCGGGACGATCGGTTCGCGTCTTCGAAGGTCAGCCGACGATCGGCGGGGGCACTCGTACTGCTGAACTGACACTGCCGGGATTCCGGCACGATGTCTGCTCGGCGATCCACCCGCTGATCCCAGCGTCGCCATTCTTCCGTCGGCTCGAGCTCGATCTGACCATGGTGGAGTCTCCGGCCGCGCTGGCGCACCCGCTGGACGACGGCTCTGCGGTCGTGGTGCACCGCTCGCTCGAGGCGACCGCGAGCAGCCTGGGTATCGATGGAGATGCCTACCGAAAGCTCCTCGCCGGCCCGATCGCTGCCTGGCCCGCGCTCGAAGGAGCACTGCTCGCACCACTCGTGCACGTCCCGCGTCATCCACTGTCGCTTGCGCGCTTTGCAGCGACGGGGCTCAGGTCCGTAAAGGGCGTAGCGACAACTCGCTTTCGGACCGACGCCGCACGGGCGCTCGTCGCCGGCGTCGGCGCACACGCCGTGCTTCCCCTCGAGCAGCCTGCGTCCGCGTCGTTTGCGCTCGTGTTGCTCGTGCTGGCGCATGTCGGCGGGTGGCCGTTCGCGAAAGGCGGCTCGCAGTCGATCGCCGCTGCACTCGCGGATCGCCTGCGCGCACTCGGCGGCGAGATCGAAACAGGACACCGCGTGAGCTCGCTACGGGAGCTGCCGCCCTCCGACCTCGTGCTCTGCGACGTCGCGCCACGCGGGCTCCTCGACCTCACCGGCGGGCAGCTGCCGAACCGCTACCGCCGGCGCCTCCAGAAGTGGCGCCACGGTCCCGGGGTCTTCAAGGTCGACTACGCGCTCGAGGGGCCGATCCCCTGGACGGCGTCCGAGGTAGGACAGGCCGCCACGGTCCACCTTGGCGGCACGCTCGAGGAGATCGCGGAATCCGAGCGCGCCGCCTGGACCGGCCGGCACGCAGAGCGTCCCTTCGTGCTCCTCGCGCAGCACAGCCTCTTCGACGAGACACGCGCACCGAAGGACAAGCACACGGCCTGGGCCTACTGCCACGTCCCGAACGGCTCGACCTTCGATATGCGCGCGCGGATCGAGGCGCAGATCGAGCGGTTCGCGCCGGGCTTCGGAGAACGTGTGCTCGTCTGTACGACGCACAACAGCGCGGAGCTCGAGCGGGAGAACCCGAACCTCGTCGGAGGCGACATCGGCGGCGGAGCCAACACGCTCGGGCAGCTGATCGCGCGTCCGACGCCGCGGCTCGTCCCTTACTCGACACCGGTAAGCGGCCTCTTTCTGTGCTCCTCGTCCACGCCGCCTGGCGGCGGCGTCCATGGGCTCTGCGGCGACCTGGCGGCGAAAGCGGCCCTGCACCGCATCTGATTTTCAGCGATCCCCCATTCGAGGGTCGCGCCCACTCTTCACCGGACGAGAGTAGAAGAGGCGCCGCGGCACGCCGCCCAGGACTATGAACGCCAGAGCCCACCTCACTCGCCTCTTCCTGATCGGGTCCGCGACGATCGCCGTTCTCAGCGCGTTCACGGGCGCCGCGAGCGGCAGGGCCGAGGGCGTCCGGTTCATCGCGGGCAACGCACGAGTGGTGCAGGGGAACGAGGCCACCCTCTCCGTCTCCGTGTCTCCGATAGGTGCACGCTGCTCGCTCGCGATTCGCTACAAGAGCCGTGCAATTCAGAAGGGGCTCCGCCCCGTGGTCGCGAGCAGCGGACTGGCATCGTGGACCTGGAAGGTCCCACGCCTGGTGCAGCCCGGCGTCGCGCACGCCACCGCAACGTGCAGTGGAGCCGGCCGGGCGACGAAGGCCTTTACGGTGATCGGGCAGATCATTCCCCCGAAGATTCGAATGGTGAAGTCCGGCTGGACGGTGCGCAGCTATCCGTACGCCGGCAGCGGTGTCAGCTACGGCGTGATTCTCGCGAACGAGTCCAAGACGCGTGACGCGATGGACGTGAAGGTGCTCGTCAACTTCGTGATGGGCGACAACCGACTGATCGGGTCGGCGACGACGAACATCAGCGACATGGCCGCGGGCTCCGAGCATGCCTTCGGCGGGGAACTGAACTTTCCCGGAGGGGCGCCGATCGCGCGGCTCGAGGTGGTCGTAGAGGTGGGCGGCAGCGGCCCTGCCACGCGGACGAAGCCGGGGCTGTCCGCAGTGCGCGTCATGCCGAGCCCTTACGAGCCGGCCTGGTGCGGCTCCATCGAAGGCGAGCTCCAGAACGCAAGTGCAACGAAGACCGTTCAGAGCGTCCAGCTCTCGGGAGTCGTGCTCGACAGTGCCGGAAACATCATCGGCGGCGGCAGCGGCTTCAGCTTCGGGACGTTGCCCCCGGCAGCCCGCATGTTCTTCAAGATCGACGCCGGCATGCGTCCCATTCCGGTGAGCAAGGCAGCGACCGCACTCGTGTCGGTCGTGCCTACCTACCTGCACTAACCGCTTCTACTGCGAGCGTGACATGCTCGCCGCATCGCCAAGCGACTCCTCGATGTGAGCCTCGCAGCAGCGCTGCTCGGGCTCCTCTCTCCCCTCCTGCTCGCACTGCTTCTCGCAATGACTGCGGACATGGCTTGCGCGCGGCGCGATCGAGGCGCCTTCCTCTATCGCGAGCCGCGGATCTCCCGGGGCCGACCGTTCGGCTTGCTCAAGTTCCGGACCCTCCGCCGGGCCGCACTCGAGCAGATGCGCCTCGAAGGCGGACACGCCCGGTTGTACGAAGCGGACTCGAACAACCTGACCTGGGCCGGGCGCCGTCTGCTCAAGCCTTGGTACCTCGACGAGCTCCCGCAGCTCCTGAACGTCCTCCGCGGCGACCTCAGTCTCGTCGGCCCACGACCGTGGCCGCCCGACATGGTCCGGCGCCAGGTCGCCGAGGGCCGGGACTACCGGAACCGTGTGCCGGCCGGCCTCACCGGCCCGGCCCAGGTGACAAAAGGCGCCGGTATCCCGTATGAAGACCTCGATGCCGCCTATGTCGAGGCCTCCGGCACGCTCTCGGGCTGGGCTCTTGTGCGTTACGACCTGCAAATCCTGCGCCAAACAGTCCTCGTCGTCGCCCGTGGAGAAGGACTGAACTATTGAGGCCTCGCTGCCGATAAGGAGAGCGTGGAGAGTGCAGCGATCCAGTTCCCGTGGCGTCAGCTCGGCGAACTCCTCGTCGCGGAGGAGCTTCTCACCGAGGACGAGCTCGAGCAGGCACTTGCCGAGCAGGCGAAGACCGGCCGTCTCCTCGGCCAGATCCTCGTCAGCAACAGCTATCTCTCCGCGTTCTCGCTCGCGCGCATTCTCTCCGAGCAGCACGGCGTCCAGCTTTCCCCCAAGGAAGGTGCGCCGGCCCCACCCGCGCCGGTCGCCGCGGAGCCGGAGAAAGCATGGCGCCCACTCGGCAAGCTCCTTGTCGACCTGGAGTTCCTGACGGACTCGCAGCTCGAGCGTGCGCTTTCAGCACAGCGTGAAGAAGGCGGCCGCCTGGGTGAGATCCTCGTCTCACGCGGTTTGCTCTCCGGCGCCGAGCTCGCACAGGCGCTCGCCGAGCAGCACGGTGTCGAGCTGGCCGCGCAAGACGAAGCCGAGTTGCACACGGTTGTCCGGCCGGTAACGGCGGACGAGCCGGTGTACAAGCTCTTCGAGGTCATCTTCGAGCCCGGGTACCAGCGGCGCACCGAGCTCTTCGAGAGCTCGAACTTCCTCGAGACCGCCGACCACGCTTTCGAATTCGTCGCGGAGCATGATCCTGCCGCACTCGAGATCCACCGGAGCCATGGCGCTGCGCAGGAGACCGTCTGGAACTACAGCGCGAGCCGGGCAGCCGCGGTCAACGCAGATCGCAAGGAGCTCGTGGAGACGTTCGGCTTCGACCCGACCGCCTGGGGCAAGTAGCCCGGGCCGCTACTCGGGCGTCACGTAGGCGCCCGTGAGCCCGCCGTCCACGACGAACGTGGCGGCGTTCACGTAGGACGACTCGTCGCTCGCGAGGAAGAGCGCCGCATTGACGATCTCGCGCGGCTTCGCGAGACGTCCCATCGGGATGTGCACGAGCCTTCGCTCCGCTGCCGCCGGGTCGTCACCCCAGATCGAGAGCAGCAGCGGTGTCTCGACCGGGCCCGGGCAGAGTGCGTTGACGCGCAGCCCTTGCCTGGCGAATTGCACGCCGAGCTCACGTGTCATTGCGAGAACGGCGCCTTTCGAGGCTGTGTACGAGATCTGCGACGTCGCTGCACCGAGGAGCGCGACGAAGGAGGCGACGTTGATGACCGAGCCTCCGCCCCGCTCGAGTAGATGGGGGATCCCGTACTTGCAGCAGAGGTAGACACCACGTGTGTTCACGGCCTGCACGCGGTCCCACGCATCCGGCTCCGTCTCGAGGATCGAGGCGTCGTCCGAGGGAGAGATGCCGGCGTTGTTGTAGAGGACGTCGATGCCGCCGTAGCGTTTCGCCGTTGCTGCGTACATCGCCTCGACGCTCGTCGCGTCCGCGACGTCCACCTGGACGGCGAAGGCGTCACGTGCGTCGGCGGCGGTTTGCGCGGCCGCTTCTTCGTTGACGTCGGCGGCGCAGACCTGCGCCCCTTCTGCGGAGAAGAGCAGTGCCGCTTCGCGGCCCATGCCCCCGCCGGCGCCGGTGATCACGGCGATCTTGCCGTCGAGCCGTCCCATCAGCCGGTCGCCACGAAGACGTTCTTCACGTCGGAGTAGCCGTCGAGCGCGTGCATGCCGAGCTCACGGCCGAAGCCGGATTGCTTGACGCCGCCGAACGGGGTCGACGGACGTACCGAACTGTTGGAGTTGATGGAGAGAACGCCGCTCTCGACGGCGCGCGCGACGCGGAGTGCGCGGGCGCCGTTCTCCGTCCAGATGGAGCCCGACAGGCCGTACGGCGTGTCGTTGGCGATTTGGATCGCGTCCGCTTCGTCGGCGAAGGGGATGAGTGCCGCGACCGGGCCGAAGACCTCTTCGCGTGCGACGCGGTCCCCGTTCGACGCTTCGACCAGCGTGCAGGGGTACCAGAAGCCGGGTGCGCTCGGCGCCTCGCCGCGAAAGAGCGGCTCTCCGTCGACGAAGGACGCAACGGTCTCGCGATGTTGCGCGGAGATCAGCGGGCCCATCTCGGTTGCGTCGTCCCCCGGGTCGCCGACCTTGACGTTGCGCGTCGCGTCGATCAGCAACTGGGCGAAGCGGTCGTAGGCGGAGCGCTCGACGAGGATGCGCGACCGCGCGCAGCAGTCCTGCCCTGCGTTGTCGAAGACGGCGTACGGTGCCGCGGCTGCGGCCTGCTCGAGATCGGCGTCGGCGAAGACGACGTTGGCTGACTTGCCGCCGAGCTCGAGCGTGACACGCTTGATCGTTCCGGCGGCGCCTTCCATGACGCCGCGGCCCACCTCGGTCGAGCCGGTGAAGCCGATCTTGGCGACGTCGGGATGTTCGACGAGCCGCTGCCCGACGACGCGGCCCGGCCCGACGACGACGTTGACGACTCCCTCCGGAATGCCTGCGTCGAGGATCAGCTCGGCCAGCCGCAGCGCGGACAGAGGCGTCAGCTCGGCGGGCTTCAGGACGACGGTGTTCCCGCACGCAAGAGCGGGCCCGAGCTTCCAGCTGGAGATGTTGAGCGGAAAGTTCCAGGGGACGATCAGGCCGACAACCCCGAGCGGCTCGCGGAACGTGATGTCGATCCCGCCGGCGACGGGGATCGTCTCGCCGTGATGCTTGTCGACCGCGCCGGCGTAGAAGTGGAAGACCTGCGCGACCATGGCGACCTCGGCGCGCGCGCCGGCGATCGGCTTGCCGACGTTCTGCGACTCGATGCGCGCGAGCTCTTCGGAGTGCTCTTCGACGAGGGTCGCCAAGCGGCGGAGAAGCCGCGCCCGGTCGGTCGGCGCAACCCCGCGCCACTGCGTAAAGGCCGCCTTGGCCCGTGCAACGGCGGCGTCGGTCTCCTCGACGCCGGCGGGGTCGAGCTCGGCGATCGTCTCCTCGGTCGCCGGGTTGGTCACCGTGAGTGCCATCGGGGCATTTGACCACGGGGCGGACTCCTCACGTCACGGTGTCCGACACCGGGACGTGGCCTTCGGCGACAAAGTCCCTAAAGGCGGCCCGTGCCCGGGCCGGGCTGGGGCCGAAGAGACCCAGGAGCTCCCCGGCCGCGAAGAAGTCCGACGGGTGCTCGAGATCCACTGTCGCCCGGTAGCTGCTCCAGCGCCACTGCTCGGGCTGCTTGCAGATTCCGGCGCGAACCGGGTTCAGCACGATGTACCGGGTGGCTTCCAGGAGGTGCGAGTCCTTCGCTACCGGCCACCACGAGTAGTGGTTCCGAAAGAGATGACCCGTCCGCCCGTGCCTGCGGTTCATCTTGCGGGCATGCCCGGCGTTGAGGAGGCGCATTCCAGCGGCGAAGCCCGCTTCAGCCGGCCGGACGAGAAGGTGGTAGTGGTTTGTCATCAAGCAATACGTGACGACGCGCCACTGCTGCTCCGCGACGATGCGCGAAAGCCAGCGCAGGAAGTCGAGGCAATCGAGGTCGTCGTGGAAGATCGGCTGGCCGTTGTTCCCGCGCGCGGCGAGGTGGTAGTAGGCGCCGGGCTCGAAGATCCTCAGTGCACGTCCCACTCAGGCGAAGCTAGCGCGCTACGAACCGGAGCAGGTCGACTGTGGAGAACGAGTCACACTTTCGTCAGCATGTCCGACACCGGGACGTGGATCAGTTGGCCTCGGCTCTTTTGTCTGGCTCGCCGCTCAGTCCGCGCGGGCGGAGCGGTACTGCTCCGCTTCGCGAACGAGCTCTTCGAAGAGGCGCGCGTCCTCGCCGGCCTCCGGATGCCACAACACTCCGAGGGCGAAGCGACGGGTTGGATCTTCGACCGCTTCGATCGTTCCGTCTTCCGCGTGGGCCACGACACGTAGGCCGTCTCCGACCTTTCCGAGTCCCTGATGGTGGTGCGACTTCACCGGCGCACGGTCGCCCAGCACCGACGACAGCCGCGAGCCGTCCTCGACCGCGACGTCGTGATCCGCGAACGTCCCCGGAGTGTGCTTGTGCTTCTCGTCGCCGACCACGTCCGGCAGGTGCTGGACGAGGTCTCCCCCACGCGCCACGTTCAGCACCTGGCTGCCGCGACAGATCGCCAGAACAGGCATGTCACGCTCGAGCGCTGCTTCGAGCAGCGCGAGCTCTGCGGTGTCACGGTTGCGCACGACACCCAACGTCTCCGCATGAGCTTCCTGCCCGTACAGCTCGGGATCCAGGTCGGAGCCACCGGAGAAGATCAATCCGTCGAGCGCCTCGAGCGTCTCGTCGACGCCGTCGTCACTCGGCGGCACCAGTAGCGCGCGACCACCGGCTCGCTCGACCGCGTACACGTAGTCGGCAGGAACCAGTGCGGCCTCGAGCTCCCAGTGGCTCCACTTCGCCGGAGTGACGTAGGTCGTGATGCCGATGACCGGCCTAGCCACGCTCGAACAGACGCTCCCGCTCGTAGCACGTCACAACCTCGTCGAAGAGGCGCTGCTCGGTGCGCGCGTAATTCAGATAGTGGTCGACGACATCGTCGCCCAGAGCCGCCCGCGCCATCGTTCCTTCCTCGAGCGCAGCGATTGCCTCGCGCAGCGTCGACGGGAAGCGCTTCGCGTCCGATTCGTAGGCGTTCCCCTCCAGAGCGGGCGGAAGCTCGAGCCCTTGCTCGATCCCGTACAGCCCGGCCGCGATCAAAGCCGCGAAGGCGAGGTACGGATTGACGTCACCGCCGGGAATGCGCGTCTCGATCCGCTGCGCCGCTCCGTGCCCGACGATCCGGAACCCGCACGTGCGGTTGTCGCGCCCCCAGGCCAGAGTGGTCGGCGCCCATGATCCAGCCGCGTAGCGCTTGTACGAGTTGATCGTCGGCGCAAGGAAGACAGCCAGCTCGGCCGCACCCGCGATCCAGCCCGCGAGGAACCGCTCGAAGATCTCGGGCCCGCCGGCGAATGCGTTCTCGCCGTCGCGCCACAGGCTCGCATGGATGTGGCACGAGCTGCCGATCCACGAGTGGTCGGGCTTCGCCATGAACGTGATCGAACAGCCGTTCAGATGGGCGATCTCCTTGGCGCCGTTCTTGTAGACCGAATGGTTGTCCGCCATCGTGACCGCGTCGGCGAAGCGGAAATTCACCTCCTGCTGACCCGGCCAGGCCTCGCCCTTCGAGCTCTCGACGGTGATCCCCGCGCCGTACATGCCGTTCCTGATCTGCCGGAGCAGCGGCTCGTCGTAGGTCGTCGCCAATACGTGGTAGTCGAGGATGTACGGCACCGATGGAGTGAGATCCCGATAGTGCTTCGCGTGCGCCTCCTCGAAGCTCTCCTTCAGCAAGTAGAACTCGAGCTCGGATCCGATCATCGGCTCGTACCCCCGCGCCCGCGCCCGCTCGACCTGGGTCTTGAGCACCTGCCGCGGCGACGGCCTGACCGGTTCCCCGTCGTTCCAGGTCACGTCGCAGAGGACAAGCGCCGTCCCCTCGAGCCAGGGGATGCGGCGCAACGTCCCCAGGTCCGGACGCATGGCGAAGTCCCCGTAGCCCTGCTCCCAGCTCGCGATCGAGTAGCCAGGAATCGGATCCATCTCCATGTCGAGCGCAAGCAAGTAGTTACATCCCTCGACCCCGTGGTCGGCAATGTTCTCGTCGACGAAGTACTGCGCGTGCACACGCTTGCCCATGAGCCGGCCCTGCATGTCCGTGAACGCGACGACGACGGTGTCAATCGACCCGGTCTCGACGTCGCGTATTAGTTCGTCCAGCGTCAGCATCGGCGAAAAGCGGAGGGAGCCGGACAACTCCGGCCCCCTTCCACTGAGATCGATCCTACGCCGCTGGTGTGGTCACAGGCGGAGCGGACCGTTCGCCGAACCGCTCCTCGATCCGCGCCAGCTCGTCGGCCGAACCCTGCGATACCGGACCCTTGAACCACTTCCTCGCGGAGAGGACCCACCAGCCGCCGACGAGCAGCAACGTGCCGATGACCGCGATCGGCGCGTAGTTGAAGCTCAACCACGTGAAGCCGTCCTTGAACGGGATCCCGGTCGGCGTGATCGGCAGGATGAAAAGCACCGAGATGACCGCCACCCAGATGACGGCGATCGTGCCGATCGGCTTGTACCAACGGCCGAGGTTCCATTCGCCCGGCTCCCACGCGTTACCCAGGCGCAACCGTAGGTAGATCGGGATCGCATAGGCGATGTAGAGCCCGATCGTCGCGATCGACGTCACTGCGGCATAGGCGACGAAGCCGGCACCGACACCGACGTCCTTGGAGAAGTACGCCGGAAATGCACAGAGGAACGCCAGCACCGCGATCGCGAGCACCGCCATGTACGGCACGCGCGCGGCGTTCAACCGACGCCAGATCCGGTGACCCGGCGTCGCTCCGTCTCGCGAGAAGGCGTACAGCATCCGCGAGGCAGACGTGATCGACGACATCCCGCAGTAGAGCTGCGCACCCACGATGATGAACAGCAGGAACTCCGCGGCTCGTAACCCGACCGAATCGAGGAGGATCTGCTTCACCGCGAAAATGCCCGCTCCCGTCGCGCTGTCGAAAGTCTGGATCGCGAACGTGATGGCGAGTGCCAGGATGTAGCCGAAGATCGCCGAGACGACGACCGACATGACCACACCCCGCGCTGCAGCCCGTGACGCGTTCTGTGTCTCTTCGCTCATGTGTGCCGAGGCGTCGTAGCCGGTAAAGGTGTACTGCGCCTGCAGCAATCCGAGCAGGAGCACGAACCAGAGCCACTGATGCGAGAAGCCGCTGTTGTTGATCGTCTTCGAGAACACCGTGCCGACCGACTGATGATGATCCGGCTTGAACGCCAGGAATCCCACGATGATCAGAACGCCGAAGACGTGCCACCAGACCGAGATGTCGTTCAACAACGCGACGAGCTTGACGCTGAAGATATTCATCAGAGCGTGCAGCCCGAGGATGCAGGCGTAGACATAGATGATCTCGTGCGGCGAGGCGTGGAACGTCCCGGGCCACAGCAGGTTCAGCAGTGCATCGGTGAAGATCGCCGCGCCGTAGTCGATCCCGGCCGTGATCGCGATCTGCCCGATCAGGTTGAACCAGCCTGTGAACCAGCCCCACACCGGGCCGCCCATCTTCGAAGCCCAGTAGTAGAGACCGCCTGCCGTCGGATACTTCGACGCGATCTCGGCCATGCCGAGAGCGACGATGATCACGAAGCCAGAGACGATCGGCCAGCCGAACGCTTCCTCGACGGGCCCTCCATAATTGAGGCCCGTCGCGTAGAGCGTGAGCGTCCCGGACAGGATCGAGATGATCGTGAACGAGATCGCGAAATTCGAGAAGCCGCTCATCCCACGCCGTAGCTCCTGGGCATAGCCGAGGGCGTGGAGCATGCGTCGATCCTTCTCGTGCGCCGAGTTATCGGCCACAGTTCCGCCTCCTAGTTGGGGGTCGGAGGATTCTGCCGTGCGACGCGCCGCGGTTCAATAGGCGGCCCCTAGTGGTTGCGGAAGTCGACGATCAGCCGCGCCGGTGAAGATGCAGTGGTGACCCGAAAATCGACCTTGTCCGAGAGCCCGATCGCCCAGCTGAGAACTGCCTCGAAGTCGCCGGTGCGCACCAGCTCCTGGACGGTGGAGGTTCCGACACTTGCTCCCTCGATCCGCTTCGGGCCCTTGTAGACCATCACTCCCTCGCCGGTGTTCAGGTCGAAACCCGACGCCGGCTCCATCCGCACGACGACGATCGCGTTGCCATCGACCGACACCGGCTTGCCCGACCCGTCCTCCTTGAGCGGTGGCTCGACGTACTCGACCCGGTAGCCCGGAAGGTCGTTCTTGAACTGAAAGACAACGCGGTCGTAGCCTTCGTGGCGCCCGACGCCGATGCGCTCCAGCAATGCCGTTTCGCTTCCGGCCGCTGCACCCTCGACCGGGTCGGTGCCAGCATCGGCGAGCGGGTCGATACCGTCCGTCGTGGTTCCGGACGTCGTAGCGGTGGTCGTCCCTGAAGTGGAGTCGACTCCGGGAGCAGCTGTGTTGTCACTCTTCCCGCAGCCCGAAACTGCGAACAGCGCCGCCGCAGCCAGCCCGAGCCAAGCGATCCTCCGGATGGGCGGAGCCTACTCGGACCGTGTTAGGGGAAGATGACCCGATGCAGGAGATCGCACCCGGGCTTCATCGCTGGACGGCATGGCACGACCACTGGGAAGAGGACGTCGGCGCGCTCGCCGTGGAAACGGACGACGGGCTCGTCTTCATCGATCCGATCGACCCTCCCGTCGAGTTCGGCCCGCCGGCGCACGTGCTCGTGACCGTCTACTGGCACGGGCGCACGAGCGGTGAGCTCGAAGCTGGCGATGTCTGGGCGTCGACCCGTTCCGCGCAGCCTTTGCGAAACCGCGGCATCGAGGTGACGCATCCGTTCCGCGCCGGCGATGAGCTCCCCGGCGGGATCGAGGCGTTTCAGACCGCACGCACCGCCGAGGTCGTCTACTGGCTGCCCGAGCATCGGGCGGTCGTCGCCGGAGACGTATTGCTCGGCGCCGGTGCGAAGCCACGCCCCACGGACGAACCGCTCCGCCTCTGTCCCGAGCGCTGGCTCGGCAAGAAGACACACGACGACTTGCGCGAGACACTGCGGCCGCTACTCGATCTTCCGGTCGAGCGCGTGCTCGTCTCACACGGGATCCCGGTCGTCGACGGCGGCAAGCACGCGCTTGCCGCCGTCCTCGACTAAGCCCTACGGAAGCGCTACGAACTGCGAGAGGAACGACCGGGCAGACTCGGTGTCCAACCGGTAGTCGACGTTCGTCGCCTTGCACAGGAAGTCACCTGTGACCGTCGTCCCGGCAACGATGTTCGTTTCCGTCGAGCCGGCGCCCAGGAAGTTCGGGCCTCCGGAGTCTCCGTAGCACGTGCCGCCGTCACCATGAGCCGGGTTCATCGAGATCTTGAGCCAGCTCTGGGTTGTCGTGTAGAGGCCGCCCGTCGCGAAGAACCTGACATCCGCATAGTGGAAGGTCGGGCCGTGATCGATCGTCACCGACTGCGCGCCGTAACCCACCGACGTGAACCGCGTGCCCGGTGCGATCTTCTCGAGTGACCCGGCCTCCGGCAGACGCGCCGGGGCGATTCCCTTCACTGCTTTGTCCAGAACCACGACCGCGACGTCGAAGGGGTCGCTCTGCGCTTGCCTGAACCTCGGGTCGGCATGCCAGTCGCCCCAGTACGTCTTGCTCGTTCCCGCGACGTACGACGAGGCGAAAGTCACGGCAACGCGGCTCACGCCTTGATCGCAATGCGCCGCCGTCAGAAAGACCGTCGGAGAGATGAGCGTGCCGGAGCACGTGGCCCACGTCCCGTCCGAGTACGCGACCGGCGCCAGCAGCGCGCCGACCTCGGGATGCCCCGACCCGTCGGGCGCCCCGTTCGTGATTGCCCCTGCGATCGAGCTGAAAGCCAGCGCGCCGAGTAGGACTGCGGCGCAGGCCGAAGCGACTCTCCCCATTTCCCCGTGCTCCCTTCGGTTGACCTCGGAGAGCTCGAGAGTACTACTACTGCTCGCGCAGGATCTCGCCGAGGGGCAGACGCCGGAGCTTGACCGCCGCGGCAGCAGCGGCGACGAGCGCGCCGAGGGTCGCGGCGCAGGCCAGCCCGCCGAGGAAACCCCACGGCGCCGCGAGGTGATCCGGCGGCGGGTCGAACACGTGCTGCAGCATCGCCACGAGCATCAGCGCGAGGAGCCAACCGAGGAGCGCCGCGAGCGCGAGCCCTCCGGCAAGGACGATCGCCACCTCGCTCCACAGAAAGGCACCGATCTCCCGCACCGAGGTGCCGATCGAGGCCATCGTGGCGAATTCGTGCTGGCGCTCGGCGAGGCCCAGCATGACGAAGAGGGCCATCGCCGCCGCCGCGAGCAGCACGGCGAAGGCCTCCTCGATACGTGCGATGCCGCTCATGTCGACGGTCGTGATCGAGCTCACCGTCTGCGCGGTCTGTGAGGTGATGTCCTTGACGAGCACGCCTTCAGCGCGGGTCGCGTCGCGGACGCGGCGGGCAACCGCCGCGGCGTCGCCGGTCGTCTTCGCGAAGATCACGTTCGGCCCGACGTCATGCGTGACGGACAGGAGGTAGTCCCGGTTGACGACCATGAACGAGTCGCGCGGCGCGGAGGGGAATTCCTGGACGATTCCGAGCACGTGGAACGGCGCGACTCGCAGCTTGCCGGTGTGACGGTCGAGCACACGCAGCCTGAGGAGGTCTCCGACGCCGAGCGAATAGTCGGTGATCGTCTCGCGCGAGACGAGGATGCCGTCGCGGCGGCCACTCAAACGGTCGAGGAGCCCCCGAGCCGAACCGCCCAGGAAGTACGAGTCGCGTAACGACGTCGCACGCGCGATCGTCGCCGGATCGATCCCGAACGTGTCCTGGAGGTCCGGTCCGACGTACGCGTAGCCGTGATCGACTGCGCTCGTCGCCGTCACGCCGGCCACGCGCGAGATCCGCTGCTCGAGCCGATGGGATCGCAGAGCGGCCGCGGGCCCGGTGGCGACGACGTCGGCTCCGACGGTCAGGCGAGCGTCGACGCGCGCTTGCTGGTCGTAGGTCGCGGCGAAGATGCCGAGGTTGACGCCGAACGCGAGCAGGAGCCCGACGAGCAAGAGGCCGCGATTGATCGCCGCAGTCCGCCGTCCGGCGCTCGCGAGTACGAACCCGGGGAGAGTTCGCGCCCGCGCAGACGTCACGCGTCGGGCGAGCCAGCCGAGCGTTGTGCCTCTCAACCGCACGACCAGCAAGGCTGCGCCGAGCCAGAGGAGCGCAGGCGCGAGGAACATGTAGACCGACAGCGAGAGGGTCGGGTTGGAATCGGGATTGACGACCGCCGAGAAACCCGTGCGCGCTGTCAGCCAGTAGACGAGCCCGCTGATCACGAGGGCTCCGACGTCGAAGTAGAGGCGCTGCCACAGAGGCTTCCCGGACTGACCGCGGAGGCGACGTCCCTCGGCAACCGTGCCCCGCAGCGCAACCGCACCGGCGCCGAGCCGCGCCGCCAACGCACCGGCGACGGCGAGCCCGACGCACGCACCGACGGTCGCGGCCACACGCGTGACGGTCAGCGGCCCGTGGCCGACATGGACAAGTCGCAACGCCAGCAGGGCGATCCCACTTCCGACCACCCCTGCGAGCAGACCGACGAGCAGGCTTTCGAACGCTGCCAGGGCGATGAGGCCCCGCCGCGACGCGCCGCGCGCCCGAAGCAGCGAAAGCTCCCGCCGGTCGCGTTCGACTGTTCCGAGCGCGGCGAGATAGGCAAGCCCGAGCGCGACGAGGGCTCCCGGAAGGGCCAGCATGATGTACAGCGTCTCGGCGTAGAGCGCGTCGCCGGCGGCGGTGCTGAGAGCGTCCGAAAGGTTGTCGACGAAGCGCACGCGCCCGGCAAGATCGCTCTCGACCCGATTGTGCAGGCCGTTCGCCTGAGCCAGTGCATGCGCCGGACTGCCGGTGAGATAGCCGGGGTCGACCTGTGCCTGCACCTGCCATTGCGTCCCCGTCGCAAAACCGGGAATCGTCGGCAACGCACCGCCTGCTGCGATCGTCGGCAGCTCTGGTGCAAACTTCCGCGCGAACGTGTCGAACGGCAGGATCGCTATCTCCGCCGGCGGCTGGGCAGGTGCGGGGCCGAGCAACGGGTTGAGCGGCTGAAACAGGACGTCAGGGGCGGTGACAAGAGCGATGCCACCGACACGCAGACGCACCGGCGGCCGGCCCTGACGCGGAACGATCGTGACCAGGTCGCCCGGCTCGACCTGCAATGTCGCCGCAAGTTGCTGGTCGAACACGACTTCGCCGGAACGAAGCGAGCCGCGCAGGAATCGGAAAGTCTGAAAGTGATCCAGGTAGTTCGACGGTACGGCGAGGATCGAGCCGGCTCCGGAGCGGATCGTCCCGACGCCTGCCTTCACATGGGTCGCGCCGGCGAATGACGCCGTCGCCGCCGGGACCGCGTCGAGTACGCCTTTCTGTCCAGCCAGGTCGCGCCCCGCCCTTTGCGCTGCTCCGCGCGAGGCGACCGGCCCCTGCCAATCGAGCGGGACGCTCGCCGTCGCGCTCGACGTCATCGTGGTCAACGAGTTCCCGACGAACAGGATCATCGCCCCGACGAGCGCAACTGCGGCCGCGAGCACGAGTACCCGCACGAACGTACGGCCTGGCGTGCGCACGAGGTTCGCCAGGGCGAGCGAGGCAAACGTCATCCGCTCTCCCCCACCACACGTCCCTCGTTCAGCTCGAGCACCTTGCCGTGCCTGTTCACGACATCCTCGTCGTGCGTGGCCGTCACGAGCGCGAAGCCGTATGCGTGTTGCAAGGCGTCGATCAGATCGAGGACGCGAACGCCGGTGTCGGAGTCGAGCTGACCGGTTGGCTCGTCGCAGAGGAGAAGCGCGGGACTTTGAGCGAGCGCCCGAGCAAGTGCAACGCGCTGCCGCTCGCCGCCTGACAGCTCGTCGGGCAGGTGCTCCGCCTTCGCTGCGAGACCGACGAGCTGCAAGAGGTGGAGCGGATCCGGACTCTCTGACTCGACGCCGCGTGCAGCAAAGGCGAGATTCTCATACGCCGTGAACGTCGGCAGCAGATTGGAGCCCTGGAAAACGTAGGCAACCCTGCCTTCCCGTCCGACCTCACCTTGGTCGGGTTCCACGAGTCCGCCGAGCACATGCAGCAGCGTCGTCTTCCCGGAGCCTGAGCGGCCGCGCAGCGCGAGCCGGTCGCCATTTTCGACCCGAACGGTGACCCCGTCGAGCGCTCGTACGCGATTCTCGCCGGAGCCGTACTCGAGGACGACGTCCGTGCAGAAAGCGGAAGGGTTCATGAGGCGCGGCCGTCGCGAATCTCGATCACACGGTCCGCCACACGTGCGAGCCGGCGTGAATGGGTCACCGTCACAACCGTGCTGCCGAGCTCGTCGCGGAGGCGACGCAGCTCGTCGAGAACCCGCTGCTCGTTCGCGAGGTCGAGCTCACCGGTGGGCTCGTCGGCGAGCACGAGCGCCGCATTCCCCGCGAGTGCGACAGCGACGGCGACACGCTGCTGCTCTCCACCCGAAAGGGCCCGCGGACGATGCGCCGCCCGCGGCGCAAGATCGAGCGCCTCGAGGGCCGAGGCCGCCACATCGCGAGCGGCTCCGATGCCCCCGAGGCGCACGGCTGTCGCGACGTTCTCTCGAGCAGTCAGGAGCGGGAGCAGGTTCTCGCTCTGGAAGACGATCGCCACGCGGTGCGCGCGGAACGCTGCCAGCTCGGGCTCGTCGAGCCGATTCAACGACTCGCCGAACGCGCGCACCTCACCGGCCGACGGCTGCTCGAGCCCGGCGGCGAGCTGCAGGAAGGTGCTCTTGCCCGATCCGGACGGCCCGAGCACGGCTACGTGCTCGCCCTGCTCGATGCGCAGGTCGAGGCCGCGCAGGGCGACGGTCTCTGCCGCCCCCGAGCGGTAAATCTTGAAGACGTCGTGGAACTCGAGCGCCGCCGCGGGCCGTTCCTCTTCACGCGGTGGCTCGCGGTAGAGGCTCGTCACCTCCACCTGAAGCTCTGGATCATGAGCCGATAAGCATCCACGTTGTCGACGCCGACGGGCGTGCCGAGATCGACCACCGCGCGCTTGCCCGCGTGCCAGAGATAGAAGCGGTTCACGGTCAGCTTCACCCGCTTGTTCGTCACCTGATTCGGCGGGCTCTCGGTCCCGTAGACGACCTCGATCGCCGGCGCGCGACCGATCGAGATCCGCGCTGGAGCACGGAACTGCAGCGAGGGAGCCGCCCGAGTGAGAGCGGCCATCTCCGCCCGGACGCCGGCGACGGTCTCAGGGCTGCCCGCCTGCACGACGACCCGCACGACGTTGTTCTTGTCGCGAAAGGCCACACGCGTGCCCGTGCCGTTCTGGGCCCAACCTTCCGGGTACTTCATCGAGTAGCCAGCCCGCACGTCGCGAAAGGTGACGAACACCTGGTTGTCGGGGATGTCGCCGGTCGCAGCGGATCCCGCCTCTCCCTGAAGAGCGTTCGGCGACTGGCCGTTGGTCGTCGTCGCGCCATTCGTGGTCGCAGGGGGCGCGGTCGTCGCGGGCGGGGAAACCGCGTGCTTCGTTCCGCCGCACGCGGCGACGATGAGACAGAACATCACGAGGGGAAGCCCGTTACGGGCTCCCCCTCGCGCCGGGGAGCTATTCCTGAGGGCCAATCGAGGCGACTGAGCCGTCGGTCGCATCTATCCGGACCTCGTGGTTGCCGACATCCACCATGTAGACGATTCGTCCGCCGAGCTGTTCGAGGTCGACCTGACCGAGCTGGCCGTGCGCAGCTTTCTGCGCTGCGGCGACCGCCTGGCCGAGGGTGATCGTGGTTTGCGGGAGGAACTGCTTGCCGTCGTCGAGCGAACCTGGCTTGACGGCGTGACCGTCGTCCCAGATCAGCCCGCCGCCTCCTGCCAGCGCGAAGGTCGCGCCGACGAGGACCAGTGCCAGCACGGCGCTGAGGGCCATGAGCAGTCGTTTCATCCGCCTACCTCCCTTCGCATTCGGGTTCGGGTACGGGCGCAACCTAGGGATCCAGTCTGAGCCGGGCGTGAGAGTTTCCGGCCTCCTTCTCATCTGACTCTCATCGAGAACAGGCAAGCTCTGGAGGTGCGCGTCCTGATCGTCGAAGACGAGCTGAAGATGGCGAGCCTGCTCCGTCGCGGCCTCGTCGAGGAGGGGCACGCCGCCGATGTGGCGACGACCGGCGAGGACGCGGTCTGGATGGCTCAGTCCCACCCGTACGAGGCGATCGTCCTCGACGTCATGCTGCCCGGCCTCAGCGGCTTCGAGACGTGCCGGCAGCTCCGGAACGCCGGTGTCTGGTCTCCCGTCCTGATGCTCACTGCACGCGACGGCGTCGACGATCGCGTCGCCGGTCTCGACGTCGGCGCCGACGACTACCTGACGAAGCCGTTCTCGTTCGCCGAGCTCCTCGCGCGTCTACGTGCGCTCGTACGGCGTGGCGGCGGCGAACGGCCGACCGAGCTCGTCGCCGGTTCGCTGCGACTGGACCCCGCCGCACGACGCGCCTGGCGCGGCCAGACCGAGATCAACCTGTCTCCGAAGGAGTTCGCTCTGCTCGAGGCGTTCATGCGCCGGCCCGGGCAGGTGCTGTCGCGGTTGCAACTGCTCGAACACGCGTGGGACTTCGCCTACGAGAACCGCTCGAACGTCGTCGACGTCTACGTTCGCTACCTGCGCGAGAAGGTCGACCGGCCGTTCGACACCGAGTCGATCGAGACCGTTCGCGGCGTCGGCTACCGCCTGCGCGAGGACTCCGAGGCATGAACCGCCTACCGATCAGGGCCCGGCTCACGCTCGTCTTTGCACTCGCGATGGCAGTGGTGCTCTTGCTTGCCGGCTCGCTCGTCTACGTGCGTGTCGCGGGCAACCTCAACAACGCGCTCGACGAGCAACTGCGCTCACGCGCGCAGGACGTCTCGGCGCTCGTCCGCCGCGACGGTTCGCTGAAGTCGACGAGCGGCACGCTCGTGGAGCACGGCGAGTCCTTCGCCGAGCTGCTGAGCTCGAGCGGGGGCGTTCTCGATTCGACGGCACCCGGTGGAGCGAAGAGCCTGCTCTCGCTGTCGGAGCTCGACAGCGCACGGAACAAGGCGATCTTCTTCAACCGCTCGTCGGTCCCCGGACTGGACGAGCCGGCGCGGCTGCTCGCGCTGCCCGTCGTCCGCGGCTCGAGCAAGCTCGTCCTCATCGTGGGAGCGACACGCGAGAACCGTGCCGAGACCCTGCGCAGCCTGCGAAACGCGTTCCTCATCGGCGGGCCTCTGGCGTTGATCCTCGCATCGCTTGCCGGCTATGGGCTCGCCGGCGCAGCGTTGCGTCCGATCGAGGCGATGCGGCGACGCGCGGCGGACATCTCCGCGACGTCGCTCGACGACCGGCTGCCGGTCCCGCCCACGCAGGACGAGGTCTCCCGCCTGGGCGAGACGCTCAATGCGATGCTCGCCCGGATCGGCGACGGGCTCGCCCGGGAACGGCGTTTCGTCGCGGATGCAAGCCACGAGCTGCGAACGCCGCTCGCATTGCTGAAGACCGAGCTCGAGCTCGCGTTGAGACGCGCACGTACGACGGAGGAGCTCGAGTCGGCGATCCGGGCTGCTGCGGAGGACACCGAGCGCCTCTCGCGCATCGCCGACGACCTTCTGCTGCTCGCCCGCGCGGAGCAGGGCCGGGTGCCGATCAAGCGTGAGGCGGTCGACGTCGCCGATGTCCTGGAGACGGTGGCCGAGCGCTTCCGCCCGCGCGCCCGGCTCGAGCAGCGTGACCTGTCGGTCGCACCCGGCGATCCGCTGGTTGTGCGCGGCGACCGCGTTCTGCTCGAACAGGCACTCGCCAACATGGTGGACAACGCCTTCAGCCACGGCGCAGGCCCGATCACGCTCAGTGCGGACCGGCAGAACGGATCAGCCGAACTGCACGTCCGAGACGAGGGCGCCGGCTTCGCGCCCGACTTTCTCACGCGTGCCTTCGAACGTTTCAGCCGTGGACAGAAGACGTCGACGGACGGCAGCGGTCTCGGGCTGGCGATCGTCGAGACGATCGCCGACGCACATCAGGGGCACGCAGAGGCGGCAAACACGAACGGCGGCGGCGCAGACGTGTGGATCACCGTGTCGCTAGGTTGAGCACCGGTGTGTTAGGTTCGTAGCCAGGTCTCGTTAGGGTTCCTAACGAGAGGGGTACCAAGGGGAGGCTCCGATGCCAGGAACGGCTGTCGCCCGCAGCACTCTCTCCGCCCGAAGGCTCCTTCTCTTCGGTGCGCTGCTCCTGGCGCTCGTCATCGTCGGGGATTCGAAAAGCGCGGCGACAGCTCCGAAGCCGCCGTCCGTCACGGGCCTCGCGGGCACGACCGCACTGTCGCAAGGTTGGGCGCTCCGGTCTGCGACAGGGCTGGCCGATTCCGGCACGACGATCTCGCGCGTCGGCTACGCCACATCGGGTTGGTATCCCGTAACGCTGCCGTCGACGGTGCTCGCCGGCCTCGTCGCGAACAACGTCTACCAGAACATCTACTTCGGAAAGAATCTCGCGTCGATCCCGGACCTGACGACGCAGAACTGGTGGTACCGCGGCGAGTTCACGGCGCCGGCCACCGCGCCGGGTCAAGCGTACTGGCTCCGTTTCAAGGGAATCAGCTACCGCGCGCAGATCTGGCTGAACGGAACCCAGCTCGATGCGAACGCGGTCGGCACGATGGCTGCTCACTCGTACAACGTGACGAGCCTGATCAACGCAGGTGGCTCGAACGCCCTAGCGATCCTCGTCACTCCGCCGGCCCACGGGTGCAAGGACCTCTCCGCCTGCACGGTCGACTGGAACCCCGAAGCACCCGACATGAACGCGGGGCTCTGGGGTGCGACGAGCCTGGATACCACCGGGCCTGTCGCGCTCGTCGATCCGTACGTGAAGACCGTCCTACCGCTGCCGGCGACGAACTCGGCCGACCTCACCGTGTACGTGGATGCCATCAATGCGACGAACGCACCGGCGACGACCAGCATCAGCGGAACGATCACCAAGGCCGGCTATCAGACGATCTCGGTCAGCCAAACCGTGACGCTGAGCGCGAACGAGCGCCGGGAGATCGTCTTCGACCCCGCCGCCTATCCGCAGCTTCATGTCTCGAACCCGGCGCTCTGGTGGCCGTACCAGTTCGGCAGCCCGGAGCTGTATCAGCTTGCGATGTCCGCCGACAGCGGTGGCACCACCTCGGACACGAAGTCGATCAACTTCGGCATCAGGCAGTTCACCGACTATCGCACCACGGTCAACGGAACCTCCTTCGTCGGCTACAAGGTGAACGGTCAAGACATCTTCATCCGCGGCGGCGGATACGTCTGGGATCTACTGCAGCGCTGGGATACCCGCACGAACACCGCGACGGTCCAGTACGTCAAGGACATGGGCCTCAACACGATCCGGCTCGAAGGGACTCTCGGCAACGAGGAGCTCTACGACCTCGCCGACAAGGCGGGCGTCCTGATCATGCCGGGCTTCGTGTGCTGCAGCACGTGGGAGAGCGACGGCAACTGGAACGCAGAGCAGCAACGGATCGCAAACGCTTCGCTCGCCACTCAGATGCGGGCACTACGAGCCCACGCGAGCCCGTTCGTCTGGACCTTCGGGAGCGATCAACCTCCGAACGCCGCCCACCTGGCCATGTACAAGAGCACGGCGACGGCGCTGCACTGGCAGAACCCGACGCTCGACAACGTCGCCACCTGGGCGAACGCGAACGCCGGGGTGAAGATGGACGGCCCGTACAAGTGGGAGCCGCCTGTCCTGTGGTGGGACACAAGCAAGGCCGGCAGCGCCTTCGGCACCACAGCGGAGGAGGGCACCGAGTCGCCGCCCCCGCTTGAGAGTCTGCAGAAGTTCATCGGTCCTGCAGATCTCTGGCCAATCGGTTCCGTCTGGAACTACCACGCTGGGAAGGCGAAGAGCGTCTTCGACAACCTCACCGTCTACACAAACGCGCTCACGTCTCGTTACGGGACGGCGACGGCCGCCGCCGATTACTCGAACAAGTCCGAGCTTCAGAACTACGAGAACGCCCGCTCGTTCTTCGAAGCGTGGAACTCCCACGAGTACACGCAGTCGTTCGGT
>DATMZV010000006.1:0-31178 GCA_035573355.1 Gaiellaceae bacterium | reverse complement strand
TCACGCGTCGCGACGACGTCGACGCCGCAGTCGAGGCGGGCGCAGACATGCTCGGCTTCATCCTGGCGGAGGGAAGCCCTCGCCGAGCAGACGCTGTCCTCACCGTGCCCGACGATCGTCTGAGCGTTGCCGTCTTCGTCGGTGAGGCGCAGGACGCGGGCTCCGATCTCGTCCAGCTGTACGAGCAGGAGGAAGGACGCGTGCGTGGACGCGACGCCATCCTGCTGTACCACGGCGAAACGGTCGCGCGCGTCGTCGACCTGCCGTGGGAAGAGCAGGATCCGTCGCACCTCCAACGTGCCGCCGCGGTCGACGGGCGGTTGATGCTCGCCGGCCGGCTCGGGCCCGACAACGTTCGCGAAGCGGTGCGTGCCGTCCGTCCCTGGGGCGTCGACGCCGCATCGCGTTTAGAGAGCGCACCCGGCATCAAGGATCACGACAAGGTGCGGACCTTCGTCGAGGCGGCCCGGTGACCTCGGCCGGCCTGTACGGAACCTACGGCGGGCGGTACGTGCCCGAGACGCTCATTCCCGCGCTCGACGAGCTCGAGAATGGCTGGCGCGCCGCGCAGGCGGACGAGTCCTTTCAGGCTGAGCTCGACGAGCTCGCGCGGACCTTCGCGGGCCGGCCGACTCCGCTCACGCGCTCAGAACGTTTCGCGCCGGACAAGCGGCTCTACCTCAAACGCGAGGACCTGCTGCACACCGGCGCCCACAAGCTGAACAACGCGCTCGGCCAGGCCGTCCTGGCGGTCCGGCTGGGCAAACGCCGAATCGTCGCCGAGACGGGCGCCGGCCAGCACGGCGTCGCGACCGCAACCGTCTGCGCCCGCTTTGGCCTCGAGTGCGTCGTCTACATGGGCGCGGAGGACATGCGCCGGCAGCGTCCCAACGTCGAGCGCATGAACCTGCTCGGCGCTGAAGTCCGGCCCGTCGAGTTCGGCAAGCGCACGCTGAAGGAAGCGACAAGCGAGGCGATCCGCGACTGGATCACGAACGTCGAGACGACGCACTACCTGATCGGCTCGTGCGTGGGCCCCGCTCCGTATCCGGAGATCGTCCGCGAGCTGCAGGCGGTGATCGGCCGCGAGGCGCGCACACAGTTCGTCAAAGCCGAGGGCCGTTTGCCCGAGGTCGTCGTCGCCTGTGTCGGCGGCGGCTCGAATGCGATCGGCATCTTCGCCGGGTTCGTCGGCGACGCGGACGTGCGGTTGCTCGGCGTCGAGGCCGCCGAGGCGGCGTCGCTCGGCTCGGGAAACGCAGCCGTCCTGCACGGCGCGCGCTCATCGGTTCTGTCGGACGACGACGGCCAGATCGCCGACGCGCACTCGATCTCGGCGGGCCTCGACTATCCCGGCGTCGGCCCGGAACATGCGTGGCTGCGCGACTCGGGCCGGGCGGAATACGTCGGCGCGACCGACGACGAGGCGCTCGCGGCCTTTCGCGACCTCACGCGACTCGAAGGGATCATCCCGGCACTCGAGCCCGCTCACGCACTCGCGCGCGCGCGTGAGCTTGAAGAGGAGATCGTCCTCGTCTGCCTGTCTGGCCGCGGCGACAAGGACCTTGCAGAGGTCCTCGCGCAATGAGTCGCTCCGATCATGCGACCGGCCAGATCTCCACCTACCGGTTCCCGGACGAGGTCAGCATCGACAGGTTGTTGGTGCGGCCACCGCTCGATGCCGACATCGAGGAGATCGCGCCCGCATTTCGCGACCCGGCGGTGGGCGGAGAGGCAGGCCTCCCTCCGGTCGACGCCGACACGCTGCGTGTCATGTTGCACGAGCAGCTTCCCGGTCTGCACGCGCAGGGACTTCTGGCCGCCTACGTGATCGAGGACACGGAAACGGGCGAATTGCTGGGCGGCGCGTCTCTTCATCACTTCGATCCGCTGCGCGACGTCGTCGAGATCGGGTACTGGCTCTTCGTCGAGGCCAGAGGCCTGGGCGTTGCCACCCGGGTGGTGCGCAAGCTGACGGAGCACGCGTTCCATGGCGGGATCTGGCGCGTCGAAGCGCATGTCCGAGTCGGGAACACTGCTTCCGAACGAGTCCTCGAGCGGCTCGACTTCGTGCGCGAGGGCGTCAAACGCCGGTACCTGCGCCATGAGGGCGGACGCGTCGACGCGACGCTGTTCGCGCTGCTCGCAGACGACGCTTGAAGACGCTCGTCGTCTATCTCATGTCGGGGTCGCGAACGCCGGAGCTCGCGGCGGCGGCCGTGGAGGGCGGCGCGGACATCGTCGAGCTCGGCTTCCCGTTCTCGGATCCGCTCGCAGACGGACCGGTGATCCGGCGTGCAGCTGAACGCGCGCTCGCGGAGGGGATGCGAACGCGCGCCTGCCTCGAGTGCCTCGAGCGCACGCACGAGCTCGTCCCCGACGTTCCGCTCGTGCCGATGACCTACGCAGCTCTACTGGAGGCCTACGGCTGGGAGCGCTTCGCAAACGACGCGCGTGACGCGGGCGCGAGCTCGATGATCGTGGCCGACCTGCCGGCGGGCGAACGTCCGGAGCTGAAGCGGATCCAGCTCGTCGCTCCTACGTCTACCGACGCGCGGCTGCGGATCGCGGCGGACGAAACCGACGGCTGGCTGTATCTCGTCACCGTCACTGGAACGACGGGAGCGCGCGCCGAACTCTCCCCCGCCCTCGCCGGCCTCGTCACGCGCGCACGTGCCGTCACGGACGCCCCGCTCTACGCAGGCTTCGGCATCTCGACGCCGGACCATGCGCGTGCTGCTGCCGAGCTTGCCGATGGGATCGTCGTCGGCTCCCGTGCGGTCGAGGTCGCCGAGGACGGGCCTGAGGCGCTCTGCGACTACGTCCGCACGTTGCGCGAGGGTGTCGACTCGGTGGTCGCCAACTGACCTGGCTCGTGCTGTTCGACGTCGACGGGACTCTCCTCCTGACGCACGACCAGGTGTACGTGGAGGCGAGCCGGCTCGCGCTCGAGGCCGTCTACGGGAGGTACGCCGATGGCACCGACATCCCGGGCGACACGGCACCTGCGCACATCCGGCGTGCGCTTCGAGCGGCGGGCGTCGCGGAAACGGAGATCAACGCCGGCCTCCCGCGCTGGTGCGAGACGTTCTCCGAGCAGTACCTTCGCCTGCTCGCGAGCGCCGACACGAGCCACTGGGAACTCGCGCCGCACGCAGCCGGGGCAGTAGCTGCCGTCGAGCGACGTGCACTCCTCACCGGGAATCCACCGGCGGTTGCTCATGCGCGAATGGAGCGACTCGGCCTCGGCGAGCTGTTTCCGCGCGGGCAGGGTGCTTTCGGCTGTGAGCGTGAGCAAAGGGTCGAGCTCTTCGAGCTGGCACGCCAACGTGCGGGCGACTGGCCGGCGGAGCGCACGGTCGGAGTCGGAGACACGCCCCTCGATGTCTCGAGCGCACACGCCGCAGGCTGCCGCTCTATCGGCGTGACGACGGGAAGCGATGGGCCGGACGCTCTCGCCGACGCGGACGCCGTGATCGCAGATCTCGGCGAGCTGGAGACCGCCCTAACGACCCTGAACGAACGCGCCTAGACCGGAGCAACCACCTGTGGAGACTCCGTCACACTTCCGTCACTATGTCCGACACCGGGACGTGGTTCTCGGGAACAGGTCCGCGTGCGGAGCGAGCCCGCACCGCACCGTAACTCCCCCGCGCCCGAAACTCCTCGACGGCTGATGTCCGACACCTGGTGCGGTGGTCAGAGACTCGTCGCGAACATCCAGCGGTGACCTTCGAGATCCTCGGCTCGGTATTGCCGCTGCCCGATTCCGGTGTTGTCCTCGAGCTCCGACAGGATCGTCGCCCCAGCGGCCTGCGCCCTGGCGTAATGCGCATCGATGTCATCGACCGAGACGTGCACGCCGTCGACGGCGAACGGCGTCTCGCGCCACTTACGAGCCTGCTCGCACACCTCGGCGTGATGCTTCGGGCTCTGATAGTCAGCGCTGGGGTAGCCGAGCATGATCGTGCCGCCGTCGAGCTCCATGTTTACGTGCGTCACTCTGCCGTCCTCGTCCGCCCACCGCCCGGTCTCCGTAAAGCCAAACGCCTGCGCGATCCAGTCCGCCGCACGCCCGACGTCCTCGTACGAGAACATCGGAACCACTCGCTGCTCAGACACGTTCGCTCAGCTCCTTCGCCGCCTCGTCGAACACGGCGGAGTGCAGATCCACATCCGCCTCTGTCGTCGCTGGGGACATCAGCGCCATGTTGTGGAACGGGGTCAACAGAATGCCACGGTTGAGCGCATAGAGATGAATCAGACGGTCGAGCTCGGCGTCGCCACCGGCCGCGGCCTCGCTCCCGCTCCGAGGGCGTTCGGGTCGGAAGAGATACTCGACGCGGCACCCGAGGCGGGTGACATGCCAGGGCAGGCCGTGCCGTTCGATCGCGGCTGCCACCCCCGCTTCAAAGCGCTTGCCCAGCTCGATCATGTGCTCGAAGGCCGCATCGGTCAGCACCTCATCGAGCGTCGCGCGCATCGCCGCGAGCGACAGGACGTTGGCAGCGACCGTACCGCCGATGCCGCCGACGTCGGCACGTTCGTCGCGCGGCAGCATTGCCTCGAGGCGCTCGGCGACATTCTCTGAGAACCCGTACGCAGCGGCTGGAATGCCGGCGGCGATCGCCTTGCCGACAGTGAGCATGTCCGGCTCGAGCCCATGCGCGGCCGTGTAGCCGCCCGGCCCGGCACAGAGCGTGTGCGTCTCGTCGATGATCAGCAACGTGCCGGTCTCCCGCGTGGCTTGGCGAAGCGCGTCGTGGAAGCCGGGCTCAGGATGCACGATCCCGATGTTCGTCAGCGCCGGCTCTGCGAGGACGCAGGCGACATCGCCATGAGCGAGCTCGCGCTCGAGCGCTGCGACGTCGTTCCACTCGACCACGCGGGTCGTCTCCGTAAGCGCGACCGGCGGCCCCACATTGGCCTCTCGCGAAACGACCGAGTCGCCTTCGAGCGACGCGAACGTCTCGTCGACCGTGCCGTGATAGCACCAGTTGAAGACGAGGATCTTCGGCCGCCCCGTGAGCTCGCGCGCAAGCCTGATGGCGAAACGATTCGCGTCCGTCGCCGTCAGCGCGAACTGCCAGCGCGGGAGGCCGAAGCGGCGTGCGAGCTCCTCCCCGACCCAGAGGGCGTCCTCGCTCGGCAACATGAGCGTGATCCCTCGCGCTGCTTGCTCGGCGACGACTCTCACCGTCGGCGGAGGAGAGTGACCCGTCATTGCAGCGGTGTCCCCGAGGCAGAAATCGACGTACTCGTGACCGTCGACGTCACGGAAGCGCGCGCCGCTCGCCTCCGCTGCGTAGACGGCGAAGCCGCCCGCCCAGCGAATCATCCACGGCATCGGTACACCGGCGAGCAGCGAGCGCTCGGCCTGCCGTGCGAGGTCACGCGATCTGGGATGGTCTCGGTCGAAGCGCTCGAGCTCGCGGGCGAGCAGGTCGTCGAGTGCCGGGCGCGCGGGCGAGTTCCGAGTCCCACTGGTCACGTCGCTAGTCAATCAACCTCCCGTGTCCGCGTGCGATGCGTTCAGTTCGGGCATCATGATCCGGCCTTGGTGATGAGTGGGAATCTGGTGGCGGACACAGTCGCGGCGGAAACGCTCGGGACAGCTCTGCGTCGCGGCGGCTACTCGGAGGACGCGGTCTATCGGCTGCTCGGCGAAGAGGCGTACTCCAGTGAGCGAAGCGACATCCCGGCCGACGAGCGGCGGCTTCCCGAGACACCACTCGCCACGCTCGTGCGCCTCTTCTTCCTCCAGCTCCCGGTCACTATCGAAGAGGCCGAAGTCGCACTCGGGCGAAGCGGAATCGACGCGCTGGAGGCGACGGGGCTCGCCGAGGTCGCCGACGAGGTCATCCCGCGCGCACGACTCTTGCCGATCGGCAAGCTGCTGCTCGCCTCGGACGGCTTCTCACGGGACGCAGACGATCCGGCCGACTACGTCGCGACCTACACGCCAACTGCTCGGGTTCTCGATTCGCTCACCCCGCGCCCTCGCGTCGACCGAGCGCTCGACGTAGGGACCGGCAGCGGGATCCACGCGCTGCTCGCCGCACAACATGCGGGCCAGGTCATCGCGACGGACGTCAATCCGCGGGCGCTCGCGTACACGACACTCAACGCCGCCTTGAACGGGCTCCACAATGTCGAGTGTCGCCAGGGAAGCCTGTTCGAGCCCGTGGAGGGCGAGACCTTCGGGCTCATCACCTGCAACGCCCCTTACGTCATCTCGCCCGAGACGCGCTGGGTATATCGCGATAGCGAGTTCTCCGAGGACGGGGTGTCGGAGCGCGTGCTCCTCTCCGCGGCCGCGCATCTCGCCGACGATGGCTACGCCGCCATGCTCGTCAGCTGGCTTGCGTTCGACGAGAACGCACCCGACGAGCGCGTGATCGGCTGGGCGGAGGCGAGCGGTTGCGACAGCTGGATCCTCTCGACCCTGAACTCCGATCCGCTCACGCATGCCGCGGAGTGGAACTCGCACCTGGCCGGCGAGGCCCTCGGCGACGCGCTCGACGACTGGGCGCGCTATTTCGACGACCTCGGCGTGGAGCTCGTGAGCGAAGGCGGAGTCATCCTCCACAAGCGTCCCGGCGGCGGGCATAGCGCACGAGTCGACGAGCTCGACGAGGAGGACCTCGACGATGCGGGCGATCAGATCCTGCGTGCTTTCGAAGGCCGCGCCCGGCTTGCCGAGCTCCGAAACGACGAAGCGCTGCTTGAGGAGCGCATCGGAGTCGCCTCGAGCCTGCGTCTCGAGCGAGAGCTCGAGCGCGCGGGCAGCCGCGCCGTCGACGTCGAAGGCAGCGTCGACATCGCCGATGGAACGAAGCACACGGTCGATGCCTCCGCCGACGCGCAAGAAGTGATCGCGTCCCTCGACAGCCGTTTGCGGCTCGCCGAGGTCGTTGACACGACCGCTGACCGGCTCGGTTTCGACGACGAAGAGACGGAAGCATTGCGCGAGGAGACACTCGAGGTCATCCGCGAGCTGCTCGAGCTCGGCGCGCTGCAGTTCCGCGGCGAATGACCGCCGCCGACTAGCTACAGCGGCTGGAGAGCGTAAGCTTACGCGCGGAAATCATCGACCTGGAGGTCACGATGAAAGGTGCATCGAAGCCGAAGAAGCTCGCGAAGAAAGTGCCGCAGAAGTCGCTGAAGGAGAAGCGTCAGGACAAGCGCGCAGCCGGCAAGAAGGGTCTCGGCTCGACCTAGTCAGGACCTAGGCAGACGAGGCCGGCGTCCCGTTGACCTGCGCGCGTTCCCACAGCCGCTCGCCGCACATCATGCAGCGCGGCAGCACCTGACGGACGATCACGGCGTTGCCGCACGCGGCGCACAGGAACCATCCGGTCGCGGAGACCCCCGCCGGCCAGAACTCGACGAACCCCAGCTCATGATCAGCCCGCCTTGCGGGCTTCGTTGCTTCCCCCGGCTCCACCGTTCGACCCCCTCGATCGAAGTTGCGAGCTCAGTCACCTTTTAGGTGGGACGAGAGGCGGTGTCAACAGTTACGCGGCCTCACTGAATGCCGGCTCATCGGCAGCGTGAGCAGTCGCACCGTGCGTGCGGATGAGCGCTCCGCCGATGACCGCGGCTGTGACGGCAAAGAACGCACCGACGAGGAACGCGGCGTGGTAGCCACCGTTCAGCGCTTCGAGAGCGCTGTCGCCCGAAGCACGCAGGCTGTCGGTCCGGGACGCCGCCAAACTGGCGAGCACGGACAGACCGAGAGCTCCGCCCATCATGAAGGCGGTATTGACGACGCCCGACGCGAGCCCGGACTCCTCCGGCGCGACGTCGCTCATCGCGGCGAGCAGCACGGGGTTGAAGGCCATGCCGGCACCGAAGCCAAGCAGGATCATGCTCGGGAGCACGTCGGCAAGGAAGTGTCCGTCTACCGGAGCCCGTGCGAAGAGCACGAGACCGAGCGCGGCAAGCGAGAGCCCTGCGGCCAGAGGCAGCCTCAGACCGAAGCGCATCACGAGCTTCGCGGAGAGGCCGAGCGAGAACACGCCCATGATCAGGTTCGAAGGCAGGAAGGCGAGACCGACCTGAAGCGGGCTGTACCCGAGCACGAGCTGAAGGTAGAGGGCCGACAGGAAGAACCAGGCGAACATCGCGGCGGCCCAGAAGATGCCGACCACGTTCGCGGTCGCGACGTTCCGCAGCTTGAACAGGCGGAGCGGCACGAGCGGTGAGCTGACCCGCGCCTCGATCGCGACGAAGATCGCCAACAGCACTGCGGCTGCGGTGAGCAGGCCGATCGTGCGGGCCGTCGCCCAGCCGACGTCGTTGCCCTTGACGATGGCGTAGACCGCGAGCATGAGCGCGGCCGTCACGGTGACCGCACCGGCGATGTCGATCCGTCCGGTCGCCTTGGCTCCGCCCGCTTCCGGCACGAGCTTCAGCGAGAGCGCATAGACGGCGACTCCGATCGGGACGTTGACGAGGAAGATCCAGTGCCAACTGAGCGTGTCGGTCAAGACGCCGCCGAGCAGGACGCCGAGGCTGCCGCCGCCGGCCATGACGAAGCCGAAGACTCCCATCGCCTTCGCGCGCTCCGCGGGCTCGGTGAACAGGTTCATCATCAGCGAGAGCGCCACTGCCGAAACGATCGCGCCGCCAAGGCCCTGCACCGCCCGCGCCGCGACCAGGAGCCCCTGCGTTGTGGACAGCCCGCAGGCGATCGATGCGACTGTGAAGAGCGAGATCCCGATGAGGAACAACCGCCGGTGGCCGAACAGATCGCCGAGTCGGCCACCGAGGAGGAGAAAGCCGCCGAAGGTGAGCAGATAGGCGTTCACGACCCACGCAAGAGAGGTCTGGGAGAAGCCCAGATCCGCCCTGATGGAAGGCAGCGCCACGTTCACGATCGTGGTGTCCAGGACGATCATCAGATCGCCGAGGCAGAGAACGATCAGCGCGAGCCAGCGTGTGCGTCTATCCAAGGTCATGGGCTTTCATCCTTTCGGTGTTCTAACGGTCTCGAGGGGTTAGACCGGCCTGCCCCCAGGAAGTCATCGGTGACCGTACCGATGAGTTTTCCCACTGTGCGGAGTCTTGGTCCAGATGGCCGCCCCAGAGGCGCAAACGATCGCTTTCGCCCTTTCTGCCCCGATCGCTCGCACCGATTTGCAGCCGCTCTGTGACTGTGTCTGCGGCCTGGTCGAGCGGACCGGCGCAGGTGTCGCACTCTGCGACGTCAGCCGTCTCGACCCCTCGGCCGTCACGGTCGATGCGCTCGCCCGGCTGCACCTCGCCGCCCGGCGGCGAGGCTGCGAGGTTCGCCTGCGGCGTCCTTCGAACGAGCTTCGAAAGCTCGTCGACTTCATGGGCCTTGGAGACGTCCTGCCGCAAACGCCGGACTGAGACTAGGACTCGAGGCGGGCGGGCAGCCCGAACAGCGGGAACAGCCGCTCGGTGTCGAGGAAGAACGTGAACTCGACAATCCGGCCGTCGGAGATCTCCAGGACCTGCAGCGCCCAGGGGTCGTAGCCGCTTCCCGACTCACTCGGCTTGTACTGCCCGAACGCCGGCACCCCGTTCGCGGCGACGGTCGGGATCACACGCGAGCCGCGACAGCCGGCACCCTGGCCGACCCACCAGGCGAGGATGTCGTCGCGGCCGCTCAGCCACAGCTCGTACGGTGGCATCGACTGCGTCGCGTCCTCCTGGATCAGCGAAGTGAGCGCCTCCATGTCGTACTGCTCGAACGCCTCGACGTACCGGGCGAGCAAGTCCGCATCGGCCTCGTCGACGGAAGGGGAAACCTTCGCCGCACTGACGTTGCTTGCGTCGAGCGTCGCGCGCGCACGCTGCAGCGCGCTGTTCACCGAGGCGACGCTCGTGTCGAGGAGCTCGGCTACCTCGGTTGCCTTCCACCGCAGGACTTCGCAGAGGATCAGCACGGCGCGCTGGCGCGGCGGTAGGTGCTGCAATGCTGCGACGAATGCGAGGCGGATCGTCTCCCGCGCGACCGTGACTTCGGCGGGGTCTCCGTCGGCCGGCACGGCGAGGCCGTCCGGGATCGGTTCGATCCAGGTGACCTCCGGCAGCGTGTCGCCGATCGGCCCGGCGGGATCGCGTGCGGGCCCGAGATCCATCGGCCGCGCGCGGCGCTCGCGACTCTCCAGCATGTCGAGGCAGACGTTCGTCGCGATGCGGTAGAGCCAGGAACGCAGAGCAGCGCGACCCTCGAACTGGTCGAGGTTCCGCCAGGCGCGCACCATCGTCTCCTGGACGGCGTCCTCCGCCTCGAACGCGGATCCGAGCATCCGGTAGCAGTGGGCGGTCAGCTCGACCCGGTGCTGTTCGAGTTGGGCTGCGGAGGCGGCTTCGAGCTGGCTCATCGTCGGGAATCCTACGCGCGACGGTGCCAGGGACAGTCCCTCGGACCCGTCTCTTCCGGCCCAGTCCGGTGCCAGGCACGTGACAGGGCCGGAACCGACACGTTCCAGGGACTGTCCCTGGAACGTGTCTGCTCGAGCCCCGCCGGTGAGAGACGTCTGGAGCTAGGGGCCGAGCCGGGTCTTACGCCGGATCCCGAGACGTCGCTGGACGGCCTGGTCGTCTTCGCCGTCCTTCTTCGCGCCCCACACGAACACGGCCAGGACGACTACGACGGACACCAACATGACCAGGGCGAGGAGAATTTCTGCCGCGAGCTGCATCCGCCTAGAGGCTCTCTCTCACCGCACGTACCTCGGTCATGAACCGGGTCGCGCGCTCCGGGTCGACCGGATTCCACGTGCCGCCGTCGACCTTGAGATCCGAGCCCACGATCGCGCCGTCCGCGACCGCCAGGAAATCCTTCACGTTGCTCGACTTCACGCCGGTGTTCGCGAAGACCGGCGTCTCGTCCCCGCAGCCGCGCTTCGCCTCGCGGACTGCGTCGACCGACGGTTCGGCTCCGGCCATCGGCCCTGAAACGAGGATGGCGTCGGCCAGGCTCGAGACCCGGACCGACCGCGCCGTGGTCGCGATGTCCCGTGTTCCCACCGTCGAAGCGAATTCCGGGGTGATGTTCATGAAGACCGCCACGTGCTCGGCGTCCAGCTCGCGCCGGTAACGCAAGAGCTTGCCGGCGTCAGGGGCCCAGAGACCCATGTCCGATTCGTACACGCCGGTCGCAACCTCGCGAATGAACGAAGCGCCCGTGACGGCGGCGACCGCCAAAGCCGCCTGTGGATCCCAGAGGTAGTCGACTCCGAACGGCCGGTCGGACGGGGCGACCTCGGCGACGACACGAGCCATCATCGCGACTCCCTCCAAGGAAGCCTGCAGCTGATACGGACGGTCGCCCTCGTTACAGAAGAGGATCGCATCGAAACCGGCACCGACGAGGTGCTCGACATCGCGAGCCACCGATTCGACGATCGCCGCCGGACCGCCGGTCTCGTCGTACAGCGGTGTACCCGGCATCGGCGGCAGGTGCGCCATCGCGACGGCCGGCTTGTCGACGCCGAAGAGCTGCTTCAGGTCAAGCGACACTTCCGCATCTAACCGCACCGGAGGCTCCCCTCGGAGCCTCCGGTGTCACGTCGGATCGGACCCCGCCCTAGCCGTCGTCGTCGTTCGCAGCCGCCAGTGCCGCAGCTTGCTCAGGGCTGAGCCGGATGACCTGCTCACAGCCCCGGAGCGTGACCGGGTCGTGCTGGATCACGTAGGCGACGTCGAGCCCAGGCCCGCAATCCATGACGTCACGCGTGTTGTCGTTCGCGAGTGCGTGCAAGACGTCGCTCCCCTGTCCCCCGAACTGAACGTCCGCGCCGCCGCCGGCCCACGTCACGTCGTTGCCCTCTCCCCCGTAGATCACGTCGTTGCCGGGACCGCCACGCACCACGTCGTTGCCGTCGCCGCCGAAGATCACGTCGCCGCCGTCGTGCCCGCGAACCGCATCGTTGCCGGCCCGCGCATAGATCAGGTCGCCACCGGCCGTGCCGTTGAGCGTGTCCGGCCCTCTTGTGCCGCGAATCACGTCGAGACTCGCCGCAGACACCGCAGCCGAAGCCACGAGCGCCACCACGCCGATCAGAAGAAGCAGCCTGCCTCTCATCTGGAACCTCCGTGTGGAAGGAATCGACCCAGCCGTTATCCCGCCCACGTGTGTTCACGCGATGAGGTCCCAGTAAAAAGACGCTAAAAGGTTTGTAAGTCAGGGCCAGTCGGGGCTGCTTCAACGCAGCTGCATTCGGACCGGGCACCATGAAGTGAGAGCCCACGAAACTCTTGGCGATGAGTTTCCCGACCCGATCCGGTCTTATGTGCGAGGTACCGCGAGATAGGAAGGACGCCCGACCATGCCCAAAGTGATTGTCGACCTCTCCATGTCGCTCGACGGCTTCGTCGCAGGGCCGAATCAGACTCTGGACGAGCCGCTCGGCGAGCACGGCAACGACCTCCACGAATGGGCCTTCGCAGCGGCTAGCTGGCGCGAGAGCCACGGTCACTCCGGCGGCGAGGACAACGCCGACTCCAAAGTCATCGAGGAATCGGTCGCCGGCACCGGAGCCGTCGTGATGGGGCGGCGCATGTTCAGCGGCGGTGAAGGTCCCTGGGAGGACGACCCGAATGCAACGGGCTGGTGGGGAGACGACCCTCCGTTCCATGTTCCGGTCTTCGTACTCACACAACACGCTCGCGCGCCGTTGAACATGCAGGGAGGGACGACATTCACGTTCGTCACCGAAGGCACCGAAGCAGCGCTCGAGCAGGCTCGTGCCGCTGCCGGCGACAGGAACGTCTCCCTCGCGGGCGGCGCCAGCATCGCGCAGCAGTACCTGAAGGCCGGACTGGTCGACGAAATGCAGATTCACGTCGCCCCCGTATTCCTCGGTGGCGGCGTGCGGCTCTTCGAGAGCCTCGGCGATGATCGTCCCGAGCTCGAGCTCACCCGGGTCGTCGACTCTCCGACGGTGACGCACCTGCGCTATCGAGTTCAGAAAGGAGCGAGAACATGAGACGAATCGTCGTCTCCGAATTCGTCACCCTGGACGGAGTGATGGAAGATCCAGGCGGCGCAGAAGGTTTCGATCGCGGTGGCTGGGCGTTTCAGTTCGAGCGCGGCCCGGACGGCGACAAGTTCAAGCTCGACGAGGTCCTCGAAGCGGATGCGCTCCTGCTCGGACGCAAGACGTACGAGGGCTTCGCCAAGGCGTGGCCCACGGTGACCGACGAGGCCGGCTTCGCGGAGAAGATGAACTCGATGCCCAAGTACGTGGTGTCGAGCACCCTCGAGTCGGCTGACTGGAACAACTCGACCGTGATCAACGGCGATGTCGCCGAGGAAGTCGCGAAGCTGGACGGCAACATCCTCGTCGCGGGGAGCGCGCAGCTCGTTCAGACGCTGATGGACCACGACCTCGTCGACGAGTACCGGCTCATGATCTACCCCGTCCTGCTCGGAAGCGGCAAACGTCTCTTCGTGGACGGCGTCGACACCACCGCCCTTCAGATCGTCGAGACGAATCAGACCGGGCAGGTCGCGACCGTGGTTCTCCGGCGCGCGGCATGACGCTGCTGCTGAAACCGGTACCGCCCGCGCGGCACCTGCTGCGCGCGAAGGATCTGATCGACGCCCGCTACCGCGAACCGCTCGACGTCCCCGCGCTCGCCCGCGCTGCACATCTCTCGCCCGCGCACTTCAGCCGCGAGTTCCGTCGCGCGTTCGGCGAGACCCCGCACCAGTACCTCCTGACTCGCCGGCTCGAACGCGCCGCCGCGCTGCTTCGAAACACGGACTATTCCGTCGCGGAGATCTGCTTCGCGGTCGGCTTGCAAAGCGTCGGCTCGTTCACCACGAGCTTCGGGCGAACGTTGGGTATGTCTCCGACGGCGTACCGAGCCGCCCACCCGCCGGCCGCTACCCAGGCCCGAATCCCAACCTGCATCCAGCTCGCGTGGGCCCGCCCACCAGGCAGCAGTTTTCGAGAAGACAGTCGCGCAGCGTCGGTCTAACGTCGGCCGAGTACCCACGACAACGGAGGATGATCGAGATGCTGAAGAACCTCACGAACGTTCAGGTCTGGGTCCACGACCAGGACGAGGCCCTCGCCTTCTACACGGAGAAGCTCGGTATGGAGGTTCGCGAGGACGTCACCGTCCCGGAGCTGGGCAATTTCCGCTGGCTCACCGTCGGCGTGCCCGGGCAGCCCGATGTCGCGGTCACGCTCATGGCCGTGCCAGGGCCGCCGGTGTTCGACGAGGAGACGCGCCAACAGATCATGGCGCTCGTGTCCAAGGGAGCCGCGACCGGTCTCTTCTTCTCGACGGAGGACGTTCAGTCGACGTATGAAGAGCTCAAGGGCCGCGGTGTCGAGTTCCAGCAGGAGCCGACCGAGCAGCCCTACGGGATCGACGCCGGCTTCCGCGACCCGTCCGGCAACCAGATGCGGATGGCCCAGCGAAGCTAGTCCTGCTGAAGTCGTCACGCCGTCGAGCGGGCGGCGTGACGACCTCGGTCCTAGAATCCACGAGAGATGGAACAGGTCCGCGTCGACAAGTGGCTCTGGGCAGCACGGTTCTTCAAGACACGGAGTGCGGCGACCGACGCCGTGCTCGGTGGACGCGTGCACGTCAACGGCTCGCGCGTGAAGCCGTCCAAGGAAGTCGGGCTCGACGACATGATCGAGGTGACCATCGAGACGCTGAAGCGCACCGTGCAGGTCACCGGCCTGAGCGACAAGCGCGGCCCGGCCCGCGTCGCGGCAACCCTGTACGCCGAGACGCCGGAGTCGGTAGCAGCGCAGGAAGAGCACAGACTCGAGCGCAAGCTCGCAAGACCGCTCGGCGCTGATCTCGGCGCGCGGCCGACGAAGCTCGATCGGCGCCGACTCGACGCGCTACGCCGCTCGATGCGGCGAGGACGACCCTGATCCGCTAGCGCGGCGGCCGAACCGAATCCGAGACGGCAAGACGGCCGCGATGACGAGCACTCCGAGCGCGAGGACAGAGGCGAGCAGCAAGGGAAAGCCAGAAGTGCTGGTCGAGGGCGGGCGCACCTGGAAGCTGGCGAGATCGACGTTCAGCGCTGGGCGCGCTCCCCGGGTCACGCTCAAGAGACCGTGTCGCGCGTCCAACTTGAGCCCGAGGCGTGTCAGATCCGTTCCGGACAGGGCATCGAGGTCGATGCAGCGAGCCTTGCGGTTGCTGGTGTCCAGAGCATGGACGAACGGCGTCTTACCTGCGCCGTCGTACAAGGTGTACGCCCACCGGCCGTCGGAGCTCGCTGCGCGAGTCAACGGTTGCCCCCGCATCTTCTCCCCCCGCTCATGGGGATCGACGATCGGGGCCTTGATCAACCGGCTCGAGTCGAGGTCGTAGACGCGGACCTTGTACTTCGTCGGGTCGAGTGCGGACGTGTACTGGATGAGGTAGAGCGAGGACCCGTCCGGCGAGACCGCGTCGAAGCTGAAGTCTCCAGGCAGCGTGATGGTCGTTCGCCACAGGAGCGGTCGGGTCTGCAGCACGGCGAGCCTCGTCTCGGCACGCGGGAAACTCGCACGCGGCTCGATCAGAACGAGCGTGTGTCCATCACCCGAGAGGCCGCTCGCGGATCCGTCATAGGCAACCGCGGGAATCGTGAACGTCCCCGGCAAGAGCAGCGAAGCACCAATGCGGCCACCCTGAGCGTCGACGCGCGCGACAACGGTGTCTGCGCCCGCCTGGATAGTCACGTAGCGCGCTTGACCAGACGGCGTAGCGACGCCGGTCGCACCGACGTCCACACCGAGCACCGGTAGCCCGTCGGCCCGCGCAGCAGTTGCCCCCAGGCTCGAGCCGACAAGGATTACACCTGCAAGGACGATCCAGAGCCGAGCTGCCTTCATCTCACGCCTCCTGTGGAACGTTGCGTATGAGCTACATACGCTCAGCTCCGCTTCTCGGGTCCCGCGAAAGAGTCGACGGTCTTTGCAATCGCGCCGGGCGCGGCGAGCATCGACAGGTGCCCGGCGCCGGGGATCAGGTGGAACGGCGCGTGTAGCGCCTGGGCCGACTTGCGTCCGGCCGGAACCGAGTCGACCGTATCGCGCGCTCCCCAGAGCACCAGTGCGGGGACTCGCACGGCGCGAAGTTGCGGAAGGCGGAAGCCCTGGATTCCGTACCTCAACATCGAACGAAACGCGCCGAGAGTTCCCTCTACGTCGAATGGCTGTTCCCACTCCTCTAGGAACCGGCGCGTGAACGGAGGATGGTTTGGATACGCGCCGGCAAGACCGCGCCGGAAGATCCAATCGGAGCTCGTCGCAATCCGGTACGCGCTCGTAAACCACGGGCCAACGAGCACGCTGCTCACCCAGGACGGAGCGCCGCCTGCCGAGATTGCGTCGCCGTCGAGCAATACGATCCCGCTCGTCTCGCTGGGATAGCGGAGCGCATCGGCCACGACAACCGCCGCACCGAGCGAATGACCTACGAGGACCGTCCGACGCAAGTCGAAGCGTCGCTCGAAGGCGCGCACGAGGTCGACCCAACCGCGGAGGGTGTACGGCCCCTTGCGCTCTGTGTACCCGAACGGCGGCAGATCGATCGCAAACACACGGTGGTCGCGTCCGAGGCGGCGGCCGACGCCATCCCAGACCGAACTCGGGACGACGAATCCGCCCAGCAAGATAACCGGAGTCCCATGCGCTCCCCAACGTCGATAGGCCACGAGTTTGCCGTCGACGTGCACGAACGGTCCGCCGTAGAGCGCACTCGCCGGTTTGGCGCGGTCCGTCGTCGCCACGTTGTAGACGACCGATGCCGCCGTCAACACCACGACCAACTCCAGCAGCACAAAGGCGAGCTTCCTCGCCCAGCGACGCAACCGCGGCATCCCCCGACACTAGCCGCGGAGGTGCGCCGACCTCCGAGAGCGCTCAGTTGGGCGAGGGCCGTTCCTCTGTTGACTGGTCGGGAGGCTCGGGTGCCGGCGCATTTCCTGATCCGGCGCCCTCTGTAGGAGGTAACGGCGGCGAAGGCTGTGGCCGGCGCGTCCGCGCGGCAAGGACGATCAACGCGGCGCTTCCCACGGTGACGAACACGCCGCCGAGGAGCCCCCCGATCGCAACCCAGAGCAGGAAGGACATCTTGGCGCCCACGTCGATGTCCGCGGCAACGCCACGCGAGCCGTCGGAGTTCATGAGGACGACCGACCAGTCGCCCTCGCGCACCTTCCACGTCAGCGTCTGTGTCCCGACCCCGGAGGCGGAGGCCGCCCAGAAGCGCTGCTCCGTCGGCGGCCCTTGGGGCGTGCCCCCCGTAACTGGAAGGTACGTGACTCGGAAGGGATCGAAGTCAAGCTTCTCGACATTCGCGTGGGCGACAGGCCCCAAGTACTTGGCAACAGCCGCCTCCGGCGCGATGCCCATGAAGAGCGTCTTCCCACCGGCACTCTCGCCGCGGATCCGAACCTTGCCGAACCAGCTGTCGTTCAGGACCCAGCCTGCTCCGTCGGTGTCGACCTCGAGCCGCGTACGCGTGAGAGCGTAGGTCGGCGTCGCGAATCGCTCGGTCGGTGTCGTCAGGTAGCCGTCCTCGCGCTGTGTGCGGTCGGCCCAGAGCAGGAAGCCTCCCCCTGCCAGCAGGGCAAGCCCGAACAGGACGCCGATGCTGCCGAGGACTATGAGGATGACGCGACCCGCGCTCATCGGTTCCGAACGACCTCAACGGGACGATCTCGCGCCGCGCTCCTTGCAGCGCGAGACATGGTCGCGACTGGATAGGCGACGGCGAAGATGATGCCGAGGTTGACTCATGACCACCAAGTAGTCAAGGACGCCTGCGCCCGTTCGCTGCGGCCGAGCGGAGTGTTACCGGAGTTCTTGACACGTCCTTGGTTGGGGCGCACACTCTCAGGGCGCACAGAACGAGCACGAGGGGTTGGGGGAACGGACTCTTCCACGAAGCCGTGTGAGTCTGCGCGCTTTAGGCGGCGGAGCGGCCGCCTGAATCGGCTACGGGGAGAGCCGTCCTGCGGTTTCACCAAGTCGCTCCGCTGCCTTTTCGGTGGAAGCCGCAAGGAGAGGGGCAACGGAACTCGTGAGCGGTCCGCTCGAGACCAAGGCAGAGATCGTTCCCGACAAGCCGAGAGGCAGACCTCCTCGCCTGCATCTCCAAAGGGCTGCCGGTGCGCGTTCCGGCGATGCCGCAGGCGCCGGGCGCTCTCGCCGGCAGTAAAGAGGGGCGGCGCGCCGGGGCGGCTCTAACGAGTCGCTGAACTCCCCGCCGGTGCGCCGTTCCATAAGCCCCGGTGCATAGCCGCCGGTCATACAAATCTCTTCGCTGACGCGGCGACCGAGCTGCCGAACGGCGAGCGGCGGCGAGCCGATGCAGACGTTTCCAGGGCCCTTATGAGCACGCCCGCTACGGGCCCGCACCGCGTCCGCGACGCCTCGTCCTGCGGCGTCGAGCTCGCCGGACGTCGGCCAGGACAGCCCGGGCTGCGTTCCTTCCGGGGCCGCCTGTGACTCCGCCCCCGGGATGTGCACCGGCCCCACACATGTAGAGGCCGTGGATCCCGGCAAGCCGGTAGCGAGCATGTCCGAGGAGGGGCCGCCAGGCGAAGAACTGGTCGAGGGCGTGCTCGCCGTGCATCGGGTGTCCGCCGGTGAGGCCGTACTCTCGCTCGAGGTCCGCCGGCGTAACGATGTGGCGAGCGACGACCTTGTCCGCGATACCCGGTGCGTAGACCTCGAGCGTCCGCACAGCCAGGTCCGCAACACCATCGCGCGCTGTCTCGTCCCACTCCGCGTCACTGAGGCGCCGTGGTGCGTACTGCAACAGCACGGTGATGACGTGGATCCCATCAGGGGCGAGCGAGGGGTCGGAGAGCGTAGGGATCGTTGCCTCGAGATACGGGTGCTCGGAGATCCGGCCGTACTTCGAGTCGTCGAATGCCCGCTCGAGGTCGTCGAGACTCGGTGCGATGACGATCCGCCCGCGCAGACGCTCGTCGTCAACGCCGCCGATCGCCGGCAAGCCCTCCAGGACGAGGGTCACCTTCGCCACCACGCCGGGCGTGCGGATGTGCTCGACCCGCCAGCCCAGGGTCGGGCCGACCTCGGCCGGGTCGACGAGGCTTAGAAGGGTCTGCTTGGGGTCGGCGTTCGATACGACAATCCGCGCGTCGATCTCCTCTCCGCTCGCCAGAGCGACCCCGTCGACAGAGCCTCGACCGGTTCGTATGGCCGCGACGCCGGCGTCGCAACGAATCGTCACGCCGTTGCTCTGCGCAGAGGCGACGAGTGCCTCCACCAGGGAATCCGGCCCACCGCGCGCGAAGACCGTGCGGCCCACCGCTCCTCCTCCTGAGGCCGAGTCCCACAGGAAGTTGAGCGCCGTCCCCGCCGACCGAGGGCCCATGGCCGCGTAACGAATGCCTCGCACGCCGAGGACGCCGCGTAGCGCCTCGTCCTCGACGGCTTCGCCGACGAGGTCGGCGACGGACATCGGCAGCACCCGCAGCGCGTCGCGCAACTGCTCCTTCCCGAGGTGCCGAAGGCCGTTCAACACCGTGAGCCCACCGGCGGCGTCCGCGAGGGACGGAGACGCGAGGTCCGGTGGCTCGGTTGCCTGGACGCGCGCCAGGAACGCGCCCAGCGAGCGGATCCTGCGGTCGAAGGCGACGAACGCATCGGCATCGCGCGGGTGGGTCCCTGTCCGGAGCTCGATCGCCGTCCGGACCGGGTCGCGCCACAACGTGAGGCCCGGCCCGTCCGCGGACGGGGCGAAGGCCGTCGCATCCGGCTCGATGGCCCGGAAGCCGTGCGGGCCGAGCCTGAGATCACGGACGACGTCGTCACGAAGGCCTCCGACGCAGTCGGCCGCAATCGGCGCCCGCACACCTGGCGCGACCTCCTCGGTGGCCAGGGGGCCGCCCGCCTGGCCTCGCCGCTCGAGAACCAACGTTCGGAGCCCCGCCTTCGCCAGGTACGAAGCCGCGACCAAGCCGTTGTGGCCGGCCCCGACTACGACCGCGTCGTAACGCTCCCGGGACACCCTCAAGCCGCCTTCTTGGGGCGGAGCGCGCGCAGCACCTGGAGTGCCGCGAGGCGTCCCGACGCGCCCATGATCCCACCGCCGGGGTGCGTGGCCGAGCCGCACATCCAGAGGTTCCGCAGCGGCGTCCGGTAGCGCGCCCATCCAGGCACGGGCCGGTTGAAGAAGAGCTGCTCGAGTGAGAGCTCGCCTTGGAAGATGTTTCCCTCTGTGAGTCCGAACCGGTCCTCGATGTCTTTGGGGGTGAGCACCTGTGCATGCAGGATCAACTCTCGGATGTTCGGCGCCCGCTCCGCGATCGTGTCGATGACGGTCTCCCCGAAGGCATCACGCCGGCCGTCGTCCCATTCGTCGCCCTCGGCAAGGTGGTAGGGCGCGTACTGGACGAAGCAGCTCATGACGTGCTTGCCCGGAGGCGCCATCGACGGGTCGACCAAAGTCGGGATGACCATGTCGATGTACGGGCGCCGGCTGAAGCGCCCGGACTTCGCGTCGTCGTAGGCCTGCTCCATGTAGTCGATGCCCGGGCTGAAGCTGATCGCGCCGCGCAGGTGGTCGCCCACGCCGGGCAGGCACGTGAACTCGGGAAGCCCGTCAAGCGCCAGGTTCACCTTCCCGCTGGAGCCCCGGTACCGGTAACGCGCGACCTCCTCGAGGAACGACCCGTCCAGGACGCCGGGTGGCAGGAGCCGGACGAACGTCTGCTGCGGGTCCAGGCTCGACAGCGTCACCCGCCCGGTCACCTCGTCGCCCGCCGACGTGACGGCGCCGGTCACCTCGTCGCCTCGGGTCAGGAAGTGCTCGACGGGAGTCTCGGTCCGGATCTCGACGCCGAACGACCGGGCAGCGCTCGCGATCGCCTCGCTGACGGCGCCGGTGCCTCCTCGCGGGATTCCCCAGGCTCGCAGGACGCCGTCGATCTCGCCCATGTAGTGGTGCAGCAGGACGTACGCGGTCCCAGGAGAGCGGATCCCCTGGAACGTGCCGATGATCCCGGAGGCGCTCATCGTCGCCTTCAGGGGATCGGTCTCGAACCACTGGTCGAGGAAGTCGGCGGCGCTCATCGTCATCAGCTGGATGAACACCGCCCGCTGCTCCAGGGAGAGGCTGTTGAAGGAACGGGCGAGACCTGCGACGGGGAGCCATTCGCGCGGATCGAGCCGGCCGGGGTCCGGCGGCGTCATGGACAGGATCGGCTTGACGAACCTCGCCATCTCGAACATCAGGCGGCCGTACTCCTCGTACGCCTCTGCGTCGCTCACCGACCAGCGTCGGAGCTCGCGCACGGTGCGGCCGTGGTCGTTCACACGCCACAGGTAGTCGTCGTCGAGCGGCGTGAACGTTCCGTCGAGAGGCAGGATCTCGAGGCCGTGCTCCGGCAGCGCGAGCTCCCGGACGATTTCGGGACGGAGCAGCGAGACGACATACGAGGCAACGCTGAACCGGAAGCCGGGGAACACCTCCTCGGTGACCGCCGCCCCGCCGAGAACGTGGCGCCGCTCCAACACGACGACCTTGAGCCCGGCCCGCGCGAGGTACGCCGCGGCCACCAGCCCGTTGTGCCCGCCGCCGATGATCACGGCGTCGTAGGTGCGGTGATTGGAGGTCGCCATCAGCGGCGACACTAACCGCGGCACGGCCTGGCGCGCTTTCCAAAAGCCGCCCGACTATGCTTGCCGACTTGTCGGTCGGAACCGCGTTCTACCCTCGGACCGCGCCACTCAACACCAAGCTGCAGTGGCGGGAATGGTCGGGCTATCTCGCAGCGAGCGCGTACTCCGACTCCCACGAGATCGAGTACAACGCCATCCGGGAGGCGGCGGCGCTCATCGACGTCTCTCCGCTCTACAAGTACCTGGTCTCCGGGCCTGACGCCACGCGGCTCGTCGACCGCGTGATCACGCGGGACGCGAGCAAGCTCGCCGTCGGCCGCGTCTACTACACATCCTGGTGCAACGAGGACGGCCGCGTGGTCGACGACGGCACAGTCGCCCGGCTGGAGGAGCAGACCTACCGTTGGACGGCCGCCGACTCGTCGCTGCGCTGGCTCCGGATGAACGCTCGCGGCCTGGACGTCGAGATCGAGGACGTGAGCGAACGCATCGCCGCGCTGGCCGTGCAGGGGCCGCTGAGCCGCGACGTGCTCGAGGCGGCCACCGAGACGACCTTGGGCGACCTCAAGTACTTCGGCCGGCAGGCCGCGCAGGTCGGCAGCATCCCCGTCGACGTCTCTCGGACGGGCTACACAGGCGACCTCGGCTACGAGGTGTGGGTCGAGAGTGCTCAGGCGGTCGAGCTCTGGGACGCCCTCGTCCGGGCGGGGAGCGCCTACGGCATCCGGCCGGCCGGGATGCTCGCCCTCGACATCGCGCGGATCGAGGCAGGGCTGGTCCTCATCGAAGTGGATTTCGACTCCGTGCGGCGCGCGCTGATTCCCGAGCAGTCGTACTCGCCCTTCGAGCTGGGCGTCCTGGGCCGCTTCGTCGACTTCGAGAAGCCTGTCGAGTTCGTCGGCCGTCGCGCGCTCGAGCGGGAACAAGGTCGCGGTGGGCCTCCGCGGAGGCTCGTCGGGCTCGAGCTCGAATGGGAGCCACTCGAGGAGCTGTACCGCGCGAAGGGGCTGACGCCGACGCTGGAGCCGGCCGCCTCGCGTATCCCCATTCCTCTGTACGTGCGGGGCCGCCAGATCGGCAAGGCGACCAGCACGACGTGGAGCCCGACACTGAAGAAGGTGGTTGCGCTGGCGTCAGTCGCTGCCGACCAGAGCAAGCTCGGCACGAGGATCGACGTCGAGTGGACGGTGGAGGCGCGGCGCGGCCGCACGGCGGGAACGGTGATGGAGTTGCCCTTCTTCAACCCGATGCGCAAGACCTCGACGGTCGCTCGTTCACCAGCCCCCTAGCTTCACTGTCGGCGAACTCCACCGGGACGCGATCGAGATCGCGGCCCCGAGCGACGATGTCTTGTTCTCGTCGTAGAAAGCTGCGTCACGCCAGGACTGACACCACGCCCCCGCCTGGTTCGCAGATGGACCACAGCGAGCCCGGCGTCGGGCCTTGTTAAGAGTGAGGAGCGGTGCGTTCTTCGTTCCGGCTCGAGCCCACTTTCCCGCTGAGGCATTGGCCGGTCGTGGGGCTGCTCAGCGCCGTGTTCTCTGTCGGTCGTTGCGCTGTTCCTCTGAGACGACCAGGCGCGCGCGGCGGTTGGAACATCCGCGGCTTCTGTGGGACTATTCGCCAGGGCGAGCCTTTGCGGCGCTGCGCCCTGACGGCGAAAGGTCGGCGCGGCGCACCCTCCGACTCGCCCCTTCCTACCGGGCTAGGGCACAAGCTACTTGGGTGTGATCCTAATTTTGAGGATCCGGTTAAGAATGGTTCAGGCGGCCGAGTGGTCTGGTAGGAGTACGGCCGTGAGGCTGATCCGGCTAGTCGCCGTCGCGGTCGGTGTGGCCGCTCTCGTTGCCGTCTCCGGGAGCACATCGTCGGCGTCTCTAAAGAGTCCAGCGCAAGCATGTGGGGGGCTGCCGGCGTACACCACCGGGCCTGAGGTCGTGTTTGGAAGGCCGAAGACACTCGCTGCCGCTGAGAAGTTGCAGGCGCAGGTGATGGGAGCAGGCTTCACCTTCACCTCGATCGAGGTCGGCTGCAACGAGTTTCGCGTTGTCATTCGCGGCTACGACACGTACGACGTCGCGGTTGCTCTGCAGGCCGAGGCAAGGACGAAGACCAGCTTCCGGCCGACGGTCGAGTGTTACCAGGCGCCCGACAAGAACGGTGAGCTCGAGGTTGCGATGGGGCACGAACCTGATCTCGCCTCGGCCCAGGGTCTTGTTGCCCTTGCCCTTTCACGTGGCTTCCCGAATGCGCAGCTCGAAAGCGACCCGTGCGGCGGGTACGAGGTGATGATGAAGGGCTTCATCGATCAAGCCCAGGCGACGGCATTCGCGGCCGAGGCCTACAGCATCGGTTTCAATGCCCACCTCGAATCGGAGAGCTAGCCCAGGCAGGCGCAGAGCCTAACCCGCTGCAAGGGAGGGGTCTGCAGGCACACCCTTAACCGGGTTTTTACAAGTGGCGGCGAACATGGTGCCGATGTTTGTTTGAGGTGCAATTACTAGTCCAGGGGTGCCGTTCCTAGTGAAACGCAGAATCGTCGTCCTTCTCGCTGTGGCCGCGGGCGCTCTCGTGTTTACGGCGGCCGCGTGGGCGTTGAGGTTCACGGATGAGAGTTACTTCCCGCCAGTCGGAGCCGTGGGGTCGCCTTACAGCTTCGCGTTTGGCGGCGCTGGCGGTTGTGGGCCCGCGCTGCCGTATCAGTTCAGTGTGATTGCCGGCTCGCTGCCACCTGGTTTGACGTTGGCGTCGAGCGGCCACGTCAGCGGCACGCCCGCGCAAGCCGGCGGCTGGTCGTTTTGGGTCAATCTGAGCGACCAGAACCCGCCGTCGGCAGATTGGTGCCGGCCCTCGGAGGCGCAACGTCAGTTCACGATCACGATCAACGGCTCGGGAGGCGGAAGCCCCGCTCCTCAACCTCCGGCGGCCACTGTTTCGATCACCACGGCGACTCTGCCCGCGGCGAGCGTCGGTAGTCCGTATTCGTCGACCTTCGCCGCTTCCTCGTCCGCTACGCCGAGCTGGAACATCGCCGCCGGCTCGCTGCCTGCGGGTCTTTCGCTCGCGTCTAACGGTGTGCTGAGTGGTACGCCCCAGACCGCCGGGACTGTGTCCTTCACCGTCAAGGTTTCGGCCGGCGGGGCGCAGTCGCAGAAGCAGTTCACACTCGAGGTGACCCCGGCCCTGCAGATCAGCGGTCCTGACAGCCCGGTTGGGGAGGTCGCGGTTCCACTCACGATCGGACTCAACGCAACGGGCGGCAGTGCCCCCTATCGCTGGGAGTTGAAGGCAGGATCACTTCCCACGCACGTCGGGTTCATCGGCGATCAAGGCAACGGCTCGGCGGCCATGATCAAGGGCGTCCCGGCCGATTCAGGAAGTTTCAAGCTCGTCTTCACTGTCACCGACGTCCGCGGGCGGAGCACCGAGCAGACGATCACGCTGCGCGTTGCCGAAAAGCTTCGCCTAGTGGCGGTGCACATGCCGCGTGTCGGACATGTCGGCAAGCCTTATCGCGGGCGGGGGATCGTGCAAGGCGGCTTAGGAGCCGATATCTGGAGCATCGCCAAGGGAACACTGCCCGCAGGGCTGAAGCTTGATCCGAGCACAGGTCTCATCAGCGGCAAGCCCGTCCGACGGGGTCATTACGTCCTCTACCTCGCGGCAAAGGACGAGCTCGGAGCCTCGCGTTCGCTCAAGATCAGCATCGCCATCCGACCCTAGTGGAGGACGGTACGGTTGACGTCCGCTGGCATCGAAAGACGAGGACGAGCAGTATTAGAGATTGAGGGGAAGCATTGGCATTGGCACGACTTCCCTTGGACCATCTTTGGGCTGCGCTACCTCCTCCGACCGAATTAACGCACACGGTCTTCTACGCAGAACAGTCGATTACACTGGCCGCCGCCACGGTCACGGACTCCTCCAGCGCCGCGGGTGACGGGGACGACTGCGAATCGATAGTCACCCGGTAGTCACCGAAAGCCTCTAACTGCGGAGGCAGTGCATAAAGAATTATCTGCTCGCCGTGTTGACAGCATTCGCTCTCGCCGCCTCCGTCGCAGCGAGCCCGCCGACGGCAAGTGCAAGCGTGATCTTCAACGATCCGCGTATAGATCAAATCGCCAGCGACGCCGCTGGTGTACTCCTGGGCGTCGAGTGTTACAACGGAGCGCGGTATTTACCGGAACTCCGCGCCGCAACGAAAGGCAGGTTCGCGCCGGCGTCCACTTTCCTGACCTTTAGTCACGCGTGGGCGACGAAGTTCCAACGATCTCCTCGATCAAAGATCTGCTCGAACTCAGCAAGGTCGAACGGCCCTTGCCCATCGAGATCGAAAATTCGCAACCCTGCCCGCTCGCACAAAAGCGCGTAGACATCCCGCGGTCTCGTGGCGTAGTGCGGCGCTGCCCCTTTTCCATGCTCGAAGACAACCGTTGGCCGGTAGCGCACGATCGTCTCGATCGCGCCTTCGAGCACTTCCCGCTCTGCACCTTCTACATCAATCTTGATCACCGTTGGGTGGTAATCCCCTGGGAGGGAATCATCGAGGCGCTCTGTGCGCACAGTGATCTCCTCGATAGTTGGAGTGGTCGAGTAGGAACGGCGACGGAAGCCGCTCAGACCAGGTTGGTTCCGCACGTACATGAATATGTGCTCTCCGTTGCGATCTGAGAGGGCCGCCTCTCTTACGTCGACCTGGGGGAAACGCCGACGAAGATCCTCACAAAACGCGGGCAACGGCTCGTAGACGATATGGCGCCCAAGCGGTGCAAGACGAACCATCTGCTCTAGGACACCGCCGCGGTGGCCACCCACGTCCACGCAATTCGAGTCCTCCACCAGAAGGAACGCAAGCAGCAGCCGCAACTGTTGGTCGTCGCGCGCCTCTCGACCCGCTGCGGCAGAGAACCGAGCTCGGAAAGCTCTGAGGGTTGCGTTACTCCGCAACCTGGTGCGCAGCCATCCTTCGAAGTGGCGAACACGCACGCTGGCGATCGTAGCCATATGTGCCGGAGATGGGGTCGACCCATGCGGGCGACATCTCCCACCCGCCCCAACGTTGGCTCGAACAGCCCACAGCCTTTAAATCGCCTTCTTCAATCTCAAGTCAAAGGCAAGAGCTTTCCGTAGCGCCAAGAAGGACAACCTCTTTCCCGAAGTGCTCCTCGCGTGCGCGCTCACCCCCAAACGCGATCTTGGTTCCTTCGCTGCCGGCGCAGTGCGCCACCCGCTCGCGAAGATCCGCGCGAAGGACGTGGAGATCGCGTCATACGTCCGCCATCTCAACAAGTTCACACAGGATGGGAGAGGCGCGGTCCTCCAGCAGTTCGGCGAGAAGCGCCTTTTCGGCCGCGACCGTGCATTCAGGCGGAACACGGTGACATCGCTGCGGAAGCCCGATGCTTGCGGAACGCTTGCAGCATCGAGTCCCTGGAGTAAGCCCTAGCCCAACGGTACGTCGCGGATTTCATCCCCCATGCTCCGATTGTCTGGCCTCGGGGCTTCGGCAGCGATCGACCCGTCGAGTTGCGCGAGCTTCAGCTCGAGCCGGCCGGCGCCGCTTTGGGGGACCCACGACCTGGGACCCTCGAGGACGTATACGGCGTCATCGGTCCGACCTCGCTCGACAAGAAGCTCCGCGAAGCCGAGTTCGACGTCGGCCTCCTCGACTCGGGCTTGGCCAGACGGCCGGGAAAGAACTTCCCGCCAAATTTGCTCCGCCTCCGCAGGGCGTCCTTGCGCGGCGCGAAGCTTCGCGACCGCCGAAAGGATCCCACGCGATTCGAGATATCGGCGGCCACCGGAGCCCTCGTCGATAACCGACGACAACTCGGCCTCAGCCTCGTCGAGGCGGCCCCAGCTCGAGAGGATCGTCGCCCGGCCGTGCCGAAGCGGTTCCTCAAACCACCATGCACCGATCCCGGACGAGATCGCAAGCCCCTGCTCAAGTACCTCCCAAGCCTCGTCGAGCCTCCCGAGCTCGATCAGCGGCGGAGCAAGCGTCAGGGCGCACGCGCCGACGGCTGTGAACTTGTCGGAGAGCTCGAGCTCGCGGCGCAGGCGTTCACGGCCGTACTCGACGGCTTCCTCCATCCTTCCCTGCTCGCGCCGGAGGTGAGCGAGCGCAGAGAGAGCGCGCGCCAGCGCACGAACGCTGCCAGACTCGCGGGCAAGGTTCATCGCCTCGAGAGCCCGCTCTTCAGCGAGCCGTATTTCCCCTCGCCACATCGCATTGATCCCTTGCACCGCGAGCGCGCCCGCTGCTGTCCCCTTGTCCCCGAGCTCCGACGCAATCTCGACGATCCGGCCTTCGCACGCTTCGGCCTCGAGGTGCTTCGCCTCGCCGATCTCGGCCCAGCCCAGCATCCTGAGCGCGCGCACCTCGACCAACCGGAGGCCGAGTAGTCGGGCGACCTCGATCGCGTGGCCCGTATGTGTGCGGATGGCGTCAGTGTCCTTCTCATCTCTTGCTGCACCGGCGAGCGCGAGGGACGCATACGCAAGCGTCTCCGGCGAAGACGCCGCGACCACGACCTGGTGCGCAACTGCGGCCGCCTCTTCGCCCCGACCCGCTACGAGTAGCGCCACCGCTACGCGAGCTCGCGAAAGCTCGTGAAGAGAAGCGCGGCTGGCGGAGAGCTCGAGGGCTCGTTCTGCAAGACGAAGCGCCTCGGAGCTCACGGCGTTGGCCTCGGCCCAATCTGCCGCCCGCAACTGCGCTCTCGTCGCAACCTCGACAAGCCGCGGGTCCGGTTCCTCGAACGGCGCGAGATCGGAGACTGCCGAAAGCGCCCGGTCCAGGTGATGAGCGACACTCGCGAGGAGGCTCTGCCGTTCTTCCGCTTGCTGTTCGAACCATTCGGCGGCTGCTCGGTGCATGAGTGCGCGATCCCGCTTCGGGAGCGACTCGTATGCAACCTCGCGGATCAGCGCGTGATGGAAGCGGAACTGCCGGCTGCCGGGAAATGAGCTCGTCACCTCTTCGTCGATGACGCCGCGCGTTTCCAGGAGAGCGAAGCCCGAGGCGGTGGTAACCGTTCCGTCGATCAGGGCGGCGACTGCCTCTTCCCAGAACACGTCGCCGATCAGAGCCGCGGCCTGGGAAAGCGCCTTGGACTCAGCTGGCAGTTGATCGAGTCGCGCCGCGATCAGCGTGCGGAGAGACCGCGGGATCCCCGACGTGCCCGGCCCTTCGGCGACCATCGCCGCAAGTTCCTCGAGAAAGAGGGGGTTTCCCTCGGCCCTCTCGGCGAGCGCTTCGTCGACGGCGAGTGTCGCGGCGAGCTCCCGCGCCTCGCCGGGCGAAAGCGCTTTCACTGCAATAGTCGTCGTCCGCGAGTCCGCCAATACACGCGCAATGCGCTCTGCGAGCTCGGGGCGTCCCTGGAAGACGAGGACGAGCGGAGCCGCTCCGATCGCGTCAACGAGCTCCTGCAGCGTCTCGATCAAGGTCCCACTCGCCCAGTGAAGATCGTCGAACACGACGACAGCCGGCCCGCGCGCCGCAAGCCCCTCGAGAAAGCATCGAAGAGCCCAGACCAGCTCGGGGCCGGAGGAAACTGGGGCGCGCGTGGCGCCTACGACCGGACCAAGCTGAGCCTCGATCAACGAGGCCTCTTCCTCCGCGTGTCGGAGACGCAAGTGCACATGCAACTTCTCGTAGGCAACATCCGGCGGGTCGGTCTCGGCGATGCCGATCTCCTGTCGCACGACTTCCGCCAACGGACCCCACGCTGCTGCCTCGCCATACGCAGGACAAGAGGTTCGGTAGACCAAGGCGCGACCAAGCGTCCGCACTGAAAACTCGTCAGCGAGACGGCTCTTGCCGATGCCCGGCTCCCCCAGGACAACCGCTACTCGAGCCTCCCTGCGACGAATGGCAGACTCCAGGGCGGCCGCGAGCTGCTCGAGTTCGCGCTCACGCCCGACAAGGTTCAACCGCCTGCGGCGAGCCCGCGCAGCAATTCCTGTGACCGGCCAAACCTCGACGGGCTCCGCCTTGCCCTTCGCCTGCACTCGACGGGGCGGCGCGAACTCGACCGCCGCTCGCGTCAGGAGCATCGTCGTGCGCTCTGCGAGGATCTCGCCTTCCTGGGCTGCTTGCTCTAGCCGAGCTGCCGTGTTCATGACGTCCCCGGTCGCGAGCGCGTCCGGCCCTCCGCTTACGAACGCCTCTCCGCTCGCCATTCCGATCCGTAGCGCGAGCTCGAATCCGAACCGGGGCCGGAGGGAATCGTTTAGTCCCGCGAGCGCCTCTCGCATGCCGAGTGCGCAGCGGGCGGCGCGCTCGGCGTCATCCTCATGCAGCCGGGCAGCGCCGAAGACGGCAACGACCGCGTCGCCAATGAACTTCTCTACCGTTCCGCCGTGGTGCTCGACAACGGAGCGCATCCGGCCGAAGTAGGCCGTCTGCACGTTCTGAAGTGCCTCCGCGTCGAGATGCTCCCCGATGGAGGTGGATCCGACGAGATCGCAAAAGAGGGCCGTAATCGGCTTCCGTTCGGCGCGCTTCATCGCCGCGACCCTCGGTGGACCCTCCACGCACAGAATTATCGCGCCAGGTCCTCTTGCCGACCCCGCGTCGGCCGGAGAGCGATCGGTGCATTCGAGTGACGGAGAGGCCTGCTTGGCTGGCTCGAGGAAATAGCGGGGGCAGGATTTGAACCTGCGACCTCCGGGTTATGAGGCCGATACTTCTAGATCGCCCCATGTGTGCGCCGCGGAGTTGAGCGCCATTCTGTGCGCTGGGATCACCTGAGATTCGTGAGGTAGGTACCAAGAGCGGGCTAGCCGTAGTTGGGACGAGGAGGTCGAGATTCGGCTCGCGAGCACGCCCGGCAAGGGAGCGCGATGCACGCCGAAGTCGTACTTCCCTTCGGCCGAATACCACGCGGAGGAGAAACAGTTCGCCGACCTCGGCTCCGACATTGTCCGCGTGGGCGACTGGCACAGCCACCCCGGTAGGAACGCCGGGGCGAGCGACGGAGACATCGACGCTTGGCTGAAGTCGTTCCTGGTAGCGAACGAGAAGCGTGGCGTTGCTTCCTACGTTGGGTTGATCGTCGCGGAAGACGACAGTCGCGGTGTTGTGCGCGCGAAGTTCGAGGCGTTCGCGTTGAGTTACGACCGGTCCGGCCGGGTGGTCTGCGAGCCCGCCAACCTCTCTATCCCAGGAAGGAACTAGCCATGCCACCGAGGTTCCGTACTTGAAGCTGCGGCCGTGCCTCGACTGCGACCGACCCCGCCCCCGGCCCGCGCTGCGCACCACACACCCTGTCGGGATCTTGCAACGCTGCCGGCGCACACGGAGAATCGACAAGGTGCGTTACGTCATCATCATCCAAGCGGCGACCTTCGAGGATCTCGACAATGTCGAGCTGCCCACTCTGCCCCAGCCTGGCGACCCGATCGAGACGAAGATCGGAAGGTGCATCGTCACCAGCACGGAGTCGATGCCAGCCGGAAGCGAATACGCCGGCAAGATCATCTGCCATCTCCCCTGAGCTCGATAGCTGCTTGCCCAACAGCAAAAGGGGAGGGGACGGGTCGAGCTGCAACGCACCGACCGCTGCT
>DATMZV010000005.1:0-3112 GCA_035573355.1 Gaiellaceae bacterium | reverse complement strand
CCTCGACGCGATCATGATCCGCACATTTGCGCAGTCGGACGTCGAAGAGCTCGCCGAGAACGCGACGATCCCGGTGATCAACGGGCTGACCGACAGCTCGCACCCGTGCCAGGCACTTGCCGACGTGATGACGATCCGCGAACGCTTCGGCCGCCTCGAGGGACTGAAGGTCGTCTACCTCGGCGACGGCAACAACGTGTGCGCCTCGCTGATGGTCGCATCGGCCAAGCTCGGCATGGCGTTCGTCGCTGCAACTCCCTCGGGATACCGCCCGAACGACGAGGTCGTAAAGATCGCGCGCGCCGCCGGAGGCTCAGTGGAGCTCGTCGACGATCCTGCCGGTGCAGTCGAGGGCGCGGACGTCCTCTACACGGACGTGTGGACCTCGATGGGCCAGGAGGACGAGCGGAACAAGCGGCTGCAAGATCTGGCCGGCTTCGGCATCGATGCTGAACTCGTCGCTCGAGCAGGCCCGGATGCAATCGTCCTGCACTGCCTTCCCGCCCACTACGGCGAGGAGATCACAGAAGACGTCCTCTACGGACCGCAGTCGGCGGTGTGGGACGAGGCTGAGAACCGCCTTCACGCGCAGAAGGCCCTGATGGCTCTCGTCATTCGGTAGGACTCCACGCCCCATGTTCCCGCTGAAAGACAACGTCCCGACGAGGGCGTTTCCGATCGTGACGGTCAGCATCATCACCGTCAACGCAATCGTGTGGGTCTGGGAGTTCACCGGCACATCGGTCGACGCCGACGTCATCCACTACGGCTACTACCCGTGCAAAGTCGACGGCCCTTGCGTTGAACCCGCTCTGCAGGCGGCGATCCCCTGGTACGAGGAAGCGTTCACATCGATGTTCATGCACGGCGGCTGGGAGCACATCATCTTCAACATGCTGTTCTTGTGGATCTTCGGGAACAACGTCGAGGACGCGCTCGGAAGGGTGCGCTTCCTCCTCTGGTACATCGCCGGCGGCCTCGTCGCTACAGCCGTGCAGACCATCGTGACGCTCCATTGGGGCTCGGTGCCGGACGCGAGCATCCCGAACATCGGCGCAAGCGGGGCGATTGCCGCGGTGCTCGGGGCCTACCTGGTGTTGCTGCCGAACGCTCGCGTCCTGACGGCGATCTTCTTCATCCTCATCTTCTTCCAGGAGCTGCCTGCGGTCGTCTTCCTGGGGTTCTGGTTCGTGTTCCAGCTCTGGCAGGGCGGCTTCTCACTTGTTCAACCACAGGCCGGCGGAGGCGTCGCCTTCTTCGCCCACATCGGTGGCTTCCTCTTCGGGGTGCTGACCGTCCGGCTCGTGGCGGTGCGTCAACCGCTCCAGCCGGCCTACTAATGATCGGCTTCGAGGAGCACGTCCAGCTGGCCCTTGACGCGCTCCCGCCGGACCTCGCCGCCGGGTTGAAGAATGTCGCGGTGATCGTCGAGGAGGAGAACCCGGACGAGCCCGACATCTTCGGGCTCTTCGAGGAGGCGCCGTACCTGCCGGCCAAGGTCACGGTCTACCGCAGGCCGCTCGAGGAGGACTTCGGAGACGATCCGGAGGAGCTCGAGCGGCAGATCCGGATCACCGTCCTCCACGAGCTGGCCCACTACTTCGGGATCGACGAGGAGCGGCTCGAGGAGCTCGGCTACCAGTGACCTCCCTGCTGAACGCGGTGGCGGTCGGAGCTGCCGTTCTGGGCATCCTCGTGCTCGTGTTCTTTTTCCTCGGCCCCCGGGAATGAGAGCCGGCCGGAGAGCGTTTTCATCAGCATGACGCTGATTGAAATTCACGAAGAGATCCAGCAGGCCAGCGAGCGTCGGACCGAGCTGTGGAACATCCTCTCCAGAGGACATGACCCAGCAGCGGCTGCAGAGCTCAAGAGCCTGAGCGAGCGCCTCGAGCGCCTCTGGGACGAGGACCGGACGCTGAAAGCGGAACTCCGCTTCGGCGACCGCGACCACATCGTCGCCAGGGCGCGCGTCGAAGAGCGACTCGAGCGCGCGGCCTAGCACCTTCCCTCCAACACCCCGCGCGATCCGTCGGCCCCGGACGAGGGATTCTCCCCTCTCCCCCCGGGGCCGACATCCCTGTTCGAGGAACTTGTGGCGGTCACTGCGGCGACCACAACGACAAAGGAGCAGTGATGCCGGGTTCGCACGCCGATGAGATCGTCGGGGACTACTACGAGTCGGATGACTGGGCGGAGTCCTTCGCGGAGGACGCCGAGTCCGAGCCGGATCTCGACCTGCCGCCACTGCCTCCGCTTCGTCCCGAAGCAGCCTGAAACGGGCGGTTGGGCGGAGCGCGAGCGCCCGCCCGTTCGCCGTCAGCTGCAATCTGCAACTACGCCGTTGGAACGGGAGCCCGCTCAGGCGCACGGGCCTTTGACGGCATCCGCATGACGAGGAAGGCGCTGACCACCACGAGCCACACGAAGAGGATGAGCGCCGAAATCAGTGCAAACGCACCGTCGGGCGCCCGGTATGTCTATGCGACCATAACCCCACGTTTCCGCCGTCCGTCGAGCCCGTGAAACCGCCGGTTACGAGTTGGCGAGAACGGTGACGGGCATTCCGATCTCGGCGAAGTCATAGGTCGAGTGAGCGACGGAGAACGCCTGGCGGACGCAACCGTGTGAGGCGGGATACGCAGGAACCACGGGATATTCGTGAAAGGCGATGCCACCGACGAACGGCACAGCCCACGGCAGCCACTCGCGGAACGGCGTCGACCACCAGCGCTGGATCTTGGCGTAGACGCGGTAGCGCCCCGGCGGCGTCGGCGTCGAGGGCTTGCCCGTCGAGACGGAGATCGCCCGAACGACACGATTGGCGGAGATCAGCAATGTGACCTGGCGGTCGAGCAGGACCTCGGCGCGCTTCGCTGCCGAGACGCGCGTGACCGGCGCGGGACGTAGGGCACCGGCCAGACGCGCTTCCGTCGGCTTGTCGAGCAACCCCGTCCGGGTCAATCGCTCCCACTTCTGGAATGCGAGGATCCCGTTCGCCGTCGCGGGCCCGAAGCGGCCGTCTGCGTCGCCCGTAACCAGGTAACCCAGCTCGACCAGACGCAGTTGCACCTTCTTGACATGTGGATCGACTTGCCCACGTTTACGTTCGGGC
>DATMZV010000004.1:0-6648 GCA_035573355.1 Gaiellaceae bacterium | reverse complement strand
AGCTGGACGTCGAACATCCGCTGGCCGGACTCGCGGACGCGGGCCTCGCGGACGGCCGCGAAGGCCTCGAAGAGGAGCTCTTCCAGGGTCTCGCCGTTTTCGAGCCGCTCGCGGAACTCGGCCGTCTTGCCGCGCAGCTCGTCGTCGGAGAGCTCGCTGAATTCCGGCTCGATCGAGGTGATGTAGGCGGCCTGCTCGGCGAGCCGCTTCATGCGGCGGCCCTCGCCGACGCGCAGGATCTTCTCGAAGGAACCGAGCTGGGAGGACATCAGTCTTAGGGTAGCTTGCCCCTGCTAGAGCGGATCGACACGAACCTCCCAGAGCGCGCCGTCCAGCCGCGCGGCCCGGATGACTGCGTCTCCTTCGGCGAGCTGCTCGAGCTCGGGGATCGTCCCGAACGACCGGTTGCCGTCGACGACGAGGGTCTTCTCCTCCCCGCGCACGACGAGCTCGACCTCGTCGCCGCCGGGCTCGGGGAGCTCGACGACGCGCAGGCGGCGCGCGGCGATGGCCCATTGCGTCTCGCCACGGCGCACCGCGTTCGCGCGGTATGGCCGCGCGAGGTCCTGCTCGATCGCCTCCGCAAGCGGCGTCAGGTCCCCGTCGCCCTCCTCGACCAAGAGCGAGCCGTCCTCGAGGCCGACGAAGCGTGCGCTCGAGCCTTCTGCATCCGGAGCGTCCGTCGCCGCGACTGCGTCGTATTGGCGTTCACGCGGAATGCCGTGGATGCCCGTTTCCGGAATCACCCCTGTGAAGAGCGGCACCGTGGAGTGCTCCACGAGACCGCCCTCCTCGGCGAGCCGCACGTGCAGCGGCTTGCGCCTGAACAGCCCCACTACCCCGAAGGCTCGATCAAGCCGTAACCGCCGCTCCGGCGGCGGTAGATGACGTTGATCTCGAGCGAGTCCTCGCTGCGAAAGACGAAGAAGTCGTGTCCGATCAGCTCGAGCTGCAGCGCGGCCTCTTCGGTGCTCATCGGCTTCATGGTGAACTGCTTGGTTTTGACGATCTGGGGGTCAGTCGCCTCTTCGTCTTGGCTACTCATCGAACCTCCCGACGGGACGCCGTTTCCACGCACCTGCCTGCCCTTTCGCTTGCCGCGGACATGCTCGACCTGACGCAGGAGCTTTTCGGTCAACTGGTCGATCGATGCCTTCATGTCGGTCGACGCCTCCGTGACGCGGAGCGTCGGCCCCTTCGTCCAAACGGTCACTTCCGCGACCTGGTTGTCGGCAATCGAGGGGTTCTTCTCGACGCGTAGCTCGAGCTCCACCTCTGCCAGGTCGTGCAGCTGGCGATTCAACTTGCTCATTTTTTCCTCGGCGTAGCGGCGAATCGTGTCACTGACCTCGACGTTCTTGCCCTTCACCTGAAGTCGCATGCGCCTCCTTGTGGCCGGGGTTCTCACACTAGCGCACGCGCATCGGAACGGTAGGCTCCTAGCTCTTGAGCCGTACCGCACGGGCGAACGTCACGACCTCGACCGTGCGCGCACCGTTCTTGCGCAGTGCAGATGCGGCTGCGGCTGCGGTCGAGCCGGTCGTGTACACGTCGTCGACGAGGACGACACTGGAGCTGCAGATTCCCTCGGCCCGGAATGCCCCGGCGACGTTGCGACGGCGGGCGGCCTGCGACAACCCGCGCTGACGCGACGAGCCTCTGGCCCGTCGGAGGAGCGGCTCGAGCGGTAGCTCCCAGACGACGGACAGCTCGGCTGCAAGCCGCTCCGCCGCGTGATGTCCTCGCCTCAGCCGGCGATCGGGATCGGCCGGCACGAACGTCACGCACGAACCGCCTGGACGCGCGACGGTTTCCGCCACCACCTCGGCGGCAACCCGCGCAAGGCGGCGCAGACCGCGTTCCTTCCACGCCGCAACGAGGCGTCGCACCGGCTCGTCGTACTCCACCGCCGCGCGGGCGCTGACGAACGCCAGCCTCCGCCCGGTGCACTCGGCGCAGCGTCGCACCGGCCAGGCAGTCGGCGCGCCGCAACGACCGCAAAGGGGTGGCCCGATGTAGCGCAAGGCCGACCGGCAGCATGCGCACACCTGCGCGCCCAGGTTGGAGCAGATGAGACAGCGCTGGGGCAGCAGCAGGTCGAGCACCTAGCGACGGTAGAGCTACGCGCCTGTCGTGACTGTGCCGGTTTCGCTCCAAATCAGCACGAGCGCGAGATTCACGGCGACGGCCACGCCGAAGATCGAACCGAGAACACCGTGTCCGGACGCGACGAGCCCCACCACCGCCGCGCCGAAGAGAACGACCTGCACACCCACCCACAGCGGGCGCGAAAGCGGGAAACGCGCCTTCGGAGAAACGAACAGACCCCAGACGACGGCGGCGACCAAGGGCACCAAGACCGCCAGCACGATGTTCACCTGCAGCCCTGCGTAGGCCAGCGCGGCGAGCAGACAGAGCTCGAGGAGGAAACGGACCACCAGATTGGCTTCCTTCACTCCGGCGAATACTCCGTGCGTTCTGGAAGGCCACGCCGTCGGCGCATGCGGTTGTCGGCTTCGAGCAGCTGCGTCGCGTCGCCGATGTCGTACCAGTCGCCCTCGAAGCGGTACGCATAGACGGGCTCGCGCCGGTGCAGCCAGGCGACGAAGTTCCCAGGCTGGTCCGGCGGATTGCCCTCGTCGAGATACGTCTCGACGAGCCGCGCATGGTCACGCGTGTAGAGATATGTCGCCGTGGCGCACAGGGTCGTCGGCGGATCCTCGGGCTTCTCGAGGAACCCCGTCACGCGATCGTGGTCGTCCACGTCCACGACGCCGTACTTCTTTGCGAGCTCGCGGTCTCCGACGTCGAGCACCGCAACGCAGCTGCCGTCTCGCTCGCGCCAGTACGCCTCGTAGCTCGCGAGCGAGTCGTCGAAGAGGTTGTCGCCTGCGACCACGAGCAGGTCGTCGTCGAGCCCGACGAAGCGGATGTCTCCGATCGCGCCGAGGCGATCCTCGTTCGACGTCGTCCCGTCGTTGTGAATCCGAACCTCCTTGTCGGCGGCCCAGCGCTCGAAATCCTCGGCGAACCGCGCGTTCGTCACGAGGTGAATCTCGTCCGCACTCGTCTCCACGATCCGGTCGAGGATCCAGTCCACCATGGGCCGGCCGCCGACAGGCAGCAGCTGCTTTGGGATGGAGTCAGTGAGGGGACGCAAACGCGTCGCGTAGCCCGCCGCCAGGACCAGCGCCTTCATACGAGCGCCGAGAGCGATTGCGCATACGGCGCACGGTGGACGCCGTGCTCCGTCACGATTGCCCCGATCAGCTCCGCGGGCGTGACGTCGAAGGCCGGGTTGCGCGCCGCGAAACGGGTCGTGATCTCCGCGGCCGCACGCTCTTCGATCGGAATGTCGGAGCCGGTCGGGGTCGCGAGGTCGACTGTGGAGGTCGGCGCGACTACGTAGAACGGGATGTCGTGGTGCGCGGCGAGCACTGCGAGCGAGTAGGTGCCGATCTTGTTTGCGGTGTCGCCGTTCGCGGCGATGCGATCTGCTCCCGTCACGACGGAGTCCACTTCCCCGGCGGCCATCAGCGAAGCCGCAGCGGAGTCTGCGATCACTGCATGCGGAATGCCGGCGGTCTCGAGCTCCCACGCCGTCAGGCGGGAGCCCTGCAGCAGCGGGCGTGTCTCGTCGACCCAGACCCGCTCGAGCACGCCTCGCTCCCAGGCCGTCCGCAACGCGCCGACCGCGCTTCCGTAACCGCCGGTCGCCAGGCCGCCCGCGTTGCAGTGGGTGAGCACCCGCGTGCCGGCGTCGAAGAGCTCCGCCGCGTGTCCTGCCATCGCGCGGCAGCGTTCCACCTCGTCCTCGTGCAACGCCCGTGCGTGAGCCGGAGTCGGATCGTCACGCATCTGTTCGAGCGCCCACGCGAGATTCACGGCAGTCGGGCGGGCTGCCCCGAGCCGGGCGGTCGCATCGTCCAGGTCAGCGCCGAGCTCGGCTGCGAGCGCTAGCCCGTAGGCGGCGGCCACCCCGATCGCCGGTGCGCCGCGGATCGCCAGCTCGCGGATCGCCTCGACCACCTCGGCGACGGATCGGCACTCGAGCTCGACCTCCTCATCGGGAAGCCGACGCTGGTCGAGGAGGACGACCCGCGGGCCGTCCTCCTCGTACCGAACGATGTCCTGTGGTTCTAAGTCCCTTCGTCCCACGAGGCCAGGTACTTCTCCTGCTCCTCCGTGAGCTTGTCGATGTCGACGCCCATCGTCTCGAGCTTCAGGCGCGCGATCTCCTTGTCGATCTCGGCGGGGACCGGATAGACCTTCCGCTCGAGCTCGGCCGCGTTCTGGATCGCGTACTCGGCCGAGAGCGCCTGGTTCGCAAAGGACATGTCCATGACGAGGGCCGGGTGGCCTTCGGCAGCAGACAGGTTCACGAGCCGGCCGTCGGCGATCAGGTAGATGCGCTGACCCCCCGCCATCGTGAACTCCTCGACGAACGCACGTGCCTCACGGGTCTCGGTCGCGAGCGACCTCAGGCCCGGGATGTCGATCTCGACGTTGAAGTGGCCCGTGTTCGCAAGGATGGCTCCGTCCTTCATCTGCTGGATGTGTTCCTTGCGGATGACGGACTTGTCCCCGGTCGCCGTGCAGAAGATGTCGCCGATCGACGCCGCCTTCTGCATGGGCATGACCTCGTAGCCGTCCATGTTGGCCTCGAGCGCCCGCATCGGATCGACCTCGGTGATGATCACGTGCGAGCCCATCCCGCGTGCACGTGAGGCGACGCCACGTCCGACCCAGCCGTAGCCGGCGACGACGAAGCGCTTGCCTGCGAGCAGCACGTTCGTTGCGCGGATGATTCCGTCGATCGTCGACTGGCCCGTGCCGTAGCGGTTGTCGAACAGGTGCTTCGTCTGCGCGTCGTTGACGGCGATGACCGGGAAGCCGAGCGCGCCGTCGCGCTCGAGCGCCTTGAGCCGGATCACGCCGGTCGTCGTCTCCTCCGTGCCGGCGATGATGTCGCCGAGCTGCTCGCGGCGGGCGGAGTGCAGGACGCCGATGACGTCGGCTCCGTCGTCCATCGTCAGCTGTGGCTTGTGGTCGACCGCAGCCTCGATGTGCGCGTAGTACGTGTCGTTGTCCTCGCCCTTGATTGCGAAGACCGCGATGTCGTACTCGTCGACGAGCGCAGCCGCGACGTCGTCCTGAGTCGAGAGCGGGTTGGACGCGCAGAGCACGACATCCGCGCCACCGGCCTTCAGCGTGCGGGCGAGGTTCGCGGTCTCTGTCGTCACGTGCAGGCAGGCCGAGATTCGGTAGCCGGCGAGCGGCTGTTCGTTCTCGAAGCGCTCGCGGATCGCAGCGAGCACGGGCATCTGCCGGTCGGCCCACTCGATTCGCCGGACGCCCTCGGGCGCAAGTGCAAGATCCTTTACGTCGTGCCGTTTCGTCGTAGCCATTCAGTCCTCTCGGTAGTTACGCGACGAGCAGGCGCTCGTGCTTGCGCTGCTCCCAGTCCAGGGCAGACAGCCGAGTCCCTGCCAGCCAGGTCTCGACGGCCGCCCGCAGCGCGGGCTCCCGGTCGAGCCTAGCTGCGAAGGCGACGTCGGTGAGCTCCACCCCGAAGCGTTCGCGAAGGGCGCGCAGGGAGCGCAGCTGGTTGAGCTCGAGGAGCCCGTACTGGCGGTATCCGGAGCGGCTCCTGTCCGGCACCACGAGCCCGGCGCCTTCGAGGTAGCGGAGCATGCGCGGCGACCAGCCGGTCTGGGCCGCTGCCTCTCCTACGTTCAGACCCTTCACCCGACCAACCTTACCACAAGCATGTCAAGGTCTTCGGATGAGGCTCCGTCGCTTGCGATCAGGCCTTAGACGTGCCCTCCCGACCGTAGCGGTCCTCGAGGCGGACGACGTCGTCCAGCTCGGGAGTCGAGACCTCGACGATGGTCGTGTCGTCGATCGCCGTCACGCGGTGGACCGTGCCGGGCCGGAAGTGAAAGCACGCGCCGGCCGCGATCACCTCCTGCTTGAGCATGGCGTCCCCGGCCGAGCCGAGCTCGAGCTTGGCCCGGCCGGCCTGGACGAGCCAGGACTCCTCCTTGACGCGGTGGAACTGGAGGCTGAGCGATTCGCCGGCCTTGACGAACAGCACCTTGCCGACGTAGCGGTCGCCCTCCGCCCAGATGAGCTCGTGACCCCACGGCTTGTCCACCTTGCGGGGCTCGAAGGCCCAGGAGTCGAGGCCCTCGAGATTCGGGGAGTCCACGCTCATCAGCAACGACTCTATGCCTGTCCAGCGGAGCCGGTGCCCGAAGGGCACGGGTCTGACCCCAGCCTTTTGGGTCAGGTACGCCCGCGGGCGAGGGTCGGGCGGAGCTCCGGATGGGCCGCGTAGTGCTCTTCTGCGCGCTGGAGGTCCTTCGGGGTGTTGACCGTGATCCAGAGGCCCTCGTGGCGGAAGCCGAACAGCTTGCCCTCTTCGGCGAGCTCCGGGAACGTCGACTGCTCGTGATCGCCTCGCTCGGGTAGCCGCGCGAGCGCTTCGTCGTCGAGGACGTACACGCCTGCGTTCACCCAGTGCGGCAGGCGCGGCGCTTCCCGGAACCCCGAGATGCGATTGTCATCCGCGAGGTCGACGACCCCGAACTGCGACGTCAAGGGCGCGACCACGATCGTTGCCGCGCCGCCGTGCTCCTCGTGCGC
>DATMZV010000003.1:0-16244 GCA_035573355.1 Gaiellaceae bacterium | reverse complement strand
CGCGAGGTAGGGGCAGTCCGTCTCCGCAAGGAGCCGCTCGGCCGGAACGGCACGCGCCGCGACTCTCAGATCGTCCGCGTTCTTGTAGGTCACGTTCCCGGCGAACGAGATGTACCAGCCCTGCTCGACCGCCTCGTCGAGGAGCGCCACCGAGGAGAAGCAGTGCAGCACCACCGTCCCGTCGAACCACTGCCTGAGGATGGAGGCCGTGTCCTCGTCCGCCGCGCGGTTGTGGATCACGACGGGCAACTGCGCCTCCTTCGCGAGGCCGAGCTGGTAGATGAAGAGCTTCGCCTGCGCATCACGCGGCGCGTAGTCGCGGTAGTAGTCGAGGCCGATCTCACCGAGCCCGACGACCTTCGGGTGGCGGAGGAGCCGCGGTAGAGCCGCGAGATCGAACGTAAGGGTCGCTTCGTGGGGATGAAGACCGACGACGCCGTAGACGTCCTCGTGCGCCTCGATCAGATCGAGCGTGTTGGCCCAGGAGGTCGGATCGGTGCCGATCGAGATGATCCTGGTTACCCCTGCGCCACGCGCCCGCGCGACTGCTGCTTCGGCATCCTCGAGCGCGTCGAGATGCGCGTGCGTGTCGATCACGTCTCGGTCAGGCGAGCGAGCTCGTCGGCGACGATGCTCGGCTCGAGCTTTCGGAAGAGCGGCTCGGGCTCCCGCAGCTTCTGCCCGGCGGGGAGCTCGCTCGGCTCCCAGCGGCGGATCCAGCCCGAGTAGTCGCCTGTGAGGATGGTGTGCCGGTCTTCTCCCTCCTCCTCGATCTCCCGGAACTCGAGCGGGCCGGCGATGAAGCCCTCATAGCCGAGCAGCTCGTGCAGCTTCTGACTCGAGAATGGCAGGAACGGCGTGAAGATCATCTTCAGCGAGTCGACGATGCGAAGCGCGACGAACAGGATCGTCGCCGCGCGCTCGCGGTCTTCCTTGATGACGGCCCACGGCGCCTGATAGTCGACGTACTGGTTCCCGATGCTCGAGAGTCGCATCGCCTCGGTGAGGGCCTGCTTGAACTTTCCTTCCTCGATCGACTTGCCGACGGTCGGAAAGCCGGCCTCGACGGTCGCGAGAGCCTTGCGGTCCTCGTCGGTGAGCTCGCCGGGCTGCGGCACTTCTCCGAAGTTGCGCTGCGCGTTCGTGAGCGTGCGGTTGACGAGATTGCCCCAGTTCGCCAGAAGCTCGTCGTTGTTGCGCCGCAGGAACTCCGCCCACGAGAAGTCGCTGTCCTGCGTCTCGGGCCCCGCGGCGGTGAGGAAATAGCGAACGGGATCCGGGTCGTAGCGCTCGAGCACGTCGCTGACGTAGATCGCGATTGACCGGCTCGTCGAGAGCTGCTTTCCCTCCATCGTCAGGAACTCGCTCGCGACGACCTCGTCGGGAAGATGGAGCTCGCCCTTTCCGGCCCCGAGCTCTCCGCCGGTCCCGTACCCGAGCAGCATGCTCGGCCAGATCACCGTGTGGAAGACGATGTTGTCCTTGCCCATGAAGTACGCGTGCGTCGCGTCGGGGTTCTGCCACCAGTCGCGCCATGCTTCGGGTGTCCCGTTGTTCTGGGCCCACTCGACGGCAGCCGAGAGGTAACCGATCACCGCGTCGAACCACACGTAGATGCGTTTCGTCTCCGGCGGGTAGCCCTCCACCGGCACCGGAATGCCCCAGTCGATGTCACGCGTCATCGCGCGCGGCTTGAGGTCGTCGACGAGCGAGAGGGAGAAGTTCCGGACGTTCGGCCGCCAGCTGGTCTTCGACTCGATCCACGGGCGAAGCCGATCCGCGAACGCCGGCAGGTCGAGAAAGAGATGCTTCGTCTCCCGGAATTCCGGCGTCGATCCGTCGATGATCGAGTGCGGCTCGATCAGGTCGGTCGGATCGAGTTGGTTACCGCAGTTGTCGCACTGATCGCCGCGGGCTTCCGTGTAGCCGCAGATCGGACACGTTCCTTCGATGTAGCGATCGGGAAGTGTGTTCCCCGTCGACGGCGAGAATGCACCGAGCGTGGTCTTCTCGATCAGACAGCCGCGGTCGTAGAGCGTGCGAAACATGTCGGTCGTGACGCGGGCGTGATTCTGCGTGGTGGTGCGCGTGAAGTTGTCGTAGGTGATGCCAAGGTTCCGCAGGTCCTCACGCGTGAGCTTGTTGTAACGCTCTGCGATCTCACGCGGCGACACGCCCTCGCGATCGGCCGTAACCATCACCGGCGTGCCGTGCTCGTCCGTCCCACTCACCATCAGGACGTCGTCGCCCTTCAAGCGGTGGTACCGCGCGAAGATGTCGGCCGGGACTGCGAACCCCACCACATGTCCCAGGTGTCTCCGCCCGGACGCGTATGGCCAGGCTGGGGCCACCAGGATTTTCTTCTTCGCTGGGCTCTCCGACATGAACGTTCGTCTCCGTCTCGGGGAGGGACATGATACGAGGCGCCCTTTGCGCCGAACGCCATCGCCACGCGTACGCGAGGGCGAGGATCAGGACCAGCGCGCCCAGAACGAAGGTCCAGGAATGGTCGCTCTCCTTCGACGCCGCCGGTTGGGTCATCGCCGCGACGAGCCGAGACGCTTGCTCCGCCTCGTGCTGGAGGCCGTGCGAGGACCCGGCCGCCGGCCGGCTGTCATGCCTCTCGGCCGGCGAGGGGCGTTGGCGGTGTCGCGGCGCTGCCTTGACGCCGTGCCGCTGCGTGATCCTCACCGGGACACGCGCAAGAGTCACCCCTGCCGCGCCGAGCGAGACGGAGGGGCCCGGTTTCTCGTCGACATGCGCGCGCGAAGTCGGCCGGGCCTCCGCCACAGCCCCAGCCGTCGACGGGTCGACGCGTGCGCTGACAAGCGAGGCGACCGGCGCCGTTGCAGCCGGTGAGCCCGCCACGCTCTCCGCAGGTGCGTCGGCGGTGACCGTCGTCGTGGCAGCGACGACCGGTTCCACAGCCGGGGCCTCAGCCGTGGAGGCGGCGCCCGCGACCGCCGTGACGGCCGGAGCGTCCGCCGCGGTCGCCGCCGGGGGCCGCGTGCGCGACGGCAAGAACACCATCGGATCGACGTACCCCTGCTGATCACTCGTGGTGCGCAGACCGAAGTAGACGTAGGGCTCGGTGAGCTCCGGCACGCCGCTCGGGCCGACGGTCCCTACGACCGAGCCTTCGCCGACGGGCGCTCCGCGCTTCACACCGATCGAGCCGAGGTGAACGAGTGTGGCGGTGTACCCGAGCGGCGTCTCGATCGACACGGTTTTCCCGCCCGTCGGCACGGTTCCCGCGAACGAGACGATTCCCCCGGCAGGAGCGAGCACCTGCGTACCGCCGGGGGCGCCGAGATCGACGCCGCGGTGCTGACCGCCGGCGTAGGGATGGGCATGATCGAACGAGAAAGGCCGCAGAACCGGTCCGTCGACCGGCCAGGTCCACGCATGCGCCGCCGACACCGGGAGCGCGCACGCACACACGAGCAAGACAGCAAGACGCCGCACGGATTCCTCCTTGTTGCCAGTTTTGAGAACGGAGCGACCATAGCAAGAGCCGATCTCTGTTGTCAATACTGGCTACAAAGTACGGCGGTAGAGCTCGTTGCGCGACGCGCCTGTCAAACGAGACACGACGTCTGCCGCTTGTCTGCGCGGCAGCCCGGCGGAGACGAGCTCACCGACCGCCTCGATGGCTGCACCGACGTCCGCACTCGGGCTCCCGGGCCCCAGCACGAGCGTGATCTCACCCTTCGGCGCTTCCGCGAAGCGCGCCGCCAGGTCGGCTGCCGTCCCGCGCACCACCTCCTCGAACTTCTTCGTCAGCTCTCGGCACACCGCAACCTCACGGGCAGGCTGGGCGTCGGCGAGCGAGCGCAAGGTCGCCGGCAGCCGCCGTGGCGATTCGAAAGCCACCACCGGATGCGGCCAGGGCGCGAGCTCCTCCCAAAGCGACGCGAGCGCACGCGCACCGCGGGGCAGGAAGCCGACGAACTGATACCGCTCGGCCGGAAAGCCGCTCGCGACGAGCGCGGTGTCGACCGCGGTCGGCCCCGGGAGGACCGTGACGGGAACGCCACGCTCGAGCGCCGCAGCCACGAGTCGCGCACCGGGATCGCTGATCGCCGGCATCCCGGCATCGCTGACGAGCGCAAACCGCTCCCCCGCTTCCATTCTCGGGAGCACCTCTGCGGCACGCTTCGCCTCGTTGTGCTCGTGGTACGAGACGAGCTTGCCGGAGATTCCATGCCGGTCGAGCAACACGCGCGTGTGACGCGTGTCCTCGCAGAGGATCACGTCAGCCGAGCGCAGCTCCTCGAGGACGCGCAGGGTGACGTCGTCCAGGTTCCCGATCGGCGTCGCGCAGACTGCGAGTGCCACTTACCCGACCGCGTCGAACGCGACGAGACCGGCGCCGATCAACCCGGCGGCGGTCCCGAGCTCCGCCCGGACGATCGGGATCCGGTCGCCTGCATGGGCGAGGGCCTCGCGGCGCATGACCTCACGAGCCGGCTCGAGCACGAAGTCGCCGGCGGCCGCAAACCCGCCGCCGATCACGACCAGCTCGGGATTGAAGATGTTCACGAGCGTCCCGATTCCTGAGCCGAGATGCCGGCCGATCCCGTCCAGGATCTCGACCGCGCGCTGCTCGCCTTCGTTCGCAAGGCGCACGAGCCGGTGCGCGTCGACCGCAGGGCCGAATTCCGCCTGAGCGAGCTTGGTCGCGGCGACACCCGTGACGTACGGCTCGAGGTGTCCACGACCCGTGCACGTTCCCTGACACGGAATGCCGTCGTGGACGATGACCATGTGGCCGAACTCGGCCCAGCCGCGGAAGAGCTTCCCGTCCACGACCGCGCCGCCACCGCAGCCGGTCCCAAGCGTCAGCATCACCATCGTCTCCACGTCGCGGGCAGCGCCGAACCTGAACTCGGCGTACGCGGCCGCGTTTGCATCGTTTTCGATCCCGACCGGCAGGTCGAACCGCTCGCGCATCCTCCCGCGAAAATCCACGCTCTCGTCAAGTGGGATGTTGACCGCCTGCAGCGCACGGCCCGCCTTCTGGTCGATCGGGGACGGCAGCCCGAAGCCGAGGGCCGCAATGTCGTCGGTGAGGAGCTCCTCGATTGCGGCGTCGAGGCCGGCGAGCAGCTCGTCCTGCGTAGCGGTCGGAGTCGGATACTCCCGGCGCCGCTCGACGTGTCCCCGGTCGTCGACGACCCCGGCCAGAATCTTGGTGCCGCCGAGATCGACGCCGATGACACGGTTTCCGTCCAAAGCGCGCGGCTACCCTACTTCCTCGATGGCGACGGGAGAGAAGCCCTACCGCGTCTACCGTGGTGGACGCGTGAAGGGCAAGGTGCCGCTCGACCGGCCGCAGAAGGGGCCGGACCGCAGCGCACGCGAGCCGCGAGAGCCGAAGGTCCGCAGGCCTCGGCGGCGTTGGAGCTGGAAACGGCGGATCGGCATCGGCCTGATCGTCTTCCTCGTCGTCGCCATGATCTGGGCCATCGCCGGGTACCTGTCCTTCAGGAGCGGAGTCGACAAGGCGAATGCGCGCCTCGACCCGTCCGTGACGCCGGCGCTCGCAAAGCAGAACGGGCTGTTGCTGTCGAAGCCGACGACGATGCTGCTGCTCGGCCGGGACCACGAGAACACCGATCAGCGCGTCGGGCTGAACCATTCCGACTCGATCATGATCCTGCACACGGATCCGAGCCGCCACCGGCTGGTCTACCTGTCGATCCCGCGCGACCTACGCGTTCCGATCCCTGGCCATGGTGAGGACCGCATCAATGCAACGTTCACGCTCGGCGGTGCCGCCCTCACCATCCGCACGATCAAGGACCTCACAGGGCTCGAGATCAACCACGTGATGATCGTCGACTTCCGCAGCTTCAAGAGCCTGATCGACAACATCGGCGGTGTCGACGTCAACGTGCCGGCGCCCATCCTTTCGAACAAGTTCGATTGCCCGTACAAGGCGTCACGCTGTGCACGCTGGCCCGGCTACCGCTTCCACAAGGGGCTGCAACACATGAATGGACAGCGGGCGCTCGTGTACTCGCGTATCCGTGAGAACCAGCTCAACCCGTCGGACAGCGACATCACACGCGGTCTGAGACAGCAGGCGGTGATGCGTGCGGTCATGGCCAAGCTGCTCAGCGTCGGAACGGTCGTCAAGTTGCCGTTCAACGGCGACTCGCTCCTGCAGCCGCTCACGACTGACCTGAGCGCGTGGCAGTTCGTCCAGCTCGGCTGGGTGCTCAAGCGCGCAGGACAGACGAACGCCCTCCACTGCCGGCTCGGCGGAACGGCAACCTCGATCGGCGGCGCGTCGGTGATCGTGGGCGGCGAGGAGAACCGCTCCGTGGTTCAGATGGTCATGGGTCGCGCTGCGCCGCAGCCGCCACCCCCGGGATCCGGACAGTACGGTCCCGGCTGCGTGGTCGGCAACCGGCAGTTCCGTTAGTGCTAACCCGCCTCGGCGGCTTTCTTCTCCGTCGAGGTCTCCTTCTTGTCCCCCGAGCCCGAATCCGAGTCCGAGGACGAGCCCGATTCCTTCGCCGGCTGCTCCTTCTTCCTTCCTCCGCGACCGTAGTCGGTCGAGTAGAACCCCGAGCCCCGGAAATGCACGGGTACGGGATAAAGGACCGTCTCGACCGGGGAGGCCCCGCACACCGGGCACTTGTCCGGCTGCGGATCGGCGATCCGCTTGAAGACCTCGAAGACGTGCCCGTTCGGACACTTGTATTCATACGTGGGCACGAGATTTAGGACGCTAGCAGTGTTATCGGCTTGGACATCGTAAAGAGAAAGCCCTTGGTCGAGCTCGCCGGTCATAGCTCGCCGCTCACGCGTGCCCGCACGCGCGTGCACGCGACGACGCTCTTCTGGGCCGGAACCGCGGTCGTGACCGCTGCGCTCGCGGGCGTGCTGGGCTGGTTCCTCCGCGCCTGGCCACCTCACGAGGACGAGGCTCTCGCGCTCTTCGTCGGCCGCGGCTCACTCGGCCACGTGCTGCGGACCGTGCTATTCGAGCGCGGCGGTGCACCGCTTCACTTCACTTTCGCGTGGGCGATCGTGCACCTGGGCGGAGGGCTGACCGCACTGCGGGTCGTCTCGCTCGTCTTCGCGGTGGCGAGCGTTCCGTTGATCGCGCTGCTCGGCCGGCGCCTTGTCGACCCGGCCACCGGCGTCGTCGCAGCGCTGCTTGCGTCCGGCACCTGGGCACTGCTCTTCCACGGGATCTACGGCCGGATGTACAGCCTTTTCCTCTTCACGAGCCTCCTCTCGTTTCTGGCTCTCCTCTCTGCGCTCGACACGGGCGGGCGGCGCCGGTTCGCGCTCTGGGGAGTGGCGGTGCTCGCGATGCTCGCGAGCCATCCCTACGCCGTGCTCGTCGTCGCGGCTCAGGGCCTGTTCGTCCTGGTGCGTCGCCGTCGTGTGCGCGAAGCGGCCTTGACGCTCGCGGCCGTGGGCGTTGTCGGCGTTCCGTTCTGGTGGGCGGACATCGTCCTGCGGAACAGGTTCGACGTCGGGGTCGGTGGAGGCGGGCCGCGGCTCGGCTCCCCCACATCGGTTCTGCACTACTTCTGGTGGGTGTCCGGCGACTTCAGCGCCGGCCACCACGCCTGGTCGATCCCGGTGTTGCTCCTCGCGCTGGTCGGTGCGGCCCTCTTGTGGCGACGGCGCCGCGACGTTGTTGTTCTCATTGCGTGCGTCATTGCGATACCCGCACTGGCGTTCATGCTCGCGACGCTCAACTCAACGGCGTCGCCCGAAGCGCGCCATCTCATCTTCGCGTTGCCGTTCTTCAGCATCTTGCTCGCGGTCCCGCTCGTCGAGCTCGCGCGCCTTCGCCCGCCGCTGACCGGCGCGCTTGCGCTCGTTGCGGTGCTCACCCTCGTCGTCGGAGAGGTGCGCTGGGCGCACGAGAAGACTCCGCAGCTCTTCGACGGCGATCCGGCGAGCGAGGCGCAGTCACGCACGGCTGCCGGCGCCTGGCTCGCATCGGGCAACCGTTCGAGTGACGTCCTGCTCGGCTACGAGCCCGTCTACCTGCGGGCGTGGGAGCAGGATCGCTCGTTCTCCGGTCACGTGCTGCCGCGCGCGGATCCAGCGCTCCTCGCCTCGACGCTCAAGGACATTCCCGAACCGCTCGGCCGGGGCGTCTGGGTCCTGGACGCGAGCGACACGACGAATCTGGTCGAGCGCCAGACGATCCCCTTCGTACTGCCGACTCCAGGCTCGGCCTTTTCAGGGCGTGTGTACGGACCGTTCCTCGTCATCCGCTCGCGGCAGCCGCTCGTGACGCGCGCGCGTTATCTCAAGGTGTCGGAAGACGTCATGCGATTGGGCGTCCGCCTCGGGATCGGCGACGCGGACGTCAATCTGCGGACCTTGCTCCGCGCGGCGTCACGGCTCTAGCCGCTCGCGCTTCTTCTCGACGATCTCGCGGTAGCAAGGTGCGCTTTCGAAGGCCTCGAGCCCCTGGAAAACGGGTCGATCGGGCTGGGCCCGCCGGCGCCTGCGGCGAGCGGCCGCGAGGGTGGCGGAAGCCCCGAGCAGCCCTCCGACGATGAACGAGCCGAGACGGCCGCCCCTGTTCTCGCCGTCCATGGGACGATCTTAGGTGTGATCACGACACTCGGAGACACGCTCCTCGACGTGATCGTCCGCCTGGACGAGCCGCTCGCCGCGGGCGCGGACGCCCTGGCGGCGACGCAGACGAGTGTGGGCGGGCAGGCGGCCAACGTCGCGGCCTGGGCGGTTGCCCTCGGCGCAGAGGCACGCTGCGTTGCGAAACGCGGTGACGATCTCGCGGGGAAGCTCGTCGGGGCGGAGCTCGGGGCGCGAGGCGTCGAGTTGGCGGGACCGGTGCAGGGTCGCACCGGCATCGTGGTCTCCCTCGTCGGTACCGACGGCGAGCGGACGATGGCGTCGGATCGCGGCGCCGGCCCGGAGCTCTCGGCCGACGAGCTCGACCCGGAGTGGTTCGCATGCGACTGTCTGCACATCTCCGGCTATGCGCTCTTCTCGACGCCGATCGACGGCGCTGCGCTTCGCGCGGCTGAGCTGGCGCGCGAGCGCGGCGCAAGGGTGAGCGTCGACCTCTCCGCCTGGACGCGGATCCGCGAGTACGGGCCCGTTCGTTTCCGGGAGGTGCTCGAGCGTCTCGCCCCCGATGTGATCTTCGCCAACGAGGCCGAGTGGGAGATCGTCGGAGCCGCGTACGGGCTCGCGCCGACGGCGGTCGTCAAGCGCGGTGCGCGCGGCGTGCTCGTTCTTGGCGACGAGCGCGTCGAGTTGCCTGCTGCTTCTGTCGAGGTCGTTGATGCAACGGGCGCCGGAGATGCCTTGGCCGCGGGCTTCCTCGTCGGCGGCCCCGAGCTTGCGGTCGAGGCGGCCGCCCGCTGCGTCGGCAAGCTCGGAGCGATGCCGTGATCGTGGTCTCCGAAGAGATACGCGAGGCTTCGGCGGTCGTCGCGCTCGAGACAACGCTGATCGCACACGGCTTCCCTGCAGGAGAAGGCGTCGCCGTCGGTCTCGAGTCAGAGCGTCGGGTGCGCGAGGCGGGCGCCTTCCCCGCGACGATCGGTGTGCTCGACGGTGAGATCCGGGTCGGGCTCAACGAGGACGAGCTGGCGCGGTTCGACGCAAGCGCGCGCAAGGTCGGACCGCGCGATCTTGCGGCGTGCGTCGTGCAAGGTGCGATCGGCGCGACGACGGTCGGCGGGACACTCGCGGTGTGCCGCGCTGCAGGCATCCGGTTCATGGGCACGGGCGGGCTCGGCGGCGTGCACCGCGGCTTTCCGCATCCGCCGGACGTGTCCGCGGATCTCGGCGAGCTGGCTCGCACGCAGGCGCTCGTCGTCTCGGCCGGGATCAAGTCGCTGCTCGACGTCCCGGCGACGCTCGAGCTCCTCGAGTCGCTGGGCGTGCCGGTGCTCGGCTTCCGCACGAACGAGTTGCCGCTCTTCTATACGGCGCACGGCGGCCCGGCAGTTCCGGGACGCGTCGAGTCTCCGGACGAGGCTGCGCGGGTCGCGCGGGTCCATTGGGATCTCGGCGGCGGCGGTTTGTTGCTCGCGCTTCCACCTGACCGAAGCCTCGACGGCGTCGAGCCGCTGATCGAGGAAGCGCTGGCGGAAGCCGAGCGTCGAGGCGTGACGGGTCAGGCCGTGACGCCGTTCGTGCTCTCGTTCCTGCACGAGCGAAGCGAGGGCCGAACGCTCGCGGCGAATCGAGAGCTCGTCGTGGCAAATGCCGGCCTGGCCGCCGAGGTCGCAGTCGCGTCCGCGGCAGCGTGACCCTCTCCGAACGGCACGTGTGCGCCGGAGCCACGTCGGGGACTGTCCCCGACATGTCCCGGTGCGACAGGTCTCGGCCACGTCGCCCCCGGCCGGGACGCGTATGCCGAAAGTGTGACTTTTCTTCCACACGGCGCCGCCTCGGACACGACTGACGGCCCGGCGGCGCATACGTTCGAGGACGGCACGCCGCGGTCCCGTTCGGAATTTGGACAGCTCTCGCTACAGATCGCGACGCACGAAGCCCGCGATCGCGAGCGCGCCGACGATCACCAGATACGCGACCACCCAGAGGCGCAGTCCGACTCCGCCCTGCTCCGCGCCTCCGAACGGACCGAGCCGAAGGAGGAAGCCCGTCAAACCCGAGGTCTTCTCGGTGATCCCGCGTAGCGCGTCCTGGTACAGCGCTTCGAACGGGATGATCCACGCGGCGATCTTCGCGGCATGGATGAGGCCGCTCGAGTTGAGCACGTGCCCGATATTTCCGAGCAATCCGGCGACGAGCCCGGCGCCGAACACCATGAACACGGCGATCCCGTTCGCGATCGAACTGAGAAAGACCGAACCGAGCAAGGACAGCGCCGCCACGACCAGCACGCCGGCGGCCAGCTCGAGCCCGGGCGTCACGATCCGGTCCGGCCACCACGAGCCCTCGAGCCCGGTCAGCAGCATCCCCGCGAAATAGAGGATCAGCACGTACGGGACACACACTGCCGCCGCACCGAGGAAGCGCGCGACCAGCAGCGTGGCCCGGCCGATCGGACGTACCACGAGCGGCTGCAGCAGGTTGCGCTCCGCATCGCCGCGCACCGTCCCGAGCGTCAGGAAGATCGCGAGGACGACACCGAGAAAGAGCGTCCCGAACATCGCCATCCCGAACAGAAACGTACCGGCGAACGTCTGCGCATCGACACCCGCCGGCGGAACGACGCCCGCGATGTGATGAAACGCGTACCGCGTCCCGAGCCAGTACAGGACGAGAAACGCAACCGAAAGCACGCAGACGACGACGAACACCTTGCGCCGCAGCGCCTCGCGGAGTCCGTACCCGGCGATCGTCAACACGGCCGTCACGACGTCTCACCGCCGACAGCTTCCACATAGACCTCTTCGAGCGTGGAGGTCAACACACGCGCTCCGTATACGTCCTGGCCGTTGCGCACGAGCTCGGCGATCAGCTTCGGGACGTCCTCGCGGCCTGCTTCCAGATACGTCCGTTTCCCCTCGCTCGTCTCGATCTCGACGCCGCGGGCACGCGAGAGCTCGGCAGGAGTCCCGGCCGACACGACCTTGCCGCCGAGCAGGATCACGACCCGGTCGCAAACGAGCTCGATCTCGCTGAGTAGGTGCGAGTTCAGGAGGACGGACACGCCGCGCCGCTGCAGCTCCTCGAGGAGCGTGCGCACCGTGCGCCTCCCCACCGGGTCGAGCGCGCTCGTCGGCTCGTCGAGCAGGAGCAGGCGGGGCGACCCGACGAGCGCTTGGGCGATCCCTAGCCGCTGCTGCATTCCCTTCGACATCGCCTCGACCGAGCGCCTGCGCGCCTCCTCCAAGCCGACCAGCTCGAGCAGCTCGACGCGCTCGCGCTCACCACCTCGCGAGCCGGCGAGACGCTGGTGCAGCTCGAGCAGCTCGTCCGCGGTCATCCACCCGGGAAAGCGGAACAGCTCCGCGAGGTAGCCCATCGCCGCGCGCGCCTCGCGCGAGCCTGCGCGCGCACCGCAAACCTCCGCGCGGCCCGATGTCGGGCGAACGAGGCCGCAGGCGATCTTCACGAGCGTCGACTTGCCGGCGCCGTTCGGGCCCAACAGTCCGACGAGCTCGCTCTCGCGGACTTCGAGGTCGACACCGACGAGTGCGTCGACGGCGCCGTAGCGCTTCACGAGACCGCTGACGGCGAGCGCGGCGGGCACGGCGCCGAGCGTACACTCACGCTCATGCCGCGCGGTTACGAAGAGGGCCCCGTTGCGGAGGAAGCGCAGGCACGGCTGGACGCGCTAGAGCGCGGCGAGCCGATTGAACCCGCGCCGCACGCGCCGGACCGCCGCGCCGTGTATGGGTCGACCGAGGACAACCAGGAAAAGCACTTCCTCGGCTGGGCGGACGAGATCGATCCGGACGAGCTCTTCGACTCCGGACGTGCTTGGGGGATCTCGGTTCTCCGCGAGCGCGCGGACTAGCCGAGAGCCTGCAGGAACTCGTCGATCGTCAGCGCTGTGAGCGTGCGGATCTTCGTGCTTCCGCGCGCACCTAATGAGACGGACACGCGCGCGATCGTCGCTGCATCCGGCGCCTCGACGATGTTCACGAAGTCATAGTCCCCGAGCGTCGCCCATTGATGGAGCACCTTGGCGCCGAGCTCCTCGACGTCCTTGTTGACCTCCCGCAGACGGTCAGGGTTCGACTTCAGGGTCTGGACGCCCTGCGCCGTCAGACTCGAAAGCAGAATGTAGGTCGGCATCGCGCTTCCTCCTCGGTCGGGAGCTCGACTCTACTCGGGCTTCCTGGTCGACGTAGAGCACGGCGGCTCCGAGCACGAAGATGGGCGCGAGCACGACGAGCGCGAGCAGCCCCGCGACACGGATCGCCTGGTCGCTTAGCTCGCGCAACGAGAAGAAGAGGACGAGACCGGTGAGGAAGATCGTGATCGCGAGCGTCGCGAGCGAGCCGAGCGCATGAACGTAGTCGGCACGCGCCAGCTCGACGCCACGCCGGATCGAATCCGTGAAGCCGCGGCGCTCGACGAGAGCAGCGGGGACGCCGAGCCCGACGAACGCGAGCCAGCCAAGCGCCACCAGGTAGATCCCCGGGAAGATCCAGAGCCGCGACAGGCAGAGCGGCAAGAACGCAATGAAGCCCACGGCCAGCGCGACGGGCACAGTTCTGCCTCCGCCGATCGGGCGCACGAGTGCGACGGCACCGGCGTAGGAGCCAGCCAGCAGCAAGGGTCCGGCGACGAGGACGACCGCGAATCGCGCCGCGCCCTCGAGCTCCGCGTCCGCGACCCCGACGACAGCAGGACCGATGCCGAGCGCGAGCGAGGGCCAGAAGCGTGCAGCGTAGAGCTTCAGCGATTCCGCGACGAGCTGCCCGACGGTGCGGGTTTCCGGCGGGAGCGGCGGCGGCAACTGGGTGGGGTGCACGCCGTCGAATCTAGCTGTGCTGCGGAAAGACCGGCTTTCCGTCGACCCAGTCCAGCTCGAAAGCCACCCGCGAGTTGTGCAGCGCTTCGAGGTTGGCGACGATCTCGCGGGTGTTGGTGTCGATGACGTCCCCGGAATCCCCGACGTAGACGAACCGCCCGTCTGCGCTGTGCTGGAGCGACCCGATGCGACCGCACGCCTGCGAACAGGGGCTCTCATCACCGGAGATGGGCTTCGTGAGACGAATGTCATCGATCCGGCGAGGCGGCTGGTCCGGGAGCCCGCTCACGTCGAAGAGGTGCACCACACTATTCGGCGCGTCGAGCGCCCAGAGCTCGGGCCGGTCGGGCGCGAGCGAGAGGCCGTGAGTCGGCGGGTCGGGCCCGAAGCGCGGGTTCCAGGTGAAGCCCTTGAAGCGCGCGACGTAGAGCTGTTGCTTCGTGGGCAGGTCGAGGACACGAACGCCGAGCAGCCCACGCGTCGTCTCGTAGGCGACGCCGTGCTCGCGGTCCTCGACTCTCAAGGTGTCCGAGGCTCGCGGGGCGGCCTTCGCGAGCCACGTCGCCTTCGCCAAAGAGAGCGCACCGACGAGCCGGTGCTTCTGAGACATGTCGAAGACACAGGCGGAACCGCTGAGGACGACGACCTCGTAGCGACGCGTTCCGGCGTCCGTCGGCGGCCGCCAGGTGTCGACGCCCGAGACGAGACAGCGGGGAACCTTGTCGGAGCTGTAGTAGACCGTCAGGCCGGCCACCGCCCCGATCGCGGCAAGTGCGAGCGCCGTCGCCCGGAGCCAGACGCGGCTCACCGGGCAAGCTCGGCCAGCAGCCTCGGCAATGCATCGTCGAGCGCGGCGAGCGCATCATCGAAGCGCCAGCGTGCGCGATCGGACTCGTCGATCTCGTTGGACACGGCTCGGACCTCGACGGCCGGCACGCCGGCTCGTTGCGCCGCACTCAGGACGGCGAAGCCTTCCATCGCCTCGACCTGGCAGATACTCGTCCCGCCGACGTGCGCGCTCGTCCCGATCGGCAGCACCCGCGCATCGGGAAGTGCCCGCTGCGCGGCATCGACGAGACGAGGGTCGGGTCGAACCCGGTCCGGCACGAGGCCGCCTGCGAGCGCATCCTCGTACACCGCCTCGGAGCCGATCACGAGCTGAGGGACCGGAATGCCTCGAGCCCCGGCGATTCCGACGTGGAGGAGGGCATCCGGCCGCTGCGTGGTCAGCGCGGTCACCGTCGCCGTCGCAGCCTCGACCGGGCCGATGCCGCACGCGAGCGTCACCACACCGGTGCCGGCGCCGGCGAGCTCCCGCGCAGTGGCCGCGACGACGAGGATCACCAGGCCACGGTAGCCGCGTCACCCGGATGGGTGAACGGCTGCAAGGATCGCCGGGCGTCGGCGTCTTCAGATGGTGCGGCCCGCTTCCCCCGTACCCCGGAAGGGGGATTTCTTCGAAGCCTCGGCAAGATCCGGCCACTTGAGGCATCTCAAGGTGAAAGCACCAATAGCAAGTCGCCCCTGAGGCCAGCCGCAGGCCGATGGGGCGAGTCATTTCCCAAAGGGCCGCGGCAGCGGCCCTTTGCGTCGCCGGAGGTAATGAGATGTACGCGTTGCAGATCCAAACAGGGGAGCTGCGGGAGACCGATCTACCGCCCGGCTACGGCGAGTGGAGCGACTACGCCAAGTTCGCCGTGACGTTCGCGCCGAGAGATCGGGAGTCGTGCACCGAGTCCGCAAGCGGCGCCTTCGCGCGCTGGCGTCGGACCGGCGAGGTACCGCGGACGCTGGAGGAGCTCCGTGCGTGTCTCTGGTACGAGCAGCGCCGCTGGCGCTTCCTCGGCCGCGAGCCCGACACTGAAGGCATGCGCTACGCGGGCGCGCTCATCCGCGCGATGCGCACCCACTTCAGCTAGAGCCCGGCAGCAAGCACAGCCTGGGTCACCGTGTCATCCACCGACGACACCGGTGACTCGTGCCCGATCCACGGATCGCCGCCGAAGTAGCGGACGAAGATCTTCTCGGCGGTGCGCGTTGCGAGCGCCTGCGTCGTCAGCGTGGGATTGGGGCCACCGAGACCGTTGGGTAGCGCGGAGTTGTCCGCGACGAACAGGCGCTTGACCCAGCGTGACTCGGCATTGGAGTCGAGGACGGAGTCGGCCACGCTCGTGCCCATGCGCATGGAGCTGTGGAGGTGCAGGAAAAGCCCGGGGAAGTTCACGCGCACGACCTCGCGGGCGCCCGCGGCGCGCAGGAGCTCGACTGCGCGGGCGGCGAGGTACTCGCGATTCTTCAACGTTCTCGAAGAGCGTTGCCTGATCTCGAGCCTCGCAATCGGCCCGTGCGCGTCGGGAGCCATCACAGTGGAGAGCGTCACGCGGTTCCGCAGCATGACGTCGTCGTCCGTGATCAACGCAACCCCGATCAACCGGTCGACGTTGCTCATGAATCGCTTCAGACGCTCGCCGACGACCCGGCCGACCGCGTCGGCACCCCACGCGCCTACAGGACCGCCGTTGTCGTAGAAGCCGGCGATGCCCGAATCGCTGGAGGTGAGCGCCTGGCCTTGCAGTCCCGGCGACACGCCGGCCTGCTCGAGCCCACCGAAACCGGGAAAGTCCAATCGCGCCGCCGACGTCGGCCCCTTGCTCGAGCCGGTGTACGTCGTGAACCTGCCCACGAGATAGTCGAGGTAGTGATCGGTGAGGCCGCGGCCGACCTGATCGTTGAGATTGGGGAGGCCGCTGTTCAGCCATAGCCGCGGCGTCTCGACCGGCCCGGCTGCGAGCACGACGACCCTCGCCTGCTCGGTCGTCAACGCACCGCT
>DATMZV010000002.1:0-4406 GCA_035573355.1 Gaiellaceae bacterium | reverse complement strand
TACCTCGCGGCGGCCGTCCCGCTCGACGCTCCGGTTGGAGTCGCCGTCCTCCTGCTCCCCTACGATCTTCGTGAGATGGCGATGCTCGGGGACGCGGGGTCGAACGCGCTCGGTGCCCTGCTAGGCTTGAATTCCGTGAAGCGATTCACGGGACGAGGCCAGTGGGTAGCGATTGGCGCCCTCGCCGGCCTCACCATCATCGGAGAGCGGACGTCGATCGGCGCGTGGATCGAACGCACGCCCGGTCTTGCGTGGGTCGACCGGTTGGGACGATCGTGAGCTCCTCCAGTCGCCCGACGAAGTACGTCTTCGTGACGGGCGGCGTGGTGTCGGCGCTCGGCAAGGGCATCGTCGCGGCGTCACTCGGCCGGTTGCTGAAGGCGCGCGGCCTGCGAGTGCAGGCGCAGAAGTTCGACCCGTACCTGAACGTCGACCCGGGCACGATGAGCCCGTTTCAGCACGGCGAGGTGTTCGTGACGGAGGACGGAGCCGAGACCGACCTCGACATCGGGCACTACGAGCGCTTCATCGACGAGAACCTGACGCGCGCGGCGAGCCACACCGCCGGAGCGATCTGGGACGCGGTGCTGCGCAAGGAGCGCAAGGGCGAGTTTCTCGGTGCGACCGTGCAGGTGATTCCGCACATCACGAACGAGATCAAGTCGCGCATCCGTGCGAGTGCGGTGTCGACGCCGACCGATGTCGTGATCAGCGAGATCGGTGGCACGGTCGGCGACATCGAGTCCCTGCCGTTCCTGGAGGCGATCCGCCAGTTCCGGCGTGAGGTCGGAGCCGAGAACGTGCTCTATCTCCACGTCACGCTCGTTCCGTTCCTCGAGGCGGCCGGTGAGCTGAAGACGAAGCCCACGCAGCATTCCGTCAACGAGCTGCGGCGAATCGGTATTCACCCCGACATCGTCGTGTGCCGTTCGCACGAGGAGCTCTCAGCCGACATTCGCGACAAGATCGCGTTGTTCGCCGACGTCGAGCCCGAAGCGGTGATCGCGAGCCCGGACGTTCCCGACGTCTATCTCGTTCCCTCACGGCTGAAGGCCGAAGGCCTCGACCGGCTCGTCGGCGAGAAGCTCGGCCTGCCGCCGACGGAAGCGGACCTCGGCGACTGGCTCGATCTGAACGAGCGGATCCAGCGAAGTGACGAGGTCGTCGAGATCGCGCTCGTCGGGAAGTACGTGCAGCTGCAGGACGCCTACCTCTCGGTGCACGAAGCGCTCAAGCACGCAGGCGCACACCACGGCGCAACCGTGCAGGTGCGCTGGGTCGACGCCGAAGGGATGTCAGTCGAGGAAGCGACGCAGCTCCTCGAGCAAGTCGACGGCGTGCTCGTCCCCGGCGGCTTTGGCTCCCGCGGCTGGGAGGGAAAGATCCTTGCCTGCCGGGTCGCGCGCGAGCGCGAGATCCCGTACCTCGGCATCTGCCTTGGCATGCACGTCGCGGTCTCCGAGTTCTCGCGGCACGTGCTCGGCCTCGAAGGGGCCAACTCGACCGAGATGGATCCGGAGACGCCTCATCCCGTGATCGATCTGCTTCCCGAGCAGAAGGAGATCGAGGACCTGGGCGGCACGATGCGTCTCGGTGCGCAGGCGGTCGAAGTGGTCGAAGGCACGCGCGCGTACGAGGCCTATCGGGAGCCGGTGGTGCACGAGCGTCACCGTCATCGCTACGAGGTGAACAACCACTATCGACCCGCATTCGTCGAGGCCGGGCTCGTCGTGTCGGGGACGTTTCAGGAAGGACGGCTCGTCGAGATCGTCGAGCTGTCCGATCACCCCTGGTTCGTCGCGAGCCAGTTCCATCCGGAGTTCAAGTCGCGGCCTACGCGACCGACGCCGCTCTTCCGCGACTTCGTGGGCGCAGCGCTCGAGCGGTCGCGCGAACGCTCTGCCGTCGGCGCGGCTTCGGCTTAACCGCCACTAAGATCGCGCGATGCCCTCCGAGGTCGTCGATCTCTTCACCGAGCTCGCCGCTCTGCCGAGTCCTCCCGGCGAGGAGCGTGCGGTGGCCGACTCGGTCATGCGCTACCTGCGCGATCTCGGCCTGACGGTCGACGAGGACGAAGCCGGCTCCAAGGTGGGCTCGAACATCGGGAACCTCTACTGCAGGCTCGAGCCGACCGGCGGCGGCAGCCCGATCTTCCTCTGCGCCCATCTCGACACGGTGCCGCCGACGGCGGCGATCGAGCCGGTGCTGGAAGACGGCGTGATCCGGAACGGCGCCGGCACGATCCTCGGGGCCGACAACAAGTCCGCGGTCGCCGTGATGCTCGAGGGCGCGCGCCGAGTGCTCGCCGAGAACCGCCCCCACGGGGGCATCGAGCTGCTGTTCACCCCCAAGGAGGAGGTCGGCCTCCTCGGCGCCGCGGCCTTCGATCACGAGCGCTTGCGCGCGCGCCTTGGCTACGTCTACGACCAAGCGGCGCCGATCGGCGAAGTCATCCTCGGCGCGCCCTTCTCGCGTGCGATGCAGGTGCGCTTCCACGGCCGGGCTGCGCACTCGGGGATGTATCCGGAGGAGGGACGCTCGGCGATCGCAGCTGCGGCTCGCGCGATCTCCGATCTCAGGCTCGGCCGCGTCGACGAAGAGACGACGGCAAACGTCGGCATCATCCAGGGCGGAACGGCCGGGAACATCATCCCGGAGTGGTGCTCACTCGATGCGGAGGCGCGTTCGCACGATGAGCAGAAGCTCGAGGGGCTGGTGCAGGAAATGGTCGACTCCTTCGCCTTTGCGGCAGGGCTCGAGGACTGCGAGGTCGAGACGAAGATCTCCAAGAGCTACAAGGGCTATCGCTTCAAGACGGAAGATCCGGTCGTGCGAATCGCACACACTGCGCTCGAAAGGAGTGGTTACGCGCCGACCTACGCACTGAGCGGCGGTGCGGCTGACGCGAATGTCTTCAACGAGCGAGGCCTCGCCTGCCTCAATCTCGCGAACGGGATGCAGGACATCCACACCGCCGACGAGAGGATCACCGTCGAGGACCTCGAGGGCATGGTCGAGGTGACGCTCGCCCTCGTCGACGTCGCTCGAGATGCTGACGCTTAGGCGCGGCCGGGTGACCGCGGTCGTCGAAAGCGTGGAAGGGCTTTCGCGGGTCGAGGTGGACGGCCGGCCCTGCGTCGCGTATCTCCGGCTCACCGGCCCCGTCGAGCTCGGCGACGACGTGATCGTGAACACACAGGCGCGTGAGCTCGGGCTCGGATCCGGCGGCTTCGACGTGCTGTACGTGAATCTCACGCGCGGCCTCGACCTTTCTGCGGATCCCGGCGCGCACGTCGTGAAGCTGCCGTACACGCCGGGCCAGTCCGCGGTCCGCCACGGCGAGGAAGGGCGGACGCTGCCGTCGACGCTGTCCGGGATCCCGGTCGTCTGCTGCTCCCTCCACAGCCAGCTCGCACCGGTGTGCGCAGGGATCGGAACGGATGCTCGCGTGGCGTACGTGCAGCTCGCGGGCGGAGCGCTGCCCCTTTCGCTCTCCGACACGCTCCGGCTGCTGCGCGAGCGCGGGTACCTCGACACGTCGGTCGCGGTCGGAGCATGCCTTGACGGTGAGGTCGAGTGCGTCTCTGCAGCGTCTGCATTCCTCTGGGCCGCAGCGGAAGGTTTTGACATCCTGGTGTGCGGGATCGGGCCGGGCATCGTCGGGACGGGCACGGCGTTCGGCCACGGTGGCCTGGCGGCGGCCGAGGCCGCGAACACGGCGTCTGCATTGCAGGGCTCGCCCGTTCTCGCCGTGCGTGCATCCGAGAGCGACGAGCGCGACCGTCACCGGGGCGCATCCCACCACACACGGTCGGTGCTCGAGCTCTGCCTCGGTGACGTCGTCGTTCCGTGGCCGGCCGGCTACGACGCCCCGTCCTGGCTCGAGCAGCGGACGGAAGTCGACGTGACCGGGTGGGAGGAGCTGTGCGCGGACCTTCCGCTGAGTCACATGGGCCGTGGACGGGACGACGATCGCCTGTTCTTCGCCGCGGCTTTTGCCGCGGGCCGCGCTGCGGGTCGCAAACGCTGATGGAGGAGCGCCGACTCGGGCCGGTGGTCGGGCTCGGGACCTGGAACACGTTCGGCGGCAATGCACGTCTGGCCCAGACCGTCGTCGACGCCGCGCTCGACACGGGCTGCCGCGTGGTCGACTCATCGCCGATGTACCGCGGAGCCGAGGCCTCGCTAGGGGCAGGGCTCGCGGGAAAACGCGATCGGACCGCGATCGCGACGAAAATCTGGACCCCCAGCGTGGACGAGGGACGTGAGCAGTACCGGCAGCAGCTCGAATGGTTCGGCCGCGTGGAGATCGAGCAAGTTCACAACCTCGTGTCTTGGCAGGAACATGCCGACTGGCTGGAGCAGGAGCGCGAGGCCGGGCGAATCGACCGGCTGGGCGTGACGCA
>DATMZV010000001.1:0-19315 GCA_035573355.1 Gaiellaceae bacterium | reverse complement strand
CAGCCGCCGAGACACTCGATCGGCCGGAGGGTGACTTCTCCGTCGGTGGAGGTCTCGCCGGCGCTGATGCCGAGCTCCTCCTCGAAGCGCTCCAGAACCTGCTGGGCTCCGACCAGGGCGCACGACACGTTCGTGCAGACCTCGACCATGTGCCGGCCAACGGGAGCGAGGTGCAGCATGTCGTAGAAGGAGGCGACCGCCTCACAGAATGCGGGGGTGGTGCCGAGCGCATCCGCGCACTCGCGCAAAGCCTCGGCGGACAGGTAGCCGTGGCGCTCCTGCGCGAGACGCAATGCAGGCAAGGTCGCGGATCGCCAGTTCGGGTACTGCGCCTTGATCTCCTGGACCTCGTCGTAGTAGGTGCTCACCGGTCGACCTCGCCCATGACGGTGTCGAGCGAGCCGACGATGGCGATCATGTCGGCGATCAGCGCGTTGCTCATCGCCGTCGCCGTCGCCTGCAGCGCGACGAAGGAGGGTGCACGGAACTTGACCCGCCACGGCTTCGGCCCGCCGTCGGAGACGACGTAGCAGCCGAGCTCGCCGCGCGGCGATTCGACTGCGACGTAGACCTCGCCTTCGGGGACGCGGAAGCCCTCGGTGACGATCTTGAAGTGGTGGATCAGCGACTCCATCGAGGTATGAAGCTCCTCACGCGGCGGGAGGACGACCTTGCGGTCGTCGGCGATCCATGGGCCGCCGGGCATGCGGCGAAGCGCCTGGTCGACGATCCTGACGGACTCGCGCATCTCCTCCATCCGCACGCGGTAGCGCGCGTACACGTCGCCCTCCGGGTAGACGGGGACCCGAAAGTCGACCTGGTCGTAGGCCAGATACGGCTCGGCACGCCGGAGATCCCAGTCGACGCCGGACCCGCGCAGGACCGGGCCCGACTGCCCGAGGGCGATCGCGTCGTCCGCTGAGAGGAGGCCGAGCCCCTGCGTGCGCTCCAGCCAGATCTCGTTTCGGTTGACGAGCGACTCGTAGTCGTCGACTGCCTTCGGCATCACCTCGACGAACTTCGCGCACTCGTCCCAGAAGCCGGGTGGGACGTCCTCCGCGAGACCCCCGACCTGGAAGTAGCGCGTGTGCATCCGGTAGCCCGCGACGAGCTCGAAGAGGTCGAGGATGCGGTCGCGCTCGCGGAAGCAGTACCAGAACATCGAGATCGCCCCGAGCTCCAGAGCGGCGGTTCCGAGCCACACGAGATGCGAGTGGATCCGGTTCAGCTCTGCGAGCAGCATGCGCATCCAGGTCGCGCGAGCGGGGACCTCGAGCCCGAGCATCTTCTCGACCGCGAGCACGAAGACCAGCTCGTTGTTTTGAAAAGCCAGGTAGTCGATGCGCGGGGCGTAGGTGATCGCCTTCCACCAGCTCTTCTGCTCCATGTTCTTCTCGAACCCGGTGTGCAGATATCCGACCACCGCAGCGAGGCCGAGCACTTCCTCGCCGTGCAGATCGACGATCAGCCTTAGCACGCCGTGCGTCGACGGATGGTTCGGCCCGAAGTTGACGCGGAGGACGTCCTCGGACGACCTCAGGTCGGCCGGAACCTGCAGGACCGTCGGGATCGGTGACGGGATGCGTGTGCCCTCGTAGATGTGAGGTCGTTCGGGAGCGATCGCCACTTACTCTTCTCCGGAGAAGCGGACCGGCTCGCCGCCGATCGGGTAGTCCTTGCGTAGGGGATGCCCTTCCCAGTCGTCGTCCATGAGGATGCGGCTGAGATTGGGATGGCCGTCGAAGGCGATCCCGAACATGTCCCACGTCTCACGTTCGAACCAGTCCGCCGTCGGCCAGACGCCGACGACGCTCGGCACGGACTGGCCGTCGCCGACCCAGACCTGCAGCCGTACACGCGGCGCTCCCTCGCGCAGCGCAAGCAGGTGGTAGCTGATCGAGAACCGCTGCGGCTTCTCGCCCGGCAGGCGCTGATAGCCCTGCGTCGACGGCTCGTTCAGATTCCGGCCCGCCGGTGTCCCGATGTAGCCCGAGACGCCGGCCTTGCCCCAACCCAGGTAGTCCGCCGCGGCGAGGTCGGAGAGAAAGTTGAAGCCGAGCTCGTCACGCAGATGCAGCGCGGCGTCCACCACGCGCGGCGCGTCGACGACGAGCGTCGTCTCGCCGTGCCGCTCGCGCGTCTCGATCAGTCCGGGGACGCGGTTGAAGTTCAGGACGCGACTCCGCGGATCTCATAGGCAGGCGGGATGCCGGCCATGACCTTCTCGTGCAGCCGGACGATTCCCTCCATCAGGGCCTCCGGCCGCGGCGGGCATCCGGGCACGTGGATGTCGACCGCGACGATCTTGTCGACGCCCTGCAACGTCGTGTAGTTGTTGAACATCCCGCCCGAGCTGGCGCAGGCGCCCATCGCGATCACCCATTTCGGCTCGAGCATCTGGTCGTAGACCTGACGCAGCGGCGCGGCCATCTTGTGCACCACGCGACCGGAGACGATCAGGAGGTCGGCCTGGCGCGGTGACGAGCGGAATGCCTCCATCCCGAAGCGCGCGATGTCATAGCGCGACGAGACGATCGACATCATTTCGATCGCGCAGCAGGCGAGCCCGAAGGTGTCGGGCCACATCGACTTGCTCTGCGCCCAGGCGACCGCCTTTTCGAGCGTGGTCAGGCCGACTGCCCGCTCGATCGAGTCGACTTCCTGCTCGAACACGGCCGGCCCCTTGGTCGGCCAGAGCAGCCGTTCGCTCTGCAGCCCGTAGTCGCGGAGCTTCTTGCCGTCTTCTATTGCCAATCGAGAGCACCCTTCCGCCACACGTAGACGTACGCAATCACGAGGATCGCGATGAAGAAGAGGAACTCGAGAAACCCGAACCATGCGAGCTGGTGCAGGATCACCGCGAGCGGATACAGGAACACGATCTCGATGTCGAAGACGATGAAGAGCATCGCGGTGAGGTAGAAGCTGACGGTGAAGCGCTGGGCCTTGGGTGCGCCGGTCGAGACGCCCGACTCGAAGGGCAGCTCGCGCCACCGCGTCCGCTTGTGCGGGCGTGTCGCGAACACGAAGGAGAACCACATCATGGATGCCGGAATCGCAAGCGCGAAGATCGCGTAGATCAGGAACGGCAGCCAGTTGTCGAGCACGGTCCCTCCCTTGGAGCGCCGGGGAACCTAACAGGTTCACACTAGCCGCACGAATTCAGCCAGAAACCGCTCAACCGTGCCTGAGACGAGTGTTACAAACTAGGGCTTCGGCGAGGGCCCTGAGGGGCGGACCGATTGCTACGATCAGAGCACGATGGAACTTCAGGAGCGAGTGATCCCGCTGATGACGGTCACCGAGTCGGCGGCCGCCAAGATCAAGCAGCTGATGGCGGAGGAGGAAGACGTCAACGTCCTCCGCGTCGCCATTCAGGGCGGCGGTTGTTCGGGGTTCCAGTACGGGCTCGGTTTCGACCGTGGTGCCGCCGAAGGCGACCTCGAGTTCGAGATGCACGGCGTCCAGGTCGTCGTGGATCCGTTCAGCGCTCCGTACCTCAAGGGCGCCGAGGTCGACTACGTCGATTCGATCCAGGCGGCCGGCTTCGCGATCAACAATCCGAATGCCAGCTCGTCGTGCGGCTGTGGTCACTCCTTCCAGGTGGAAGAGGGTGAAGCCGACGCCAACGTCGGTGGCTGCGGTTCCGGTTGCTCCGCCTGACCTTCTAGCATCGGTTTCGTGAGCGGACCGCTCCGCGTGGCTGTCGTCGGATCCGGCCCGGCCGGTTTCTACGCTGCGGGCGCGCTCCTCGATGCGGAGACTCCGATCGAGGTCGACATGCTCGAACGCCTGCCGACGCCGTGGGGTCTCGTCCGGCTCGGAGTTGCCCCCGATCATCCGAAGCTGAAGACGGTCTCGCGAGCCTTCGAACGGATCGCCCTGAAGCCGGGCTTCCGGTTCTTCGGCAACGTCGAAGTCGGCCGTGATCTCACACACGCCGATTTGACCCGCCTCTACGACGCGGTCGTCTACGCGTTCGGCGCGCAGAGCGATCGCCGGCTGGACATCCCCGGCGAAGATCTGCCGGGCTCCTGGTCGGCCACCGAGTTCGTCGCCTGGTACAACGGCCACCCGGACTTCCAGGAGCTGCAGTTCGACCTGAACGTCGAGCGCGCGGTCGTGATCGGCAACGGCAACGTCGCTCTAGACGTCGCCCGGATGCTTGCGCTGACACCCGCAGAGCTTGAGCCCACGGACACGACCGACCCCGCGATCGAGGCGATCGGCGGCGCGACGATTCGCGACATCGTCGTCGTCGGCCGCCGCGGCCCGGCCCAGGCGTCGTGGACGACCCAGGAGCTGAAGGAGCTCGGGGAGCTCGCCGGCGCTGACGTCGCCGTCGATCCCGCCGAGCTTGAGCTCGACGCGGTGAGCGAGGCCTCGCTCGAGGACGACACCAACGCTCGTCGCAACATGGATGTTCTGCGCGACTTCGCCGCGCGCGAGCAAACGGGCAAGCCAGTGACCGTCAGCCTTCGCTTCCTCGTGTCGCCGGTTGCGCTCCACGGCGACGAGAAAGTTCAGTCGATCGAGCTCGTACGCAACCGGCTCGAGGAGCGGGATGGACGTCTCGTCGCCGTTCCCAGCGAGGAGCGCGAGACGATCGAGTGCGGTCTCGTGTTTCGGAGCGTCGGCTACCGCGGCGTCGGCCTGCCGGAGCTTCCGTTCGACGAGCGGCGCGGCACGATTCGAAACGAGCGCGGCCGCGTCGTGGCCGACGACGGCGAGCCCGTCGGCCGGACGTATTGCGCCGGTTGGATCAAGCGCGGCCCGACGGGGATCATCGGCACCAACAAGAAGGACGCGACCGAGACGGTCGCCCAGCTGCTCGAGGACGTCGAGCAGGGAAAGTTGGGTCATCGTGACGAGGCGACCGCCGCTGCGGTGGAGAACCTCCTGGCCGAACGGGACGCCAGGGCGGTGCTGTACCCGGGCTGGACCTCCATTGACGAGCTCGAGCGGGCCGCCGGGGAGAAGCTCGGCCGTCCCCGGGTGAAGCTCCGTACCTGGGACGAGTTGCTCGAGGCGGCGGAGCGAGTGGCAGCTGAGACCGCCTAGCTCGGTTCCCCGGAACCTGGCTCCCGCCGACACGTACCAGGGACAGTTCCTGGAACCTGGCTCCGACGGACACGTACCAGGGACAGTCCCTGGAACCTGGCTCCGGCGGACAGGTGCCTAGGCAGCCCTCCCCCAGTCGGGGGACGCCGATCTCCCCCGACCGACGAAAGATGGGGGCATGGAGTCACTCGTAGTCGAGTGCCTCCGCTGCGGTAGTCACAGAAAGCTCTCCCCGAATCCGCTGCGGCAGGCCAACCCCGATTGCTCGCGCTGCGGGTACGTCGGCTGGGCTCCGGTCAATGCACTCACCGAGGACGAGCGTCGCGCGATGCGCGCCCGCCCGCTCGAACGACGCCGGCTCAGGCTTGCCTAGACAGGGCCTCCAGCAGCAGTTCCGGCTCGAGCGCGTGCACGGTGTTGCCGTCTCGGCCGGTCATGGTCTCCGAAGCCAGCATGGCGTTGAGGATGGCTTCTTCGGTCGACTCGATCACGGCGTCGTAGAACGGCGTGATCTCGGTGTCGGAGAGCATGCGAACGGGGAGCTCGCCCACTCCGTCGAGCCCGCGGTTGCCGGTCGCGAAGGCGAAGAAGATGTCCCCGCTCGAATGAGCGGCCGTTCCACCCATCCGGCCAACACCTAAGCCTGCGCGTTGCGCGAGCCGATCGCACTGGTGCGGCAGGAGCGGCGCGTCCGTCGCGACGATCCCGATGATCGAGCCCGACTCGTCGCCTTCGCGCGGTAGCAGGATCCGGTCGCCGATCAGCCGGCCCACCGGAACGCCGTCCACGCGGAAACGCTCGCGCCGGCCGTAGTTCGCCTGGACGAGGACGCCGACGAGGTAGTCCCCGACCTTGCGCGACGCCGTGCCGATCCCGCCCTTGAACTCGTGGCAGATCATCCCCGTGCCCCCGCCGACGCTTCCCTCCTCGACCGCTCCGCCCTCGGCCGTTTCGAGCGCAGCATGTGCGTGCTCGGCGGTCACGTGCTGTCCGCGGATGTCGTTGAGGAATCCGTCGAAGGTCTCTCCCACCACCGGGAGTGACCACGCATCCTCATCCGCGGATGCCGCGGCGATCGCGTCCCGCACGACGCCCACGCTGAACGTGTTGGTGATCCCGATCGGCGTCGTCAGCAGCCCGGACTCACGCACCCACTCGAGCCCGGTCAGCTCGCCGTTTCCGTTCAGTCGATGACATCCGGCGAAGAGCGGAGTCTCGGGCGGGACGACCATCGTCACGCCCGTGCGCACCGAGTCGCCTTCGATCAGCGTCGTGTGGCCGACACGTACGCCGGCGACGTCCGTGATCGCATTCCTTGGACCGGGCACCCCGTCGCCGAGAGCAATGCCGAGGTCTCTGGCCCGCATGACGTCAGTAAACTCGATTCGGTGGCCAAGACCGAGACGAAACGGGAGCTGTGGGGCGATGAGACCAGGAAAGCAGTCGTGAACTTTCCCGTCTCGGGCGAACCCATCCCCGCAGGCGTCGCCCGCTGGCTCGGACGCATCAAGGCCGCCTCCGCGCGGGTGAACGCGGAGCTCGGTCTGCTGGACGACGACAAGGCGCAGCGCATCGCCGAGGCCGGCGACCGGGTTGCTTCGGGCGAGCTGGACGATCAGTTCCCGATCGACGTTTTCCAGACCGGTTCGGGGACCTCGTCGAACATGAACGCCAACGAGGTCATGGCAGCGCTCGCCGGCGAGGACGTGCACCCGAACGACGACGTGAACATGGGGCAGTCGTCGAACGACGTCTTTCCGTCCGCCGTGCATCTGGCAGCACTCGACGAGATCACGAACGACCTACTACCTGCGCTGCAACGTCTCGCCGAGTCGCTCCAAGCGAAGGCCGCCGAGTTCGACGACGTCGTCAAGTCCGGCCGCACACATCTGATGGACGCGGTTCCGGTCACACTCGGGCAGGAGTTCTCGGGGTATGCGGCACAGGTGCGCCAGGGGTACGACCGCGTCGGCTCGACCCTCGAGCGGCTCGGGCAAGTGCCCCTCGGCGGCACGGCCGTCGGCACGGGGCTGAACACACATCCCGAGTTCGCCGCCAAGGTCAGACGGCGACTTGCGGAGGAGACCGGACTGCAGATCTCTGCAGCCGCGGACCCGTTCGAAGCGCAGGCGGCGCGCGATTCACTCGTCGAGACCTCCGGCGCGCTGAAGACCGTTGCCGTGTCGCTGACCAAGATCGCGAACGACCTGCGGCTGATGGGCTCGGGCCCCCGCGCCGGCCTCGCCGAGATCCGTCTTCCCGAGCTCCAGAAGGGAAGCTCGATCATGCCGGGCAAGGTCAATCCCGTCATTCCGGAGGTCGTGACGCAGGTCGCTGCGCAGGTGATCGGCAACGACGCCGCCATCACCGTCGGCGGCATGCAGGGTCACTTCGAGCTCAACGTCTTCGTTCCGATGCTGGCCCGGAACCTGCTCGACTCCGTGAAGCTGCTCTCCGCCGCCTCGAGGCTGCTCGCCGAGAAGTGCGTCGACGGGATCGAGGCGAACCGGGAGCAGTGCGAGCACTATGCGGAGCTGACGTTGTCCGCGGCGACTGCCCTGAACCCGTACATCGGCTACGACGCGGCCGGCGAGATCGTGAAAGAAGCCGCCGCTTCCGGACGCTCTCTGCGCGACGTAGCCCGGGACAAGGGCGTTGCCCAGGACGTGCTCGACAAGGCGCTTGACTACCGCGCGATGGCGAAGCCGAACGACGACGGATAGCGCTGCAGCTGGTCTGACCGCTGGCTCGACATATATAGGAACGTATCTGTAACTAGACCCCGAATCTTCGTTCCTTCGGAAACGAAGAAATCTCGTGCGTACAGCGGGTTCCGGCTTGACAAACCGGTATCCAGGGACACATATACGCCTGTCACGAGGCGGCCCGTCCGGGGCTACGGTCGCCTCATCTACTCCAGAGGGGGAGAGATGCAATTGAGAGGAAGGACCAAGCTTGCGCTTGGAGCGGTTCTGGTGGTGGCGGCGTGTGCAATTACGGCGTCCGCTGCAGTGGGTTCACCTGCCGCTGCAGGTAGACAGATTCCAAAGGCCGGTACCGGTTCGCCGCAGACCGGCGCCTTTACGCCGTCCGGCTCGGGTGACGTCACGGACGAGGAGTTCGCCGGCGAGGGGGACGACGAGGCCGGTCCTGACGCCTACGGCGGCAACATCGTCGACCGGAGCCTGTCGGCCGGCGGCACCGTGGCCGGCGTGCCGACGACGACCGGTAAGAAGGCGAAGTCGGACCCGCAGTTCAACTTCGGCTTTGAAGGCCTGAACTTCTACCAGCAGCGCTACGCGCGCGGCGGGAACCAGTTCTCCGTCGAGCCGCCCGACCAGGGCATGTGCGCCGGTAACGGCTACGTCGTCGAGGCTGTCAACGACGTCATGAACGTCTACAACACCGCGGGAGCGTCGGTGCTTCCGGACAACACGGCCACGAACATCGTCGGCGGCTTCCCACGGAACGTGAACCATGCAGTCGACCTCAACTCGTTCTACGGCTACGCACCCGCGATCAACCGGTCGACGGGAATTCGCGGTCCGTTCGTCACGGATCCGTCGTGTCTGTACGACGCGGCGACCCAGCGGTTCTTCGTCACCGTGCTGACGCTCGAGGTCGTACCGACCTCGGGGGCCTTCACAACGGTGAACCATCTCGATACCGCCGTCAGCCAGACGTCGGATCCGACGGGCCTCTGGAATATCTACCGCGTGGACGTCACCGGCGACGGGACGAACACCGGCGGGACGAACCCGGGCCCGTACCTCGGCGACTACCCGCACATCGGGGCTGACGCCAACGGCTTCTACATCACGACGAACGCCTATCCGTGGTGCTGCAACGGCTTCTCCGGTGCGCAGATCTACGCCTTCTCGAAGGCGCAGATGGCCGCGGGAGCCGCGAGCCTGACGATGCAGCACATCGACACGTCCGGAATGGTCAACGCTCCGAGCGACGCGGGCCCGACGCAGCCGGGCTTCACGGTGTGGCCGGCTCAGTCCCCCGGGACGGGCTCGTTCAACACCGACAACGGCGGCACGGAGTACTTCCTCAGCTCGAATGCCGCCGACGAGGCGACGCATCCGGTGGCAGGGACCGGCGGTGCCGGCGTGTCGAACAAGATCGTGCTCTGGACTCTCACGAACACCGCGTCGCTGAACACGGCGACGCCGTCGGCGAGCCTCAGCAACAAGCTCCTCGACGTGCACACCTACGCGGTTCCGCCGAAGCAGAAGCAGCCGGGGTCGGGTACCGCTCCCGGTGAGGCTGTTCCGCAGGGGCACTGCATCAATGACACGACGACGCCCTTGTTCAACGGGCAAACGGGCTGCTGGCGGCTGCTGTTCGGAGCCGAACCGGCACACAACGAGGTCATCTCGAGGCCCGACTCGAATGACACCCGGATGCAGCAGGTCATGTACGCGAACGGCAAGGTCTGGGGCGCCCTGGACACGGCGATCAACCCGGACGGCGGCCCGCAAAGGGCCGGCATCGCGTGGTACATCGTGAAGCCGGACGCCGGGAAGGTCGCGTTGGACGGCTATCTCGGTGCGACCGGGCAGGACTTCACCTACCCGGCGGTCGGCGTCACGCCGAGCGGTCGCGGGATCATCGCGTTCACCGCAACGGGTGACGCAATGAACCCGAGCGCTGCCTACGCGTCGATCGACGCGAACGCAGGCATCGGTGCCTGGAACGTCGTTCCGGGTGGCGCAGGAGCCGTGCAGGACGACGGCTTCACGAGCTACAAGTCGCAGGTCGGCAACCCGCCACGCACCCGCTGGGGCGATTACGGCGCGGCAGCCGTGGTCGGGAACTCGGTCTGGATCGCGAGCGAGTACATCGCCCAGCCGTGCAGCTACATCCCCTGGGGCGGCCCGTTCTTCGCGGGTGGCACAGGCGACAACCTGCTCGGCACGTGTGGCGGTGCCTCGCATGGACCGGGTGCACGTGCGGCACTCGGCAACTGGTCGACACGGATCAGCAAGTTCACGCCGTAGTCGACGGCTGAATCGCAACAATTGGAGGGCCGGCCGCAAGGCCGGCCCTCCTCTTTGCATCTACCATGTGTGAGGATGAAAAAGCTGGGTCTGGTCGTCACGGTTGCGCTGTTCCTCGCGCCCGGCGCGGGGGCCGTCGCAGTCCAGAGTGGCTTGCACGGCATCGTCACGAGGGGCCCGATCGCACCGATGTGCGTTGCCGAGCAGCCCTGCAGCGCTCCGGCCAAGAACATCACGTTGCTCTTCTCCCGCAACGGCCAGGTGGTGGCACGGAGCAAGACCGACCTCGCCGGTCGCTACCACCTCCGGCTGCGCCCTGGCGCCTACGGCGTGGCCCTCACGAGCACGCCTAAGGCCGGTCGTGGCCTGGAGCCGGATCACGTGCGAATCCGCACCGGACGGTACGTTCGCCTGGATTTCTCGATCGACACGGGGATTCGGTAGACGCGGATCCGAGCCTGAAGTAGAATCCTCTATCAAGAAAGCCGGATCGGGGATCCGGCGGATCCGAGGTCAACGTCCAGAGGGGAGAAAACGTTGCGCAAGCTTCTGACTGCGCTCGCAGCCGCTTTGGCTGCGGTCGCAATTCTCGTCACTCCGGCAGGCGCCGTTCAGGGTGCCAGTCCGGACGGCAACGGGCATCCGAACGTCGGGCTGTCCGTCTTCCTGTACCACGGCATCCCGCTGTGGCGCTGCTCCGGCACGATGGTCGCCGCGAAGGTCTATCTGACCGCCGGCCATTGCACGGGCATCGATCCGGGTCTGGGAATCGCTCCCGACCGGGCCGAGGTGTGGTTCGACTCTGGCCCGATTCCGCTCGGCTCGTACGCTTTTGACGGCAATCCGTGCAAGGCCACGGATACGGGCTATCCGTGCAAAGGCGAGTTCACCGGCACACCTGTGCCGCATCCCGGCTGGAACGGATCACTGACGATTCCCAACACGCATGACATGGGCGTCGTCCAGCTGACTCAGGCTCCGAACAAGGGACTGTCGAAGATCGCCCCGCTCGGGTATCTCGACGGCCTTGCGACCCAGCGTGGGCAGCAGAACGTCAACTTCACCGTCGTCGGGTACGGCGTGCAGTTCGAGCGCCCGAATCTCGAGGTCGCGATCAAGCAGCGTTTCGTCGGCACGAACCAGCTCCAGAATCTTCGGAGCCATATCGCCGGCGGCTACAACCTGATGATGACCGACTCGAACGGCGGCGGAACGGGCGGCGGCGGAACCTGCTTCGGCGATTCCGGCGGCCCGATCTTCCACACCGATACCGCGGGGAACGTGTGGGACGTCGCGGTGATCTCGTTCGGGACGAAGTACTGCAACGGCACATCCGGTGCGTTCCGGCTCGACAACACGCAGGCTCGGAGCTTCTTGCAGAGCCAGGGCGTACCGCTGAACTAGGACGAGGCTCGTTCGGTGGAGAAGGGCCGCCTGGGGCGGCCCTTCTCGTCTTCGGGCACCATATGCGCATGAGGAAAACCGCGCTCCTCATGCTGCTAGCGCTCTGCTTCGTGGTACCGGCCGGCGCAGCGACCGGCCAGGGCCTCTACGGCTCGGTGACCCGAAGCCCGACCAAGCCGGTGTGCTCGAGCGAGGCGCCGTGCAGCGAGCCTGCCGCTCATGTGAGCCTTCGGTTTCTTCGCGGCGCGACTCTCGTCGCCACAGCTCGCACCGATGTACGCGGCCGCTATCGCGTTCGGCTGCCGCGCGGCGTCTACACCGTGCGTGTCGCCGGTGCACCCGCGGGCGGGATCGGCGGGCGCATCGATCCGGCGGCAGTGCGTGTGCGCACCGTGTGGCGCCACCAGAACTTCGACATCGACACGGGAATCCGCTAGTAGGCGACGGCGCCGCGGCCGGTTGCGGCTGCATGCCGCTGCTCGTCCGCCCGATACGACGAGCGCACGAGTGGGCCCGAAAACACCGAGCCAAACCCGAGCTCTTCGCCCTGCTCGCGGAACCAGCGGAACTCGTCGGGGTGGACCCACCGGTCGATTTGCGCGTGCTTCGAGCTCGGCTGCAGATACTGCCCGATCGTGACGACGTCGACGTCGTGCGCACGCAGGTCGCGCATCGTCTCCACCACCTCGTCGTTCGTCTCGCCGAGCCCGACGATGATGCCCGACTTCGTGAGCACCGGGTAGTCGGCGATCTCCTTCGCCCGCTGCAAGAGCCAGAGCGCCTTGTCGTAGCTCGCTTTCGCACCGCGCATGCGTGCATGGAGTCGTCGAACAGTCTCGATGTTGTGGTTGAACACGTCGGGCCGCGAGGCCATGACGGTCTGGAGCGCCTCTTCCTCCACGCCGAGGAAGTCCGGCGTCAGCACCTCGACGGATGCGTCCGGCAGCTTCTTCTTCAGTGCACGAATCGTGGCGGCATAGTGTCCGGCGCCGCGGTCCTCGACGTCGTCGCGGTCGACCGACGTCACGACGACGTGCTTGAGCTCCATCTGGGCGGCGACGTTCGCGAGGCGCAGAGGCTCGAGCGGGTCGGGCGCGCTGTCCGGCTTGCCGCTGTGGACGTAGCAGTACCGGCAGGCACGAGTGCACGTGTCTCCGAGAATCTGGAAGGTCGCGGTCCCCCGACCCCAGCACTCCCCGATGTTGGGGCAGCGGGCCTCCTCGCAGATCGTGTGGAGGTTTTGGCCGTGAATGAGCTTCTTGACGTCGTAATAGCGCGAATCCGCACTTGGGGCCCGGACCTTCATCCACTCGGGGCGGCGGGGTTTCTCAGCGACAGGTAGCGACGGTTTCACGGTCTTTGTGGACCCACAGGCTGCTCGGACAGAAGCTGCAGGAAGGATAGGCGGAAGGGCACTCTCTTCGGGGGAGTCGTCCACCGAGGCTGGTAATTTCGCGCGCTTGCATTAACCGGGTGCCGTAGCCCGGCCCGAGATCTGGCAGGAAACCGGGCGGCGGCCACCGAAGGGCCGGGACACGAGAACAAGAGTGCTGGGCTTCCGCTCGGGCTTTCAAGCGCTGGGCGCTGCCTGGCTTTCGAAAGGGGATTGGAGTGAAGAAACGCGTCGTGCGCAGGCGGAGCGATCACCGAATGGGTGCGCTCGTGGGAGTCCTCATCGCCGTCGTAGCTGCCCTCGGCGTCGTCTCGAGCGGAGGCGCCGCGAACAACCCGAAGGCGTCACCAACGAACGGGCAGTTCCGTGCGGTCTGGACACCGCTCGGTGTGAGCAACGCGCCGACCACCGTGGTCGTCGAACTAGCCGGTGAGCCGGTCGCGGCGCAGGATGCTGCTGCGGGTGCGCCGCTGTCGAAGGAGCAGAAGCGGCAGCGAAAAGAAGAACTGAAGGCCAAGCAGGCACCTGTGGTGTCGCAAGTCCAGGCCCAAGGCGGGCAGGTGCTGGCGACCTATCAGGTTGCCTACAACGGCATCAAGGTTCGCATCAAGGGGCGTGACGCCGGACGCCTCGCCTCGATCCCAGGTGTTGTCGCAGTGCGGCCCCTGCAGCTGATGAAGCCGTCCAACACGCACGGTGTGCCGCTCATCGGCGCGCCGGAAGCATGGGCGGGAGCCAACGGGGTGCACGGTGAGGGCATGAAGATCGCGATCATCGACACCGGTATCGACTACACCCACGCCGACTTCGGCGGCGCCGGCACGCCCGCCGCGTACGCGGCGGCGCATGCAGCGGAGACCCAGCCGGCGGATCCGCTCCAGTTTGGGCCCGCAGCTCCAAAGGTCAAGGGCGGAGTCGACCTGGTCGGCGACAGCTACAACGCCGATCCACAAGATCCCAACTACCAGCCGATACCGCATCCGGACCCGAACCCCCTCGACTGCTTCGGCCATGGCTCGCATGTCGCCGGCACGGCTGCCGGCTTCGGCGTCCTTGCCGACGGCCAGACCTACACGGGCCCGTATACGTCGAACACGATCTCGAGCAAGTCATGGCTGGTCGGGCCAGGTGTTGCACCGAAGGCGAATCTCTATGCGGTACGCGTCTTCGGCTGTGCGGGCTCGACAGATGTCACCATCGATGCGATCGAATGGGCGGTCGACAACGACATGGACGTCATCAACATGTCGCTTGGTTCGCCCTTCGGCAACGCCGACGATCCTGCTGCAGTTGCGGCGTCGAACGCGGCCAAAGACGGTGTCATCGTCGTCGCTTCATCCGGTAACGAGGGGTCGAGCCCATACATGACAGGCTCACCCGCTTCCGGCACGGACACGATCAGCGTCGCCGCCAATGACCCGACGCAGACCTTTCCTGCCGCCCATCTGGTGTTCAGCAACGGAACGGTGCAGGACGCGATCAACGCCAACGACGCCTCGCTTCCCAGTGGCCCACTGCCGGTGAAAGTGCTGAAGACTTCGTCTGGCGCGATTTCCCTCGGCTGTAGCCAGAGCGAATACGCCGGTACCTCGGGCATGCTGGTGATCACGAGGCGGGGCACGTGCGCCCGTGTCGCCCGGGCGGTTTTCGGCCAGCGGGCCGGTGCGGCGGCGGTGCTCATGGTCAACAACGCTCCGTCGTTCCCGCCGTTCGAGGGGAAGATCACCGAAAACCCGGACGATCACTCCAAGGAAGACGTGACGATCCCATTCCTGGGCGTCCCGAGCACAGTCGCGAACGCGATGCTCGGAGCCGACGGCACGACGGTAACGCTCAGCCCGACGACGCTCGCGAACCCCGCATATCTCGCGTTGGCGAGCTTCAGCGGCTTCGGGCCACGCACCGGAGACAGCTGGTTGAAGCCGGATGTCACAGCACCGGGCGTCAGCATCGCCTCCGTCGGAATCGGCACGGGCAACCAAGCGGGTCTTCTCTCAGGTACCTCGATGGCTGCTCCGCACACTGCGGGCACGGCCGCGTTGGTGAAGCAGGCTCACCCGACCTGGAAGAAGGTCGAGTACTGGAAGGCGGCGATCGTCAACACCGCCGATCCGTCAAAGGTGGCGGGTTATTCGACCCGAGGGGCGGGAGCCGGTCTGATCCAGGCTCCGGGTGCTGTTGCCACGCAGGTCGTCGCGCTCGGCGACAAGGGCACGGCAACGCTTAACTTCGGTTTCGCAGAGCTCGACAAGAACTTCAGCGACAAGGGCCGGATCACGCTCAGGAACTTCGGGAGCTCGACAGCAACATTCGGAGTCACGGAAACTCGCTCCCAGGGCAGCCCGCACACCCTTGGCATGAGCACGCCGACAGTCAGGGTCCCGCCAGGCGGCACCGCCAACGTCGACGTTCGGCTCGACGTCCCCGCCGCCAGCGCCGGCGATTCGAGCTCCTTCAACGACGTGGCGGGCGAGATCGTCTTTACACCGTCCGGGGGCTCCAACAAGGGCATTGCGCTGACGGTGCCGTACTACTTCGTACCTCAGGCGACCTCGCAGGTCTCGACGTCTCTTGAATCGAAGAAGCCGAAGTCAGGGTCGACGACCGCAGCGATCACCAACAAGGGTGTGATCGCCGGAGCCGCGGACTTCTACGCGTGGGGTCTGCGGGACAAGAAGGATAAGGGTGTCGCGTCTGACGACCTTCGGTCGGTCGGAGTCCAGTCGTTCCCTAACGGCGGTCTGCTCGCGTTCGCCGTCAACGTGGCGAAGCGGTGGTCGAACGCGGCGGCGAACGAGTTCGACATCTACGTGGACGTGAACAGCGACGGCACGGACGACTACGACGTGGTCGGTGCTGATCTCGGTGCCCTGACGACCGGGACGTTCAACGGGATCATGGCCGTGGCGGTGTTCACGCTTGCAACCGGAGGAGGAAGCATCGAGTTCCTCGCCGACGCCCCGACCGACAGCACGACGCTGGTGCTGCCGGTCCTCTTCGACCAGCTCTGCGCAGCTGGACAGCCGTGCCTCAGCTCGTCGAATCCACGCTTCACGTACCACGCAGCCGCTTTCGGGCTCACGGACAACACCTCCGACACGATCGACACGACGGCGACATTCAATGCGTTCACGCCGGCGATCTCGACGGGGATGTTCGACGTGGTTTCGCCAGGCGGAAGCGCGACTGAGACCGTCACGATCAACGGTGCTGAGTGGCCGAACTCACCCCCGCTCGGGTTGATGGTCGTCACGCACGACAACAAGGGAAGCGACGAGGCTCAGACGATCGACGTCCAGGGTTAGCTTCGAAGCTGCTGCTGAACCGACGAGGGCCGGCCGAGCCGGCCCTCGTGCCCGCGGCTGACCGTCCCTAGGGCCGGGAGATCTCCATTTGGCCAATTTAGTGACCGGGTTGCCGGCTGCCGCGGAGGGGTCTAAAGTCAGCGAGCCCGCAGGCCGGGCAATGGGGAGAGATCTAACAAGGAGGGGATTTGTGAGACGCAGTCTCGCAGTGCTTTTTGCGGCAACGTGCGCCGTCGTCGCCATGTCCGTGATGGCCGGCGGATCGAGCGCCGCCACGACGACCACGCATCAGTGGAAGTTCGATCCCACGATCAACGCGCCGTGGGCGATGGAGGGTGACGACGAAGAGCTCGACGCACCGGATGCGGCGGCAGGGCTCTGCCGCTCGACGCCGTTCAACACGCCGGCTGGGGCGTACGCGCCACTTGCATCGACCGAGGTGGACGCGATCATCGGTGACGCGACGAACAACAGTGGCTTCTCGAACTTCGGCTGCACGACGCCGCAGAACGAGACGACCATCGCCGTCAACCCCCAGAACGCCGACAATCTCATCTCGGGCGCGAACGACTACCGCGTCTGTTGCGACTTCACGGGCCTGAACGACGGCACCGGCTGGGCCTACTACTCGTTCGACGGCGGCAAGACCTGGGGCAACGTCCAGGTCCCGGCGCTCACGGCCGAGACGGGAGCGACCGGCTCCATGAAGAAGTTCGATTCGGCCGGCGACCCGGCGATGGCGTTCAGCCCTGACGGTGTCGCGTATTACGCGAACATCGTCTTCAGCAGGGTGAGCTTCGTCACGGGCGTGGTGGTCAGCACCTCGCGTGACGGCGGCAGGACCTGGAGCGCTCCGAACCTGGTCACGTACGGCGATGCCGGCAACTTCTTCAACGACAAGGAGTGGATCGGGGCCGGCCCGAACGGCAAGGTCACCGTCACCTGGACGAAGTTCAACCAAGGCCCGAAGGGTGCCGGCTACAACCAGTCGCCGATCGTGAGCGCAACCTCCAAGGACTACGGCCACAGCTGGAACAACCAGGGCTCACCGGTGTCGGACAACGCCCATCCGTTCGACCAGGGCTCGCAGGTGCAATACGGCCCTGACGGCGCGCTGTATGTGTCCTACGAGGCGACATCGCCGCTCTTCGGATACACGACCGACGCAATGGTCGTGGCACGCTCGACCGACGACGGCAAGACGTTCCAGACGAAGGAGCTCGCACGCGTCTACGACGATTCCGACTGCTATCCGGTCTTTGCGGGCCGGCAGACGTTGACGGACATGCACTTCCGCCTCAACAGCTACCCGTCCATGAGTGTCGATCCGCTCACCGGCGAGATCTCCATTGCGTGGACCGACCAGCAGGGATCGGGAACATGCGGGACGGGAGCGAGCTCGTTCACGGGCACGACCTCGAACCAGGTGAAGCTGATTCATGCGCCCTGGGCGACGATCCAGTCGGCCCCGGTCACCCATGTCACGTCCAGTGCGCCGGACAAGGTGTTCCCGGCCGTCGCAAGCCGTGGCGGGAAGATCGTGGTGTCCTATTACACGCGGGACTACGGGATCACTTCGGCGGCGCTCGTCTGCAACCTGCAGACCAACCCCGTGCCGACCGGAATCACTCCGGTGCCGACCTCGCGGTCGGTGTGCATGGACTACGCGGCCACGTCTTCGACGAGCGGCTTCGCTTCGCAGACGCGGCTCTCGAGCCAGAGCTCCAACCCGTTCGTGCAGTTCGCGGACGGAAGCTTCATCGGCGACTATTCACAGATCGCGATGGGCACGGACGGCAAGGCCCACGCTTCCTGGACGGACTTCCGCGGTAACCCGGGACACACCCCGGCGAACCAGGACGTCCTGATCGCCAACTTCACCCCTTAAGATCGATCATTCGGTGCGGGGCCCTCGCCGGCCCCGCACCGTTATCTCTTCGCGGCGAGCTGGCCGTGGATCGGCTGGCTCCAGAGACCGTGGCCCTCGTCAGCCGGGATCTGCTCGAGCGTCAGGTCGAAGACCTCGGCCAGCGCCTCACGCGCCAGGGGCCTGACCTCGTCCACCGTGACGGCCCGGTCGAGCTCGCGGGCGATCGTCGTGAAGGCCGCGTCTTCAAGACCACAGGCGGTGATCCATTCAGTGAACGGTGCGGGGTCGAGGTCGACGTTCAGCGCATAGCCGTGCGTCGTGACCCAGCGTGAGATGTGGACGCCGATCGAAGCAATCTTGCGCGGAGGGCGCTCGAGCCAGACTCCCGTGAGGCCGTCGATGCGCGTTGCCTCGAGGCTGAGCGGGGCCACCGCGCGGATGAGTGCCTCTTCGAGGTCACGCACGTACTTCTTCACGTCCTTGCCATGCCGGCGCAGGTCGAGAATCGGGTAACAGACGAGCTGCCCTGGGCCGTGGAAGGTGGACTTTCCGCCGCGGTTCGTCTCGACGACCTCCACCTCCGCTCCCTCGGGAACGTGCAGTTCCTCCGTCTCGCTCCGGCGGCCGAGCGTGACGACCGGAGGGTGTTCGAGAAAGACGACCGCGTCGGGGATCGCGCCCTGGGAGACCGCCCCGGCGAGCGACCGCTGGAGGTCCCAGGCCTCCTGATAGGGAACGAGGCCGAGATCGAGCAGGTAGGCGCCGCGGCTCATGCGGTTCAGCCTAGCGGCGACCTGCAAAGCTCCCAGGGTCATGAAGGTGACTCTCATGATCGCCGACTTCGCGCGGGTGGCGAACGGAAAGCTGGACGTCATCGGCGGAGGCTGGTCGATGATGAACGCCCAGGGCCCGTTCGGCTTCTTCGTCGCTGCCCTTTTTCAGATTCCGTGGGACCAGACGAACGCGAAGCACAAGTTCAGGCTGGAGCTGCTCGACGCCGACGGTCAGGGAGTGCCGATTCCAAACGGTGAGAGCGTGCGTGCGGAAGGAGAGTTCGAGGCGGGCCGCCCCGCGGGCCTCAGACCGGGGACACCCGTCGACGCACCGCTCGTCGTGCCGTTCGGTCCGCTGCTGCTCGACGAGGGGCGCTACGAGCTGCGGCTGACGATCAACGACGAGACGAAAGAAGACTGGTTCATAGCGTTCACCGTACGAAACGCCACCACCCCAGCCTGATCAAGCAAAGCTTTCGCGGGGTTAGTAAGCCGACTCGTCC